>PLRW01000110.1 GCA_003164955.1 Actinomycetota bacterium
GCCAGATCCCAGAGACCGGCTTGTCCGAGATCCGGCCGGCGGCCTCGTCGGTCACGCCGGTGCCGGCCCCGGCCGCCTGGGCGGCGGCCACCTTGCCGGCCGCGGCGCCCGCGCTGGCGGCACCGGCCGCACCGACGATCCCGGCCGCGAGCGCGGCCGCCTCACCGGGATTGCGCCGCGCCCACCGGCCGACCCGGTACGCCGCGACCCCGGGAACGGCGACGGTCGCGCTGTCCCGGGTGACCCGCCGGAAGGTGGTGCTGGCTTGCCGCAGGCTGACGTCGGCGCGATCCTGCGATCCGATGACACCGTAGCCCACGGCGGAGAACAGGTGCTGGAATGGCTTGCGGTAGATGAAGACCGCCACGGTCACCAGCGCGATCATAAGGATCTTCAGCGCCCAGGGCAGCACCGCGTCGCTGGTGCCCATGATGAGCGAGTACGCGTACAGCAGGACGCTCAGCGCCAGCGCGACCGCCACCTGTTTCATCAGCACGCCCACCAGCATCTCGAACCAGCGGATCGCAATGATCCGGCCGAAACCCGGATGCGTGCCGATGATCAGGAAGAACGGGCCCGCGATGAGCAACAGCAGGAACCCGAGCTTCAAGATGATCAAGGTAAGGGCGATCAGCAGGATGAGCAGCCCGGCCACCAGCGCCGCGAACAGCGCGGCGAACCCGATCTCCAGCCGCGTCGTCCACTGGTTGCCCTGGAAGAGCGCGTAGACCGAGGGATCGTTCTGCTGCAGGGAGCTCGCGATGCCGTTGTAGGTCGCCTGCTTGGCCGAGATGAGGGCGGACGACGGCTGCTCGTTGGTCGCGATGGCCTGAGCCCACAGCAACTGCCGGCCGTAGGTGTTCACCACCGTCTGCCCCTTGCCCGTGGTGGAGTACTGGGTCGAGCCCAGCTCGCCGTCCAGCCACGGCTTGCAGACCAGCACCGACCACAGCTCGTTGGCGTTGTTGTCGACCAGCCCGTTGCTGGAGGTGAAGCCGAAGTTGCCGGTGGCCGCCTGCGGGTCATTGCCCTGGACCGGCACGCAGTTGTTGCCGCCGGGATTGGGCAGGTTCGCGAAGGCGACGTTCAGGGCCTGGGTGATGCCGTTGGAGACCGTCGTGCCCACGCCGGTGAAGTCGGCGGGCCGCCCGATCAGCCAGATCGCGGAGGCGCACGCCACCACCATCCAGAGCGTGCCCTCGATGGCGCGTGTCGCCCGCTTCCGGACCAGGCCGTTCCAGGCCATCCAGATCGCGCCGAGGATGATGACCGGCGTCAGATAGGTGAAGTAGACCGCGTTGCCGAGCGCGCTGATCAGCCGGTCGGCCACGCTCTGCAGCCAGTTCAGGATGCCGTTGCCGGCCGCGGACTGGTACACGGTGATGGTGACGCGGTCGATCGATTTGGCCGCGTCGAAGACCATCCCGGCTACGTTGTTGCCGATCAGCGAGGTCATATCGGAACACTGCAGGCCGTGCGCGGCCCAGAACTGCCCGCCCACTCCGTAGCTGTCGTACAGGGTGTGTCCCGATACGACCCCGGCCGGGGGCTGGATCAGTGAGTCGATCCCGCTGTTGGCCGCCTCCGGCTGCGGGATGGACGGCTGGCAGACGTTGTTCAGGTCGCCGATGATGCCACTGGACCCGGCCGAGCACAGTCCCAGCAGGCCGCCGATGTCGCCGATGCCCGGCACCGAGCAGACGCCGCCCGCGGGGGCACGGGCGGCGTCCGCCGCGTTCGCCGCGGTGAGAACCGCCGGGGCGCTCGGCCCCACGCTGACGACCGGGCTGGACACCGCGGGCGCGCCGGAGACCGCGGGCGCGCCGGAGACCGCCGGGGACGACGCGAATGCGGTCGCGGCGTAGAGGGGCACGGCCACGATGGCGCCGATGACAATCAGCAGCCGGGCCACCCAGCGCAACGTGAATCTGGCCATCTGGGGAGCTCCTGTTGAGCTTCTTCGGGTGGTCACTTGCTCGCCTCGCCTGCGGTCTCCCGGGGTGGATGGCCGCCGTCGTCGTGCCCGGCGCCTTCGGCCCCGCCGTCCGCGCGGTTTGCGGCGGCCGATGCCGCGTCGTGCGGGTGGGCCGCCTCGTCCGGCCGGGACCGGGTCGGGTTCGTGTCCAGCCAGCGCTGCAGTTCGTCGGAGGCGAGGTCGATGCCGATCCGGCCCGCGCGCCCGTCCAGGTCACGGAAGACGGCTTCGCCGTTGCCGAGGCCGCGCAGGACCGCCTTGTGCTCGTCGGAAGCCTCGACGCCGAGCAGCGACATCACGCTCTCCACCTCGGTCCGTTCCGATGAACGGAACGCGAAGACACTGGAGATACAGTTCGTCACCTGCTCGTTCAGCAGGTCCCTGGCGTTCTGTGAGACGAGGATCAGCGCGGTGTTCCTCGACCGGCCCATACGGGAAACCTCCGGGACGAGCTTGGCGCCCTCGGGAGTCGCGGTGATCGCCCACGCCTCGTCGAGGAAAATGGCCTTCGGCATCCGGCGGTCCATTCCGTTCAGCAGCCGGCGGGCGAACTGTGACACGAGGTAGAGCAGCGCCACGGACAGCCGCTGCTCGTAGGAGTAGTCGTCCCGGCTGATCGCGGTGTCCGGCAGGGTCAGGCCGCCGAGCGTGAACACCGTGGTCCAGCCCTCCGCGTCGACCTGCTGGCCGCCCGACGGCGCGAAGCACAGCCGGGCGAGGCGCATCTCGGAAATGGACCGCATGACGGCGCCGAGGTTCTTCGACGCCGGGTCGTCGGCCTGCTCCAGGTGCCGGACCACCTTGCCGAGGCTGGGACGCGGTCCGGCCGCGACCGCGCCGACGGCCTGGATCAGCGCGCTTTCGCGCTCCTCGCTCATCCTCGGCAGCAGCAGCCGCAGCGTCTCGGTCGCCATGGTCCGCTTCGTGGCCAGGTCGTCGCCGAAGGAGAACGGGTCGAGCAATCCGGGGGCCGCCGACCCGAGCGAGAGCACCCGCGCCCGGCGGCCGCGCGCCTGCAACAGCCGGACCAGCGACGTCGCGTCGCCCTTGGGGTCGATCACCGCGACCGTCGACCCGCGCAGGGCAAGCTGGTAGATGAGCAGCAGGGCCAGCGTGGTCTTCCCGCCCCCCGGCTCCCCGGTGATCGCGATGGCGGTCGGCCGGTTGCGCGCGGCGGCGAGCAGCGGGTCGAAGTGCACGATCGCCCGGGCCCGGCCCAGGGTCTCGCCGATGTACGGGCCGATCCAGCCGACGCCCTCGGCGATCCGGTCACCCAGGTCCACGGTGGCGGTCGGCATGCCGCCGGCGATGGTGTACAGCGGCTGCCGCTGCAGGTAGGAGCCGAGCCGGACACGGTCGCCGGGCAGCGACTCGCTCAGCAGCGAAAACTGGTCGCCGGTCGAGTTGACGATATCGATCCCGATGTCGCGGTAGTGCTCGATGACCGCCTCGACCCGCCGGACGCAGAGGCTCCGGGTGGGAGCGGTGACGATCAGGCGGTGCCAGCCGTAGACGAACGGCAGGCGTTCCTTGGTGATGCCGTGTTCCAGCATGCGCGCCGCCGCGATCTGCTCGGCGAGCGCGATCGGCGCCTCCACGCCGGCCTCCCTGATGTGCGCGTCCATGTCGCGCGCGTGGGCCAGGCGCCGGCTGACGTCCTTGCTCGCCTTCGCGGGCGAAATCAGCCGCATCCGCGAGCTGACCTCGACCGGGAACGGCAGCGAATCGGCGTAGTGCAGCCACGGCTCCCCGTCGGGGAAGGACATGACGTCGGGGAATCGGGAGAAGGACAGGAACGCGGCGAAGGAGTCACCGGTGGTGTGCTCAAGCCGCAGCAGCGTGCGGCCATTGTGCACCTGGCCCTCGAACAGTCCCTCGATCTCCCCGGCGCCCCACCGCCGCCGCTTGGTGGCCGACGGGGGCGGATCGCCGAGCGAGCCCATCAGCGCGTGCCGCAACAGCCAGGCCAGCTCGTCGGAGGTGGCGTGCCGGGCCGCGAGCGCACTGGCGGCCAGCGCCCGGCCGACCCGTTCAGCCTGGTCGGTCCACTTGCCGTTCTCGCTCGATCCGACCGCCTCGTCCTCGATGCCCAGCCGGCGCTCCCCGCTCTGGTAGAGCGAGATGAACTGGGAGAGCACCCCGCCGGACAGCTGCGCGCGCATGCCGCGCTGCCCCAGCCGGACACCCAGGTAGATCTCCTTGCTCCAGAAGTCCTTGGTCCACACGTGCTGATAGGACTCGTCCAGGTACTCACGCCAGCCGGCACCGCCGTCGGAGGTGGCGTCCAGGCCGGTGGCCCAGTCCGCCGCCGGGTACGACCGTTGCGCGATCCGCAGGTGCACCTCGGCGTCGGCCATCCTGATCGCGGCCAGCGCGACCGTGATGTTGGTGGCCAGCGCCTCGCGTTCCTCCGGCGTCGTGAACTCATACGAAATCGACGGCAGCCGGAAGTACGCCCACGCGTGCGTGTCGGTCAGCAGGATCCGGTCGTCGAAATACCGGATGTCGAGCCGGCTGCTGCCCTTCGTCCGACTGGTCAATGCAGAACCTTCCGGGGAACCGGGGCCGCGGCCAGCCCCGCGACAAGCACTCCGGCGAGGGCGGTGAAAGCGTGCCGGGCCTGCGGCCGCAGCGACGACACCCCGGCGGGACCGGCAGGCCCGGCGGGTGCACCGGGTTCTGCGGGTGCACCGGATCCCGCGGGCCCTGTGCCCGCGGCGGCCAGCACGTCGTCCCACGGAATCCGGACGATCGCGCGGCAGCGCCCGCGCGCGACGGCCTCGGTCTGCTCGACGTCGCTCATGCTGGCCTTGCTCACGCCGTTGACCACGGTCACCGCGCGGGCCGCGAGCTCGGCGTGCCCGTTGCCGTTCAGCCACTCCTGGGTCATCGCCAGCGACCGTGGCGCGTCCGCGCTGGCGGGCGCGACCAGCACAAGCTCGTCGGCGATGGCCAGGATCCGGGTCACCTCGGAGGCCCCCGGGTCGAGCATCGTCAGCGGGTAATGACGGCCGGCCTGCTCCGCGAGCCGGGCATAATCCCGATCGCCGGGCACGGGCGGGCCGGGCACGGGCGAGGAGGCCGGATCCTCGTCGGCGGTGATGACGTCGAACCTGCCTCCCGCGGTCGTACTCGCGGGAGCAGGCGGAGCCGAGCCCTCCAGCAGCGCGGCCACGGTGAGCGCGGGGACGGCCTGCGCCTGCCGGACGAGGGACCCGTGGCCCGGGTTCAGGTCGATGGCCGCGACCGGATCGCCGCGCAGGACGGCTAGCAACTGGCCCGTCATCAGCGCGGTAACGGTCTGGCCCGCACCGCTGGTGCAGCCGAGGAACACGATGCGGCGCGGGCCCGCCAGCGGAAGCCGCGCCCGGTTCCGGTCCAGCGTCTCCTGGTCGCGCTTGCCCGGGCCCTGACCACCGGGGACCACCCGGACGCGGCGCTGCCAGCTGTCGATCCGGTCCGGCCCGCTCAGGGCGCGCTCGATCGACGGCGCCGGCCGGTCCACCACCGGGGGGCCGGGCGGGGGGCCGGCAGGCGCAGGCGGAGGCGTGTCCACGGTGCCCGCCTGACCCGCGCCGGAGGCGGGCTGGCCCGTGCCGGTACCTGACTGGTCCGTGTCGGTAGCGGGTTCGACCGCGCCCGCGCCCGGCCGGGCTGCTCCGGCCTCGGGCAGCGCGCGGGGCGGCGGGGCGGCGGTGACCGCTCCGGGCACCGGGACACCCGGAGCGGCCGGAGCATCGGGAGTACTCGGAGCGCTCGGAGTGCCGGGAGCGGCGGAGGCACCCGGAGTGCTCGGCGCGGCAGGAGCGAGAGGGCGGGCGGACGGACGGCCCCACAGCGGGACGCCCACGGGTCCCTGCGGTCCCTGTGTCTCGTGAGCCACCTCGATGGGGGGCGGCGTTACCGGCCGCGGGCCGGCCGGGGCGGGGCCGACCGCCGCTGGGCCAGTAGTAGCCGGACCCTTCGCAGCAGGAACGACCTCAGCCGGACCAGCAATAGCGGGAGCGCCTGGAGCAGGAGCGGGACTGCCCGGAGCGGGACCGCCCGGAGCGGGGTCCCTCAGCACCTGACCCGGGATGGGCGCGCGGCGGCCCGGCACGCTCGCACCCGGCCCGGTCCGCGCGGCGAGCGGCCTGGCCGGACGGGCCGGACCCGCCGTGCCCGCCGGGCTCGGACCGGTCCAGCCCGGTGCGGTCCGTCCGGATCCGGCCCGCGGCGCGGGCGCTGCATGTTCCGGTCCGGCCCGTTCGGAGCCGACCCGGATCGGAACGGGCCATCCGCTCGCGCCGCCGCTGGCCCGGCCGCCGCTGGACCGGGTGGAAGCCCTCCCGGCACGCGGCCACGCGGGCGCCTCGCCGACCGCCGAGGGCAGCGCCTGATCCGGCCGCCCCGGGCCCCTCGGCCAGGTCTTCCGCGACGGGCCGGAGCTACGGCCGGTTCCCGGCCGCCCTGCGCCGCCGGCCGGGAGGCTGACCCCGCGCGGGGCAGGTGCCCCGGCGGCCCCGGCTGCACCCTCGGTACGGGTGGCCGGGGCGGTCAGCACTCCGGCGTCCTCCGCGTAGGCCGGCGCGCGATGCCATACCCTGGCGTAAACCCGTATCTCATTCTTTTCGGACAACGGAACAAGGCGGCACCAGGTGCGCGGTTCGCCAATGTAACGGAACTGAGAAACAAGCAACTCGTGCAGTCGTTTATTTTCCAGCACAGGCCGCGTTGCGAGCCAGGTCAGAACGCCGGGCGGAAGGACGTAAAGCGCGACCAGATTGTGATTGAAGGGCAGCCCGATAGCCGCCAGGATGCCAACGTAGGGAACCGTGATGCCGCAGAAAACGGCGATCCAGCTGATCGGAAGCGGCATCGGCAAGCGGAAATCATAGAGCTTGTAGAGACGCTTCTCAATTCGCCAGATGTTCGTATATGTGGGCAGGTCCACGAAGTGCGCTCCTTCGGCCGTGACGGGGGGTCGCCGTTACGGTGGCTAATGGACTCCGAGCGCGTTCGTGATTCCCGTGGCCAATGCCTGTACGATGCCTGGCGTGTAGAAAACGATAGCTATCAGCACGGCCAGCACAATAAACTGCACAAACCGAGTGATCTCACGAGTAAAGAGGAAGAAGAGCGCGACGATTCCCACGATGCCGAGGAACAGCGGCCCGAACAGCCCCTGGAGGTAGGTGACGAGCCCCTGGGTGCTGAGGGCAACCGCCGGCTCCGTGGCCAGGAGGTGGATCGTCGACATAACTCTTCCCTTCCGGGATCATCAGGTACCCGCCAGGTGGCCGGTACCTGCCAGGCGGCCGGCGAGAACCGTGCCGTGCCCACAGTAAGACACCCCGTTCCCGCCGGGGGCGAAGGCGAGCCTTCGCCCTTACCCTTCCCCAGGAAATACGTGTGGCGAGCCGGGTATGGTTCACCACCCCGCGTCTCGCCTCGCCGGGCCGCAGCGGGATATCCAGCGTCTGTCATGCGCCCCCCGTCTGCTGGGTCCCCCGTGTCGACGCCGCTATGTCGTGCACGTACCACTTGCCGGCCTGATCAATGACGGTCATGTCGTACGTCATCTCCAGCTTCGCGGGACCGCTCGCGCCCGACCCGGGCAGCTGCCAGACGACGGTGGCCGTAATGTGCCGGGTCGCTCCGCCGGCCGGCACGTACAAATTGGAGATACCCGTATAGCCGAGGGCGCCGCCCAGCCCGGACACCGTGGCGCCCGGCGCCAGGAACCGGTTCAGCGTCGCGCTGTCGCCGCTGGCGTAAGCCTGGAAGAAGGCGGGGAGCTGGGCGTTCAGCGCACTCTGCGCGACCGGATCTGAAGCCGCGGCCGCGGGCGACGGCGGGGACGCCTGCGGCGGAGCGGCCAGCCAGGCGGGCTCCCCGGAGACCACCAGGCCGCCGTTCGCGGCGTAGATGGGCACACCCAGCTGCATGAGCGTGCCGTTCACGCTGGCCAGGAGGGTCACCACCGCGTGTGCGGGATCCTGCACGCTGATCCCGGCGACCTGCTCCGACTCCAGCCTGAGGCTGCCGGAACCGTCCCAGCCGAGCTGCGGGTCGGCGCTGATGACGGCGCCCGGCAGGTAAGTCGCAAGTTCCTGGGCACGCTGATTGGCCGTCGCCGTGCTGAAGTTCAGGTAGACGGCACCGAACTGCATCGCGTACGCCTCGGCCAGGGTGACGGGAAACTGGCTGCTCCCGGTGCCGGCCGAGGCAGGGGAGCCCGAGCCGGAACGCGATGCCGGGGTCTCGTTGAAGATGATCGCCGTGATGCCCCGGTACCCGATGATGAGCAGGACAGCCCACACCACCGCCCGGAGGACCCAGACTAGCCATCGGCCTCCGCCACCGTTCCACGAGCGGGACTGGCGGGTTCGCCTGCCACCCGGCCGTCCCGGCATGCCAGCATCCATCTCCGGGCTATTAGCGTACACAGCCGACCGCGCCGCGTCATCTACGCCCGAACCGCGAACCATCACACCTCCGCCCACTCCGCGTTGGGCTCTTCATTCGGCTGACGCCACCCCGCCGACCTTAAGGTCCATTGTGCGCCATAAAAGCCAGTCACGGGAGGACGTTGTTGATGAGTCTTATGCCCGCACCCGAATAAGCCGATAAACCCCGGGGATCTGCCGGTACACAGAGAAACCAACACACCTAAACGGTGACTCTATGGCCTCACCTTAGCGGATTGACCACAGAAACCCCTTCAAGCAGCCTCGCCAGGCCGCTGACCTGGAGAAACACCGAAGGCCGCTAGACGTTGAAGCGGAACTCCACCACGTCGCCGTCGCGCATCACGTAGTCCTTGCCCTCGATGCGGACCTTGCCGGCTGCGCGGGCCGCGACCAGCGAGCCCGCCGCGATCAGGTCGCCGTAGGAGACGATCTCGGCCTTGATGAAGCCGCGCTGGAAGTCGGTATGGATGACACCCGCCGCCTCCGGGGCGCATCCGCCGGCCCGGATCGTCCACGCCCGGGTTTCCTTCGGGCCCGCGGTCAGGAAGGTCTGCAGCCCGAGCGCGCGGAACCCGGCGCGGGCCAGCTGGTCCAGGCCCGGCTCTCCCAGCCCGGCCTCAGCCAGCAGTTCGGCGGCCTCGTCCTCGGGCAGCTCGGCCAGGTCCGCCTCGGTCTTTGCGTCCAGGAAGATGGCCTCGGCGGGCGCCACGAGCGCGGACAGCCGCTGGCGCAGCGCCGAGTCGGCGAGCTCGTCGCTGTCGGCGTTGAAAACGTACAGGAACGGCTTGGCCGTCAGCAGCTGGAACTCACGCAGGTCGGCCAGGTCGATCCCGGCCGAGGCCGCACCCGCGAACAGCGTCGTCCCGGAGTCGAGCAGCTTCTGCGCCCGCACCGCGGCGTCGGCCACCCGGTTCCGTTCGGGATCCTTGGCGAATTTGGTTTCCTTGGCCAGCCGCGCCGAAGCCTTCTCCAGCGTCTGCAGGTCGGCGAGGATCAGCTCGGTGACGACGGTCTCGATGTCGCGTTCGGGTGACACATCGCCTTCGACATGACTGACGTCCGGGTCGGTAAACACCCGGACCACCTGGCAGATCGCGTCGGTCTCGCGGATGTGGCCGAGGAACTGGTTGCCGAGGCCCTGTCCCTGCGCGGCTCCGCGGACCAGGCCGGCGATGTCGACGAAGCGCACCGTGGCCGGGACGATCCGGGCCGAGTCGTACAGCTTGGCCAGCTCAGCCAGCCGCGTGTCGGGCACGCCGACGATGCCGACGTTCGGCTCGATGGTCGCGAACGGGTAGTTGGACGCCAGCGCGCCCGCCCGGGTCAGCGCGTTGAACAGGGTGGACTTACCAACGTTCGGCAGCCCGACGATACCGATGGACAAACTCACGTGGCGATTTTAGGTGCCCGCGCGGACCGGTTGCGGCGGTGCGGCCGCTACGAGCCCCGCCGGCGAATCTACCGGCAGGCACCGTGAGCATGCAGGCACCGTTCTGAGCGACGACCCCGGCGAGCTGTTCCGGGCCCACTGGTGGCCCGCGGTGGCGACCCTCACCCGTCTGCTGGGAGACCTGGAGGCGGGTGAGGACGCCGTGCAGGACGCGTGCGCCCTGGCGCTGACGGTATGGCCACGGGAAGGGACACCGGCCAACCCGAAGGCATGGCTGATCGGCGTGGCCCGGCACGAGGCGGTCGACCGGATTCGGCGCGAACGGCTGCGCGCCGGCAAGGAGGCCGAGGCGATGCGCGGCCTCGGGCGGGAGATTCCGGCCGGCCCGCGGACGAGTGCGGCTGCGGTGCCCGGGGTGACAGCCCCGGCTTCGGCCCTGGCCGAGGATCAGCTCGGCCTCATCTTCGCCTGCTGCCACCCGGCGCTCGATCCGGCGGTCCGGGTCGGGCTGACCCTGCGCTGCGTCTGCGGCCTGAGCACAGCCGACATCGCGGCCGCCTTCCTCGTGCCGGAGCCAACGATGGCCCAGCGCCTGGTCCGGGCCAAGCGCAAGATCCGCCAGGCCGGTATCTCGCTGCGCATGCCCGAGCCGCCCGGCCTGACGGAACGGCTGGACGCCGTGCTCCGGGTGGTCTATCTCGTGTTCACACAGGGGCACCGGGCGGCCGCGGGGCCGGCCCTGGTCCGCGGCGAGCTGTGTGATCAGGCGATCGCGCTGTCGCGCGCGCTGGCCGCCCTGCTGCCGGCACGGCAGCACGGCGTGTCAGGACCGGATTGTCACCCCTAGCTGCCAGTATTGAGACACATGAGCGCGATCATGCTGATTGCCGGGCTGCTACTGGGGATCCTCATCGGGGCCGCGATCGGGTACCTGTACGCCCGCGGCCGGATCGCGTCCGTCTCCGCCGACCTGGCCAGCCAGGCCAGTGCCGCGGCCGAGCGGGCCCGCGCCGCCGAGGAGCGCGCGACGATGATCGAGCGGACCGGACGGGAACGGGCGGCGCTGATCGACGGTCAGCTCGCTCAGCGGTTCCAGAGCCTGTCCGCGGAGGCTCTGGACGCCAGCACGGCACGTTTCCTGGAGATCGCCGAGGGACGCCTGCGCGCGGAAAACGTCAAGGCGTCCGGGGAACTGGAAAACCGCCGTGCCGCCGTCGAGCATCTCGTCGCCCCGCTGAACGACACCCTCACCCGGCTGGAAGCGCAGCTGCGCGAGTCCGATTCGGCCCGCCGCGCCTCGCACGCCGCCCTGGCCGAGCAGGTCAACCTGACCAGGCACAGCGCCGAGCAGCTGCGCGACCAGACTCAGGCACTCGTCACCGCGCTGCGCCGGCCGGAAGCGCGCGGGCGCTGGGGCGAGATGCAACTGCGGCGCGTGGTGGAACTGGCCGGCATGTCCGCGCGCTGCGATTTCGAGGAGCAGGTCGCGGTGGCCGGGGACGATGGACCGCAGCGGCCCGACATGGTGGTGCGGCTGGCCGGCGGCAAGAACATCGTGGTCGACTCCAAGGTGTCGCTCGCCGCGTACCTGGAAGCGGTGGAGGCGACCGACGAGTCGGTCCGTGCGGCCCGGCTCGATGCGCACGCGCGGCACGTGCGCGAGCACGTGGACCGGCTGGCGGCCAAGGCGTACTGGACCGCACTGCGCCCGTCACCGGAGTTCGTCGTGCTCTTCATCCCGGGTGAGGCATTCCTGGCCCCGGCCCTGGAACGGGACTCCGGGCTGCTCGAGCACGCGATGATGCGGCGGGTCCACATCGCCACCCCGACCACGCTGGTCACCATGCTGCGGACGGCGCAGTACGCGTGGCAGCAGGAGGCGCTGTCGGAGAACGCGCGCGCCGTGTTCGACCTGGGACGCGAGCTGCACGCCCGGATCGCGGGACTGGGCCGGAACATGGATGCCCTCGGCCGGACGCTGACCAAGGCAGTGACCGCCTACAACCAGACGGTCGGATCGCTGGAAAGCCGGGTGCTGGTCAGCGCGCGGCGGCTCAGCCAGCTGGGCGTCGTCGACAGCGAACTGCTGTCTCCCGCCCCGGTCGAGGAGGCCGCCCGCGCTCTATCCGCACCCGAGCTGGTCGAGCCGTCCCCCGGGCTGCCGTCCCCCGGGCTGCCCGCCCCCGAAATGGCCGCGCCCTCTCCTGAGCTGGCCACACCCGAACTGGCCGCTCCGATTACCCCACCCGGATCGATATCGGGCACGGAATCGCCCGATATCAGCGACCACGATCAGCTCATCGAGGCGTCACAATGGACGTGAGACCGGCGATGCCGGCAGTCTGATACCAGGCATCGCCACAACAGGAGGATGAAGCGCAGGCGTGCCCGAATACACGAAGCAAGGTTCGGTACGGCCGCGAACCGGTCCGAGGCCCGCGAATGACGCCGGCGGACGGCCCGTGGCGCGGGGCACGCCGCCCGTGGCGCGCCAGGGACGGCCGGACGACGCCAGGAGCCGGATGAGCCGGCCGCGGCCACAGGCCTTCGCCGGGCCGGGAGGGCCACAGAGCGCTGCGCCCATGGTGCGCCTGACCGGCCGCGGCGCGATCTTGGCCCTGCTGGTGCTGTCCTTCCTCGGGCTGATCGTGTCGGACGGGCTGGGCTGGGGGATATTCGCCAACGGGACGTTCGTTGTGACCTGCATCCTGATGGCCTGTTACGTGAAGCCCAGTGACCTGCTCCCGGTCACGGTGTGCCCGCCCCTGGCGTTCTTCGTCGCCTGCGTGTGCGACAAGCTGATCACGTCTTCGGGCGGCACCGCGGCGGCCGAGGGCACGCTCGTCACGCTGGCCACTTCCGCACCCTGGCTTTTCCTCGGCACGGCCGTGACGATCCTCATCGGGCTGCGCCGGGGTCTGCTCGACAACATCCGTGACCTGCGTCAGGGCCTGCGGGGCGAGCCAGACGGGCCGTTGCCGCCCCGTGTCCGCCGCACCACCGGGGGCGGCTCCGGTGGGCCCGGTGACCCGCCGGGCCGGGATTCCGATGGCCCGGCGTGGAGACGCTGAACTCGGGTCACGGTCACGGTCACGAGCACACCCCCGGACACGAGCACGAGCACGGCCGTGGACACGAGGACGCGACGGGACATGAGCATCCGGCGGACGGCGGGCGCTCGCGGGCCGCCCGGCTGCGGCACCAGCTGGCGCATCTGGCCCAGCCGCACAGCCACGATGCGGCGGCCAGGGTCGATCGGGTGATGGAAACCTCGGCCGAGGGCATGCGGACGCTCTGGATGTCCCTGGCGGGTCTCGGGGCCACCGCCGTGGCCCAGGCGGCCGTCGTCGCCATATCCGGTTCGGTGGCCCTGCTCGGGGACAGCATCCACAACGCCGCGGACGCACTGACCGCGCTGCCCCTGGGGGTGGCGTTCATCGCTGGGCGCCGCGCGGCTACCCGCCGGTTCACCTACGGGTTCGGCCGGGCGGAAGACATCGCGGGAATCTTCATCGTGGTGCTCATCGCGCTGTCGTCGGCGCTGGCCGCCATCGCTGCGGTCAGCCGGCTCCTGCACCCGGCCACGGTGTCGTACCTGCCCGCCGTGGCGGCCGCCGCTGTGATCGGCTTCATCGGCAACGAGTGGGTCGCCCGGTACCGGATTCGCGTTGGCCGCGCGATCGGCTCAGCGGCGCTGGTCGCCGACGGCCTGCACGCGCGCACCGACGGCTTCACCTCGCTGGCCGTGCTGCTCGGCGCGGCCGGGGCCGCGCTCGGCTGGCGGCTGGCCGATCCGGTCATCGGCCTGGTCATCACGGTGGCCATCCTCTTCGTGCTCAAGGGCGCGGCGCAGGAGGTGTTCCGGCGGCTAATGGACGCCGTGGACCCGGCCCTGCTGGGGACGGCCGAATCCGCGCTGCGCAAGGTCGACGGGGTGCTCGAGGTGAGCCGCCTGAGAATGCGCTGGATCGGCCATCACCTGCACGCGGAGGTCACGATCGTCGTCGACGGCCAGCTCAGCGTCCGGGACGCCCATCGTGTCGCGGTCGACGCCGAGCACGCGCTGATGCACGCCATCCCCCGGCTGACCTCAGCCCTGGTGCACGCCGACCCGGCGTCCGAGGGCCCGGACGATCCGCACGCGCCGCTCGCCCACCACCGCCAGGACGAAGGTACCTGAACCGGCCAGCCAGACGGTGCGCGGAACATAGGTGGCGCGGGACAGCAGGTGGCGCGGGACACAGCCACCGGCTACGAGGGATCTAGCTTTCCGCTGCCGCCTGACTCTGGGCGTGGTCCCGCGTGCGCGGCGGCCTGATCTCGCGTGGCAGCGCGAACGACATGCGCTCCTTGACGGCTTCCACTTCCTCGACGCTGCCGAAACCCCGCTCCGCCAGCCAGGCGAGCACGCCGGAGACAAGTTCCTCCGGGACCGACGCGCCGCTCGTCACGCCGACGGTACCGACCCCGGTCAGCCAGTGCTCGTCGATCTCCGACGCGTCGTCCACCAGATAGGCCTCGGCCGCACCCGAGTCCTTGGCCACCTCGACCAGGCGGACGGAGTTGGACGAGTTCTGCGAGCCGACCACCAGCACCAGGTCGGCATCGCTGGCGATCTCCTTTACGGCCAGCTGCCGGTTCTGGGTGGCATAGCAGATGTCGTCGCTCGGCGGGTCGATGAGGGTCGGGAAGCGGTCCCGCAGCGCGGCGACGGTCTCGGTCGTCTCATCGACCGACAGCGTCGTCTGCGATAGCCAGACCACCCTGGCCGGGTCGCGGACGTCGACCGAGCCGGCGCCCTCCGGGCCGTCCACCAGCCGGACACGCGTGGGCGCTTCCCCCGTGGTGCCGATAACCTCTTCGTGACCCTCGTGCCCGATCAGCAGGATGTCGTAATCCTGCGCCGCGAAGCGCCTGGCTTCGTTGTGCACCTTGGTGACGAGGGGGCACGTCGCGTCGATCACCTGAAGGCCGCGCTGCTGCGCCTCCTCGCGCACGTCGGGGGCGATCCCGTGCGCCGAGAACACCACCACCGAGCCGGGCGGTATATCCGCGTTCTCATCGACGAACACCGCGCCGCGTTTTTCCAGCGATCGCACCACGTGCAGGTTGTGCACGATCTGCTTGCGGACATAAACGGGGGTGCCGTAGCGCTCGATCGCCATCTCGACCGTCTGTACGGCCCGGTCGACACCGGCGCAGTAGCCGCGTGGCTTTGCGAGGAGGACACGCCTGGTGGTCACAGACATGTCACCCATGTTAGGCGAGGGACGGCGGCCCGTACCCCGGCCGTATGCCGGAACCGCGGCCGCCGGGCGCGTCCGCCGGTGACCAGGCCTTGACAAGCGGCGATTCCATCGTGTTGCGGCGGTTCCGGTGAGGGACAAAGATACCGGCAAGGAAACGCCTCGTTGAAGAGCGCGACTGGATCGCTTGCGTATGGCATCCTGCACGTGTCCGTCCCCTTTACAGGGAGAGATTCCATATGCGCTTCCCGCAGGTTAGCGAACGGGTTAAGGAAGCACCGGCGCACGCGCTGCGTGCCCTTTTCGCGGGTATCGGCCAGGTTCTGCTGGTCACCGACCGGATGAAGAACAAGCCGGAGGAAGAGGAACAGGCCGCCAGCCCGCACGCGGACGAACCGGCGGCCACCACCGCGCCGCCCGCGGCCGGAGAGACCAAGCCGGCCGAGAACCCCGCGGCCGCCGCAGCGGTTACCGCTACGGCCGGTCCCGTCTCCGAGGCTCCGGCCGTAGCTCCCGTCGCCGAGGCTCCCGTCTCCGAGGCTCCGGCCGTAGCTCCCGTCGCCGAAGCTCCCGTCTCCGAGGCTCCGGCCGTAGCTCCCGTCGCCGACGTTCCGGCCGCCAAGCCCGAGGCCAGCGCCCCGGAAACCGGGGACACCAAAGCCACGGCCGAGGCCAAGGCACCCACGTCCGGGGACGCGAAGGCTGGGAAGACGGCCGCCAAGGCACCCGCGGCTAAAACGCCCGCGGCCAAGGCACCTGCCAAGCCGCCGACGGCCAAGCGCAGCACGCGGACCGGGAACGTCCGCATGCTGCCCGATACTGGCCAGGCGCCCGCCGCAGAGACGCCGGCGACGCCGGCGACGGGGCCAGCCGCCGCCGCGCCGACCGCCGAGGAACCCGCCACCGAAGCGAAGCCAACCGCCACTGCCGAGCCAACCGCAGAGAAGCCAGCCGCAGAGAAGCTAGCCGCCGGCAAACCAGCCGCTACCGAACCGGCCCCGGCGGAGACGGCCGCGCCACCGATCGCCAACTACGAGCAGCTGACGGTCGCCTCGCTGCGGGCCCGGCTGCGCGGTCTCACGATCATTCAGGTCCGTGAGCTCATCGTGTACGAGCGCGCCCACGCCGCCCGCCCGGACGTCATCGCGATGTTCGAGCGCCGCGTGACGAAGCTGGAAGCACCGGAAGGCTGACCAGGCCCGGACCATGGCCCTGCAGACATCGGCCGAGGCGCCGGTCCCCGTCCGGACGGTCCTCCAGCTCGTCGGCGGCTGGATTTCCCGCCTGGGCCGGATCTGGGTGGACGGGGAGATCGCCGAATGCGCCCGGCGCGGCGGGACGGTGTTCCTGACCCTCCGTGACCCGGCTGCGGCCGTCTCGGTCCGGGTGGTCTGCACGCGTGCCGTCTTCGAAGCGACCAATCCCCCGCCCGGTGAAGGAGCGCGGGTGGCCGTCTACGCCAAGCCCGACTTCAACGCCACCCGGGGTTCCTTCGCGCTGACGGCCCTGGAGATCCGGCCGGTCGGCATCGGCGAACTGCTGGCCCGGCTGGAATTGCTCCGCCAGAAGCTGGCCGCCGAGGGATTGTTCAGCCCGGAGCGCAAACGCCGGCTCCCATTCCTGCCACAGGTGATCGGCCTGATCTGCGGGCGCGATTCGGCCGCCCAGCGTGATGTGCAGCGCATCGCCGCGCAGCGCTGGCCGGCCGTGCGCTTCCGCGTCGAGCAAACGGCAGTCCAGGGCTCGTATGCCACCGGGGAGGTCATCCAGGCCCTCCAGCGACTGGACGGGGCGCCCGGAATTGATGTGATTATTATCGCGCGCGGCGGAGGCTCCCTGGAGGATCTGCTGCCGTTCTCGGACGAGTCGCTGATCCGCGCGGTCGTCGCGTGCCGCACCCCCGTGGTGAGCGCCATCGGGCACGAGCAGGACACCCCGCTCCTCGATTATGTGGCCGACCTTCGCGCGGCCACACCGACCGACGCCGCCAAGCGCGTGGTCCCCGACGTCACGGAGCAACTGGCCCTCATCGCGGGCCTGCGGGACCGGGCGCGCCGCTGCGTGAACGGCCGGATCGAGCGCGAGACGTCGTGGCTGGCCGCGATGACCTCACGGCCCGCGATCGCCAATCCGGTCCGGGAGGTGGAACGGCACCAGGAACAGGTGACAGCGCTGACCCAGCGCGCGCGCCGGTGCCTCGGTTCCGCGCTCAACCGGGCCGGCGACGATCTCAGCCATACCCGGGCCCGGCTGCTGGCCCTGTCGCCCGCGTCGACGTTGCGGCGTGGCTACGCGATCGTTCAGCACGCCGACGACGGCGTGGTCCGCAGCGCGACCGAGGTGTCCGCGGGTGAGCCGCTGACCATCCGGTTCGCCAAGGATCAGCTCAGCGTGGCGGCCGTCCCGCCGCCCGGCGAGCCGGCCGCCGGGACGGCCCCCCGGAAAGCGGCGCCCCGGAAAGCGGCCCCGAGAAAGACGGCGCCCGGAAAGACGGCGCCCGGAAAGCAGCCCGGCCAGGCGGAGGGCCCGGCGGCAGACCCGCAGGGCCCGCGAGGTTAGCCCGCGGGAGACGCCACGCGATGATAAGCGCCGTTCCGCGCCGGTAAGCGCGGAACGGGATAGGTTGGAGCGGTGGCAGACAGCGACGGCGGCAGGGCTGACGAAGGGCCCGGCCAGGCCGGGGCCCAGGATGAGGCCCAGGATGAAGCGCTGTCCTACGAGCAGGCCAGGGACGAGCTCGCCTCGGTGGTCAAGCGGCTGGAGACCGGTGGTCTCACCCTGGAGCAATCACTTGAGCTGTGGGAACGCGGCGAGCGGCTCGCGGCCGTCTGCGAGCGGCTGCTGGAGGGAGCGCGGGCGCGACTGTCCGCGGTGACCGCTGAGCGTTCCGGCGACGCCGATCCGAGCGCGCCGTTCTAGCGCGCAGCGCCCTGTCGTCGTACGGAGCGTCGAGCGCGCAGCGCCCTGTCGTGCCCGGTCGCCGCTACCCCTCCGACGGCACGGGGCGCAGCGATGCGGCCAGGGCCCGAAGCTGGTCCCATGAGGCGTTGCCGGTGATGACGATGGTGGCCCCAGCCACGTCCGTTTCGTAAAGAGAACGCTGACCACGGCCAGGGGCCACCGAGGCGCGCCACGTCCGGCCGGCCACCCGGACCGGCGGGACCGCCGCACCAGCATTGGTCATCCGGCGGATAAACGCGGCGGGCGCCGCGTCGCTCTCCTCCATCGACGCGAGCGTCCCGGACGGGGTCACGTAGCCGAGCTGCCAGGTCGCGGTGCCCGCACCGTTGGCGCCGCCGAGGGCCACGCCCGAACTGACCGGCGACCACGACAGCGGCAGCCCGGCCGGCGCCAGCACCGGGTACCGTGCGGCCCGCGCCATCGTGCCCAGATCGCCCTGGTAGCTCACGGTGGGCGGCGAGGCGTCGTGCGGCAGCGGCACGGCCACGATGATGACGAAGCACAGCAGCAGGCAGGTCAGCACCGACCGGCCGCCGCGCAGCGCCGGATGAGCGGCCAGGCCGCCGCGGCGGAGCACCGGCCGGGAGGCCACGAGCACGCCGTTCAGCCTTGGCTCGTGATGTCGGGGCAACCGTCCAGGCCGGCGCGCGTCGCCGGGCCACGCTCGGGGCCGCGCGTCAGGGGCGCGTGTGATTCCCTTACCGCATACCGTGCTCGATCTGCCGACATCGCCGCCCAGCGCCCTCCGGGTCCTGCCACCTAAGGTGACCAGGTTACGCCGAACCGGTGGCTGTATTTCATGAGCGCATCACCGATCATGGGTGGGGCCGGGAGAACGAGCGCCCGTGACATAACAGGAGGGACGGCCGCATGCCAGCCGACGACGTGAGCACGAACCCCGCGCCTGAGCGGCCCGGTCCCGGCGACGTGAGCCCGCTGCCGGAGCCAGGGAAGCACGCCCCCGACCGGAACCTCGCGCTCGAACTGGCCCGGGTCACCGAGGCGGCGTCGATGGCGGCCGCGCGCTGGGTGGGACGCGGAGACAAGAACGGCGCGGACGGTGCCGCGGTCAACGCCATGCGGTTGCTGATCAATTCGGTGTCGATGCGGGGCGTGGTCGTCATCGGCGAGGGCGAGAAAGACCAGGCGCCCATGCTCTTCAACGGGGAAGATGTCGGCGACGGCACCGGCCCCGCGTGTGACGTGGCCGTCGACCCGATCGACGGCACCCGGCTGTGCGCCAACGGCATGCCGAACGCGGTCTCCGTGCTCGCGGTCTCCGCGCGAGGCTCGATGTACGACCCGTCCGCCGTCTTCTACATGTCGAAGCTGGCCACCGGCCCGGAAGCGGCCGGATCGGTGGACGTAAGCGCCCCGCCCGCGGCCAACATCGCCGCCGTGGCCCGGGCCAAGGCCTGCTCGCCGCACGACGTGACCGTCGTCATCCTGGACCGCCCCCGGCACGAGGAACTCATCAGGGAGGTCCGGGAGGCCGGCGCCCGGATCAAGCTGATCACCGACGGTGACGTGGCCGGGGCGATCATGACAGCGCGTGAGGGCACCGGGATCGACCTGATGCTCGGCATCGGCGGAACCCCGGAAGGCATCATTGCCGCCTGCGCGCTGAAATGCCTCGGCGGCACGATCCAGGGCATGCTGGCCCCCCGCGACGAGGCCGAGCGGCGGCGCGCTCTCGACGCCGGCCACGACCTCGACCGGGTGCTCACCACCGACGACCTCGTCTCCTCCGACGACGTGTTCTTCGCGGCCACCGGGATCACCGACGGGGAACTGATGGAGGGGGTCCGGTACCGCCGCGGCGACGCGACCACCCATTCGCTGGTGATGCGGTCGCGGTCCGGGACCATCCGGAGCATCAAGAGCGAGCACCAACTGTGGAAGCTGCGCGCTTACAGCTCGATCGATTTCGACTGAACGGACGTGCTGCGGGCCGGGCCGCGCGGTGCGGGCCGGCCCTCAGTGCTCAGTCGCCCCGGTGCCGTCCCAGGAGCCTCTCAGGCACCGCACGCCCCGCGTGTTCCAGCTTCTTTACACGTAGAGGCGCCATCGCGTGTGCCCCAATACACGTAGAGGTGCCATTACGTACATGGGAACGAGCGGCGTAGCGCCGGGCGGGGCAGGCGGGCCGGGCCCCGTGCTACGGCTCGGCCCGGCCCGCAGGGCTCAGCCCGACCCGCCGCCGGAGAAACCGCGGTCGTCTTGCCCACACCCGCCGTCCCGTCAATGGCGACGATGGTCACCACGCCGGCCGCCGCATCATCGGTCCGGCCATCGGCCCCCCCGGCGGCACCGAGCAAACCGGTGAGCAGGGCAAGCCCGTGTGCCCGCCCGGCGAAATGCCGGGCCGTCGCGGGCAGCTGGCGCGGGACCACGGGCCGGGCCGCGCCCAGGTCTGCCGACCACGGGCCGGCCGCCACTGGGGCCCCCCGGGGCCGGTCCGGTCGCGCCCGGCGGAACAGCCCCAGCGGCCGGTCCAGCGCGGGCGACGGCCAGGTCCGCGTCCTCGCGCAGCATGCGCAGGTGCAGATCCCGCAGCTCGGGCCCGGGCTCGGCACCCAGGTGCCGGGCCAGCAGTCCCCGGGCCCGGTCATAGGCGGCCAGGGCCTCGGCGCCACGCCCGGACCGGTACAGCGCCAGCATGAGCTGCGCATGGAACCGTTCGTGCAGGGGCTGCTCGGCGGTGTGGCCCTGCACCTCCAGGATCAGTTCGGCGTGCCGTCCCAGGTTCAGGTCGGCGTCCACCCGCCCTTCCAGCGCCTGCAGCCGGATGCGCTCCAGCCGCGGCGTTATCTCCCGCCGCAGCGCGTCGGACGGAATATCGGACAGCGGCTCATCCCGCCACAGCGCCAGCGCCGCGGCCAGCAGGCTGGCCGCGCGGGGCCAGTCCGCCGCGCGCACCGCCGCGGCGCCGTCGCGGGCCAGTTCCCCGAACTGCAGCAGGTCCAGTTCGCCAGCGTCCAGTCGCAGCTGGTAACCGGGGTCGCGGGTGACAATCCGCGCGTCCGCCGGGGCGAGCAGCCGGCGCAGGCACTTGACGTAGTTGCGCAGGGTCACCCGGGCGGTGGGCGGCGGGGAACCGCCGACAGCCCGCTGCTGACCATCCCGCCCGGCTACCTGCTGGCGGACCGGGCGGTGGACCTCGATCTGGCCGAGTTCAGCGGGCTCATGTCGCGGGGCCTGGACGCCGCCGAGGCCGGGGACCCGGCCGCCGCCTCAGAACTGCTCGCCGACGCGCTCGCGCTCTGGCGCGGGACGGCGTTCACCGGAGTCGGCGCGATCCCGATCCTGGCGGCGGCGGAAGGCCTGGACGCCCGCCGGCTGATGGCGGCCGACGCCAAGGCGGAAGCCGATCTGGAACTGGGCCGTTACGCCACGGTGGTCACGGAACTGTCGGCGCTGCTCATCGCGCATCCGCTCCGCGAGCGCTCACGCGGCCTGGCCATGCTGGCGCTGGACCGGCTCGGCTGCCGGGCCGATGCGCTCGGCCTGTACCGGTCCGGTGAGCGGGCGCTTCGCGGGGAGCTGGGCATCGAACCGGGCGGCTGGCTGCGCGGTGTGCACGACCGCATCCTGACGAGCGACGCGGGGACAGGCGCGGGAGCGGACGACCTGCACCCACGTCCGTTCCGATGGATGATTGACGGACCTGGCGCAGGCGGCGCCCCAACCATGACAAATGGAGTAACCGCTATACGGGCCGGGGCGCATCGTGCTACCCGTAATCCATGACCGACGCAGCCGAATCCGCAGCCGGCGCGCGTGACCAGGCGCGCGCGAGTGCCGCCATTTCCGCACGGCAACAGGCCCGGCATGGGGGGATCTCCCTGGTGCGGTTCCTCTACGCCGACCACGGCGGGATCGTCCGCGGCAAGGCCACGCACGCCTCGGGGCTGGAAGCCCGGATGACGAGCGGCATCGGGCACACCGTCGCGATGATGGCGATGAACATGCTCGACCACCTGCAGCCGGTCGAGGGCATGGGCCCGGTCGGCGAGGTCCGCATCGTGCCGGACCCGCAGACCTTCGTGCCGCTGCCGTACGCGCCCGGTGCGGCCGCGATGGCGTCGGACCTGGTACGGCCCGACGGGCAGCCGTGGGAGGCGTGCGCGCGGACCTTCCTCAAGCAGGCCATCGCCGCACTGGCGGCCGAGGGCTACGCGATGCGCGCGGCGTTCGAGCCGGAGTTCACGCTCGGCCAGCGCGAGCCGGATCCAGATGGCGGCCCCGACCGGCTCGTTCCCGCCGACGACAGCCTGTGCTACTCCTCTACCGGATTCCAGCGCGCGCACGACTTCACGATGGACCTGGTCCAGGCGCTGGAGGCGCAGCGGCTCGAGGTCGAGCACTACTATCCCGAGCTCGGCCACGGCCAGCAGGAAGTGGTGATCCGGCACGCCCCGGCACTGCGCGCGGCCGACAACCACCTGCTGTACCGGGAGACGGTCCGGGGGGTGGCGTTCCGGCGCGGCGTGTGGGCCAGCCTCGCCCCGAAGCCGGTTCCCGACCAGGCCGGGAACGGCACGCACCTGCACGGGTCACTCTTCGAGCTCGGCCCGGACGGCGCGCCCACCGGGCGGAACGTCTTCGCCGACAGCCGCGACCAGTACGGCCTCTCTGACATCGGCTACCACTTCATCGGCGGCGTGCTCGCGCACCTGCCCGCCCTCACCGCCCTGACCTGCGGCAGCGTCAACAGCTACCGCCGTCTCGCCCCGCAGACGTGGAGCAGCGCCTACACCATTTACGGGATGGACAACCGCGAGGCGGCCGTGCGGATCGCGTCCGTGCTGCGCGGCGACCCGGCCAGCTCGGTCAACCTGGAGCTGAAGCCGTCGGACTCCAGCGCCAACCCCTACCTGGCCCTCGGCGCGTTCATCCACGCGGGGCTGGACGGGATTCGCGGCAAGCTTGATCCGGGTGCGGCGGTGAACGTGGATCCGGCCACTCTCTCTGATGCCGAACGGGCCCGGCTGGGAGCCCGCCGCCTGCCCGGCTCGCTGGAGGCGGCGCTGAATGCCCTGGAGGCGGACGATCTCCTGATGACGGCGCTCGGCCCGCTGCGCAGCCGCGCCTACCTCGCGGTGAAGCGTTCCGAGGTGGCCGACTTCGCCGCGCACGACGCCGCCTACGAGTGCTTCCACCACTTCACCAAGATCTGACGCCCTCAGCGGCTGACTGGCAAGCGGCTTACCCCCTTACGCAGGAGGCCGCCTCCGGTGTCCTCCGCGGCGGCGCAGCCTGATCAGCGGTCCGGCTCTGAACCAGAGTCGCCAGGCGCCTCGCCCGGATCGGCGATCTCAATAACATGCAGCGGCTCGTCAAGGTCTGCTGAGTGCTCCCGCCACTTCGCGGCGGCCAGGGTGAGGATGGGGCAAATCGCCGCGTCGGCGACGGCGGCCACGTGGGCATCCCACGGATCGAGGCCGGTCCTGGCGATGACGGCCGCGAGCCGAGCGGCCTGATCAGCATCCCGCAGGGGGGCGACTTCGGCGCTTCCCAGTTGCTCCAGGCCCCGCAGGGCGTCATCCGCGTCCTCGCTGCGCGCGTCCAGTGAGGCAGCGACCATGGCCAGGGCAGGCAAGACGAGCGGCTGCCCGCGAGCGTCGAGATCCAGGATGAGGCTCGTCACCCCGGCGTCCGCACGGGCAACGGCGGTCAGGACGCTGACGTCGAGGACGTACGGCGCGGGAACAGCCCCGGCATCCTCGCTCACCTCTGCGGAAGCGCGGCTGCCTGGGCGTCGATATGTGCCATCATGCGCGACACCGTGGCCGGGTCAGCCTGCGCGGCGATCTCCCTCAGACGATCCAGGGCGCGCCGGTCGCGGCGGGCTTTCTCGGACAGGGCGTCATTGAACACGGCCGATACAGAGGAAGCCCTGCCCTCCGCCACCAGTTGCTCGGCATAGGCGGACAGACGGGGATCCACGGTAATAGTCAGCCTGGCTTTCCTGTCGCTCATACCCGGATCATACGTCGGCCGGTGCCCGCATCTGGGAGCAACTCGCCCACCCCGCGCGCCGCGAGGCCGGATCCGGGCTAGGCTCCGGGCTCGCCTTTGATGCGGCGGGTGAACGCCCGCCAGGTGGATGGCGCGACGGCGAGCGGCGGGCCGCCGGGGTCCTTGGAGTCGCGGACGGCAACCGCGCCCGGCCGCCCGGCGACCTCCACGCAGTTGGCCTCCCCGCTGCTGTAGCTGCTCTTGCGCCACGACGCGCAGGGGTGATTGATCATGGTCACTGTCTTAGCTCCTCCGCACTTCGGTGAATTAGGTCCCTGGAAGCGTGCTCGTCCAGCGCCGCGCCCCAGATGTGCTCGAATGCGTCCGCGAAGCGCTCGACCTCGCGGGTCTTATCGAGGTAGAGGTCTCCCGTGAATCCGTTGACGTAGACGGTGGCTGGCTCGCTTTCCTGGCCGTCGCCGTTGAGCGGGAACCGCAGGATGTAGAAAGGCCCCGACATCACGCCATGGTGCAGGCCCGCCCTGAATGGCACGACTCGCACTGAGACGTTCGGCATCTCGGCGGTCTCCGCCAGCCGGTCGAGCTGGGCCGCCATGATGGCCGAGCCGCCGACCGGGCGGCGGATGACTGCCTCATTAAGGGCGGCGCGCAGTTCAAGCGGAGCCGTCGGCCGCCGGATCAGCGCTTGGCGGGCAATCCGAACATGCACCAGGCGGTCTATCTGCTCGTCGTCTTCGTCCGGCTTCCCCGCCTTAATGACCGTGCGCGCGTAGTCCTCGGTCTGGAGCAGACCGGGCACCAGCTCCGACTGGTACATGGACAGCAGCGAGGTGGCCTCTTCCAGCCCGATGTAGACATCGAAGCCCTCGGGGATTACGTCGCCGTAGGCATGCCACCAGCCTTTGGCCTTGGTTTCTTTCGCCAGTCCCATCAGGGCCTCGGTCAGATCCGGCGGCGCGGCGTAGATGCGGCACATGGCTTCCACGTCGAGACTGCGCAGCGAGGTCTGGCCGGTCTCGATCCGCCAGATCTTCGCCTCGGACCATTCCAGCTTCTCCGCCGCGGTCTTGACGGTGATCCGCTGGCCGCTGCGGAGCTCACGCAGGTATCTGCCGAGCTGCCGCCGGGGCACCGTCGAGCCGGTCGTCTCCGTCGCCATCTCTCCCATCGTCTCCTTCGGCCTTGCACGACGAGGCTATCAATCACTCACTCTGAAAGCACCTCGTCATACGATTCGAAATATATTTCTCAAAACTAGTAGCTCACAGCATAAATTCATAGTGATAGCTTGCAGATTGGGTCTCTCAAGTGCTTGGCTAAGACCGCCGGACGGTGACCAGGCGGACACGGGAGATGGCCACGATGAGGTTAACGACGCAGGCTCTGGCGGCACTGGATGAGCTGAGCCGGCAATGGGGAGCGACGTACGACATCGCCGTGACCAGGGCCGGATGGGTCGCCAAGCGGCTCGATAACGGGCGGCCGCTGGCGGCCCGCGACCCGGACGGACTGCGGGAGCTGATCACGGCGGACTCCGCCGCCGAGCCCGCGTCGCGCAACCGCCCCGATGACACCCGGCGCGCGTCATGACCGGCTGGCCGCCGTCCCCCGAGCCGAGCGCGCAGGCTCAGGCCGCCGCGCTGCGCGCCGCCTTCCCCGGCTACCTGGTCAACGTGATCACGCGCTACGGCGACAAGCCGCGGTTCGAGGCCGTCAGCCGCGACGGCACCAACCCGTACTGCCTGATCAGCCCGGACGCCGACGAGATCTGGCAGGAACTAGGCAGGCATTAGAGCCCCGCTCTATCACCAGCAGTGGCGCGTGACGGGTCGGCCCAGATCCTGGTGCCTCAAGCGTCACGGCCTCCAGAACGGGCACGACCGCAGCACGCCGTTTAAGGTCATCGCGTAACTGATAGTCCACGCTCGTGCCGTGCCTTGGACGCCGACTGCCTGCCACGGGGGGCGGTGGCAGGCAGTCGGCGGTGGACGGACTGCGGTTGGCGGGGGGCCGGTCAGGCCGGGCCGTGCAGGGGCGGCGGGGAGTCCGCGACCGACCGGGTGGCCTTGCGGACCATGGACAGGGGGCTGGCGATGTCCTCCAGCGACTTGCCCTCCGCCGCGACGCCGAAGATGATCTCGGCCACGCCACCCAGGATCATCGCGCCGGCGCCGATCAGGTAGCCGACGAACAGCTTGTTCGGGTCGTTGCCAGTACCGATCAGATGGCCGTACAGGTGGGTGCCCATCAAGCCGAAGAACTGCGCGATCGCGAAGAACACGGCGATCGCCTTGGCCCGGACCTCCAGCGGGAAGACCTCGCTGGCGGTCAGGTAGCCGGCACTGGCGCCCGCGGAGGCGAAGAAGAAGATCACCGCCCACGCGATCGTCTGGGTGGTCGCGTTCAGCGTGCCCTGCTTGAACAGGATGGCGGTAATGATCAGCAGCGCTCCGGACAGCAGGTAAGTGCCCGCTGACGCCATCGTCGTACCTCCGTCTTGGCGTTGTTCCGGCCCCTATTACCCCGGTAGAGAAAAAACACACAACAGATGCCTGAGCTGGCCCGCTCGCGGCAGGCGCCCTCCTGAACGACGCCCCAGGGATCGTTATATAGTTAGCTCTGTGAAAGATCTAGATGCCGATGCACGGCCGTCCGCCAGCGGGGCCGGAGCCGCGGATCGGGCCGCGCCCCAGGCGTTCGCGGCCGACCTGCTCACGGCGATCAGCGCCGTCCGCCGGACCACGCGGCGCGCCGTCCGGCACGCGTCGCCCACCGAGCCGCTGCCCGCCACGCGGTCCGAACTGCTGCGGCTCACCGTCTCGCGGCCCGGGATCTCCGTGGCCGAGGCCGCACGTGAACTGCGGCTCGCCCCGAACACGGTGAGCACGATCGTCGGCGCGCTCGCGGCGCAGGGCCTGATCACCCGGGGACGGTCCCGGGCCGACGGCCGCACGGTGCGGCTGAGCCCGACGAACAAGGCCCGGCAGCGCCTCACGCAGTGGCGTGACCTGCGCGCCGAACTCGCCGCGAACGCGCTGGCCGGGCTCCCGGCGGGTGACCGGGAAGCGCTCGGCGCGGCTATCCCGGCGCTGATGCGGCTGGCCGAACGAATGGAAGACCCCATGGGCGTGAAGGAGGCAGCAGGGTGACAGTTCTGGCGCCTGACGGCGGGACCGCCGCCCCGCCCGGCCCCATGGCCGCGGTGTCGTGCGAGCAGATCACGTACACGTTCGGCACCCACACCGCGGTTGACCACGTGGACCTGCGGATCGAACCGGGTGAGACGTTCGGCCTGCTCGGGCCGAACGGGGCCGGCAAGACGACCACGATCCGGATGCTGGTCACGCTGCTCAAGCCGGTCGACGGCCGGATCACCGTTTTCGGTGTGAACACCGCCACCCAGCCCATGCTCGTGCGCCGGATGATCGGCTACGTGCCCCAGTTGCTGTCCGCGGACGGGACGCTGACCGGGTGGGAGAACGTCCAGTTGTTCGCGCGGCTGTTCGACGTGCCGCGCAAGCAGCGGGCCGGGCGGGTGGACGGCGCGCTCGCGGCCATGGGACTGACGGATGCCGCCCACCGCCGGGCGGCCACCTACTCCGGCGGCATGATCCGCCGCCTGGAACTCGCGCAGGCCCTGGTCAACGCGCCCCGGCTGCTCGTACTGGACGAGCCGACGGTGGGGCTCGACCCGATCGCCCGCACCGACGTGTGGGACTACATCACCAAGCTCCGCGACGAATTCGGCATGACGGTGCTGATGACGACGCACTACATGGACGAGGCGGACGCCTACTGCGACCAGCTGGCGCTGATGCACCTCGGCCACATCCGCGCGACCGGCACCCCCGCCGACCTGAAGGCCGCGCTCGGCGAGCACGTGACCCTGGACGAGGTATTCCGCCACTACACCGGCGGGACGCTGGACGAATCCGGGGAGAAGGGAGGGATCCGCAATGTCCGCCGCACCCGCAGCACCGCCCGCCGCCTCGGCTAGCATCCCGGTCCCGGGCGGCCCGATCTTCGAGCTGAAGAGCCTGGCCAGCCGGATCGTGACGCTGTGCTGGGTCGAGGTCTGCAAGGTCCGGCACGACCGCAGCGAGCTGTACACCCGCGCCATCCAGCCCGCGCTGTGGCTGCTCATCTACGGTGAGACGTTCACCCGGATCCACGCCATTCCCACGCCGCACGGCATCCCGTACCTGGCCTACCTGGCGCCCGGCATCATCGGCCAGTCCGCGCTGTTCGTGGCCATCTTCTACGGCATCCAGATCATCTGGGAACGCGACGCCGGCGTCCTGACCAAGCTAATGGTCACGCCGACGCCCCGTTCGGCATTGATCACCGGCAAAGCATTCGCGGCCGGCCTGCGGTCCGTGATCCAGGCGGCCGTCGTGGTGGTGCTCGCGGCCATTCTCGGCGTCTCGCTCACCGACAACCCGCTGAAGCTGATCGCGACCGCCTTCATCGTCGTCCTGGGTTCGGCGTTCTTCTCCTGCCTGTCCATGACGATCGCCGGGCTCGCGCTCCGGCGTGACCGGCTGATGGGCATCGGGCAGGCCATCACCATGCCGCTGTTCTTCAGTTCCAGCGCGCTCTACCCGGTCAAGGTGATGCCCGGCTGGCTGCAGGTGCTGACGAAGTTCAACCCGCTGTCGTATGAGGTCGACGCGCTGCGCGGCCTGCTGATCGGCACCCCGGCGGACATGACCCTCGACGTGATCGTGCTGGTGTGCGTCACGGTCGCCGGCATCGGCGCCGCCGCCGCGCTGCTCCCCCGCCTGGCCAAGGGCTGAGGTCCCGGGCGGCCGCGGGGGGCGGCCCCGGGCGCGGCGGATGGCGAGGGCGACGGCGCCCCGGGTGAGGCAGACGGCCGCCGGTCCAGGCTGGCCGGGTTGAGGGAAACTGGCGGCCGGTGAGCCTAGGCTGACCGTATGCACCTTGAACTCGCCGCCCTCGTGGTCGAGGACTACGACCGTGCCATCGAGTTCTTCACCGGTGTGCTGGACTTCGATCTGGTGGAAGACTCACCGGCGGTGACCACCAGCGGCGGCAGGCCGAAGCGATGGGTGGTGGTCCGGCCACCGGGGGCTCAGACGGGGCTGCTGCTGGCCCAAGCGGACGGGCCGGAGCAGCGCACGGCCGTTGGCCACCAGGCGGCCGGACGGGTCGGCTTCTTCCTGCGCGTCGATGACTTCGGCACCACGTACGGGAAGCTGGCCGCGGCGGGGGTCGAGTTCGAGACCGAGCCGCGCACTGAGCCCTACGGCCGGGTGGTGGTGTTCCACGACATCGCCGGCAACCGCTGGGACCTTCTCGGCCCGGCGTAATCACCCCGCCCCTCCCCCGATCTCGGCAGAGTTTTCCGCACATGCTGCGGAAAACTCTGCCCAAACCCGAGTAAAGGCCGCCGCGCGGGCCACGGCGGGACCAAGGCCAACGGCGAGCACCACCACCGGCGAGGGGGCCGCGCGGGGGGTCCGGGGGGTCGTCCCCCCGGACTAGCATCGGTCCGCGGACAACCCGGCGCGATAGCCCAACGGGCTATCAAGCATGGCTTGGTCGCGGCGGCGCCGCCTGCTCAGCCACACGCGGACGGGGGCACCGCGTGGCGAGCGGACTCGCGCGGACGGGGGCACCGCACGGTGCGACGCCGCCGCATGCCGCCACCATACAAGGACAGTCATCCGCACTCAAGTCATGACATCAGGTGACGTGTCCCCTGGTCGGGTGAGGTCACCGACGCTGCTCAGGGCGGCGACGGGGTGAGCCCCGGCCCCGTGCCAGTCCAGGCAGACGGCGATCGCGTCGTCGGCCAGGTCCGTTCCCTCGTGGTGCGCGAGCAGGTCGCCGATGAGGTGGCGCACGGTTTCGTTCGGCACCTGAAGGCGGGACCTCCGCAGCGCCGCGGCCAGCGGGGCCTGGCCGTAAACCCGCCCCGACGGGGCGCGGGCCTCGTAAAGACCATCGCTGAGAATGATCAGGCGGTCCCCGGCGCGCAGGGTGACCGGCTGGACCCGGTAGCGCGTGTCGCCGAACATGCCGAGCGGCATCTGCTGATCGAGCTTGACCTGCTCGGCCTCACCGCGGCGGACCCGGAGCATCCGCGGCGACCCCGCGTCGACGACCTCGGCCTCCCCGGTCGACAGGACGATGCGCAGCAGCAGCGTCGAGCAATGCTGCGTCCCGCCGTACTGGGAATAGACGATCTCGCCGGCCAGCTCGGCGGCCTCGGCGGGACCGGCGCCCGAGCGGCGGGCGTTGCGCAGGGCGTTGACGGTCAGCTGGGTCAGCAGCGCGGCCGCGATGCCGGTTCCCATCCCGTTGCTCATCGACAGGTGCAGGTACCGATCCGAGACGGACCAGTCGAAGTTGTCACCGGACACGGTGTACGCGGGCTCCAGCTGGCCGGCCAGCGAGAATTCGTCCGACTCGCAGGTACGGCCCGGCAGCAGGTCCCATTGCAGCTCGGCGGCGATCGTGAGGCGTTTGCGCCGCCGGACTTCGCGGTAGATGTCGGTCGCCGTGTCGGCCAGCCGGATCGACCGGGCGACGCTGGCGGCGATCTCCGTCAGGTCCTCGTCACTGACGTCGGTCCCGGCGTCGGTCCCGGCCGGCAACCGTACGGCGAGAACCCCCATGCGCTCGCCGTACACGCTGAGCGGGAGGTACAGATGATCGTCGTCCTCGACGGGACGACCGGACGCGAAGGCCCGCCCCGCCGGGTGCGAGTCGACCGGGACGGGCGTTCCCCCGCCGCCATCGGCGAATGGGACGAGGTGCGACTGGTGGTAGTCGATGAGCAGGATCTCCGCGCCCGCCACTCCCAGCCAGGTGTCGATGGACTCGCGTGCGGTCTGCACGAGCCGGGTCGGGCGAGCGTTCCAGATCGAGCGCTCGATGCTCTCGCGGTCGTCAGGGCTCTTGCGGTCGTCAGGCATGATGTGTCACGTACCATCTCTCAGCGCTAGGTGCGGGCCGCGAAACGGCCGGACCAGCCGCGATTTGACGAAATAGTAGGTGTTTTGCGGCACCCGAATGTGCGAGAGTGGCCCCATGGCCTCGCACAAGGCTGATTCTCTGGCGGCGCAGCAGGCCGCAGCCGAGGTGGAGGCGGCCGCTGAGGCCCTGGTGGGGATCTGGGCGCACGTCGCGGAATCGCTGGATGTGCGGATCTCCCCCACGCAGCTTCGCGCGCTCACTGCGCTGGGCCGTTACGGCGAGCTCAACCTGAGCCAGCTCGCTGAGGCTCTGGGTGCCCTGCCTTCCTCCGCCAGCCGCTTGTGTGACCGGCTGGAGGCGGCCGGTCTGCTCACCCGGGACGCGGGCCGCGCCAGCAGGCGGGCCGTCAGCCTGCGCCTCACCGCGGACGGCGAGGCGCTGCTCGAGCAGGCGCGGCAGCGCCGGCAGGAGCAGATCGCGCAGGTGCTTGACGTCATGCCGCCGACGGGGCGCGCCGAGCTGGCCAAAGGGCTGACCGCGTTCCAGCAGGCCGCCGAACCGCACGGCCTGCCGCCCGCGGCGGCCGACAGAGCCCAGGGACCCGGCACCCCTTTCTGCATGTCCGCGTGAGGCGAGGCGGGACCGGGCGCGGCGGTCACTAGCCGGCCGGTCACCGGCTAGCCGGTCACTGGCCGGCACCGGGGAGGCCGCACGGCGGCTTTCGCGTGACACGTGATCGCCGCGGGTCCGCAGCGGCGCGGTCCGGGACGGGCACGGCGGCGCGGTCCGGGAAGGACCTCATGACAGCCGGCCGGGGTGAGCCGCGGCAGGCGGTTCGGCGCCGCCCGCGGCCCGCTCCGACGTCAGCTGGCACACCAGCAGGCAGGTGTCGTCCTCGCGGCTGCTGTCGCGCAGCATGACCTCGCACACGGTGTCGGCGATCTGGTCGACGGTGCCCGGTGCGACCTGGAAGGCCCCGGCGAGCTGGTCGATCCCGGCGTCTGCTCGCGAGCCCGCACGTGTGTGATTCGTCGCTATTGCAACCGGCCCGTGTCCCTCCGGCTGCGGCCTAAGCTGGTAACAAATCACGGTCGACCGATGAGGATCTGCCACGATGCCTGAATTCAGCTACACGGACCTGCTGCCGCTCGGAGCGGATGACACCACGTACCGGCTGATCACCAAGGATGGCGTCAGTACCCGGCAGTCGCTCGGCAAAACGTTCACCGAGATCGAGCCAGCCGTCCTCACCCAGTTGACCAGCACCGCGATGCACGACATCGCCCATCTGCTCCGGCCCTCGCATCTCGGCCAGCTCCGCTCGATCCTGGACGATCCCGAGGCTAGCCCTAACGACCGTTATGTCGCCCGTGACCTGCTGAAAAACGCGTGCATCGCGGCGGGCGGGGTGCTGCCGATGTGCCAGGACACCGGGACCGCCATCGTCATGGGCAAGCGCGGGGGGCACGTTCTCACCGACGGCCGTGACGAGGAACACATCGCCCGCGGCGTCTACGACGCTTACACCACGCTCAACCTGCGTTACTCACAGATGGCCCCGCTGACCATGTGGGAGGAACGGAACACGGGCAGCAACCTGCCCGCCCAGATCGAGATCTACGCCACGGGCGGCGACGCGTACAAGTTCCTCTTCATGGCGAAGGGCGGCGGCTCCGCGAACAAGTCGTTCCTGTACCAGGAGACCAAGGCGGTGCTGAACCCCGACCGGATGCTCTCCTTCCTGGAGGAGAAGATCAGGTCACTGGGCACGGCCGCGTGCCCGCCGTACCACCTGGCCATCGTGGTGGGCGGCACCAGTGCCGAGTTCGCGCTCAAGACGGCCAAGTACGCGTCGGCCCGTTACCTGGACACCCTGCCGAAGGAAGGCTCGCTGTCCGGGCACGGGTTCCGCGACCTGGAACTCGAGCAGCAGGTCCTGGAGGTGACCCGGCGCATCGGGATCGGCGCACAGTTCGGCGGCAAGTACTTCTGCCACGACGCACGGGTGATCCGGCTGCCGCGGCACGGCGCCTCCCTCCCGATCGCCATCGCCGTGTCCTGCTCGGCTGACCGGCAGGCGCTCGGCAAGGTGACGCCGGAGGGCGTCTTCCTCGAGCAACTCGAGACCGATCCCGCACAGTACCTGCCCGATCCCACGGACGCCGACGCCGACGCCGACGCGGGCGTCGTCCGGATCGACCTGAACCGGCCGATGGACGAGATCCGCGCCGAACTGTCCAGGTACCCGATCCGGACCCGGCTGTCGCTGTCGGGCCCGCTGGTCGTCGCGCGGGACATCGCGCACGCCAAGATCGCCGAACGGCTCGACGCGGGCGAGCCACTGCCGGACTACATGCGCGATCACGCCGTCTACTACGCGGGCCCGGCCAAGACGCCCGTCGGCTATGCCTCCGGCTCCTTCGGGCCCACGACCGCGGGCCGGATGGATTCCTACGTGGAGCGCTTCCAGGCCGCGGGCGGGTCCTACGTGATGCTGGCCAAGGGCAACCGGTCAGCGGCGGTCACCCAGGCATGCCAGCGGCACGGCGGCTTCTACCTCGGCTCCATCGGGGGCGCGGCGGCCCGGCTGGCGCAGGACTGCATCACCCACGTTGAGGTCCTGGAGTACCCCGAGCTCGGTATGGAGGCGGTCTGGAAGATCGAGGTCCGCGACTTCCCCGCGTTCGTCATCGTGGACGACAAGGGAAACGACTTCTTCGCGGACCCGTCCGGCGCGGCGCTCACGATCGGCAGCCGGCCGCCGGGATAGGCTCGCGGGGCCGCCGGCACGCGCGGCGGCCACGTGCGATGACCGGCACAGTGCGATAAGCTGCCCGTTTGGCAGATCGTGAGCTAATTCCCATCGAACTCTCATCCGCAACGCAGGACCTATCCGCCGATCCCGTGTAGGGTCCGGCTATGCACGCTATGGCGGGCACGGGGCGCGTTATAGCGGGGCGCTACCGCCTGAAGGGGCCCATCGGACGGGGTGCGATGGGAACGGTCTGGCGCGCGTGGGACGAGGTTCTCGACCGCGAGGTCGCCGTCAAGGAACTGCGCATCAGCGATGGCCTGGACCCGGACGAACGCGCCAAGGCCTTCCAGCGGACTCACCGCGAGGCCAGGACCGCCGCGCGGCTCAGTCACCCCGGCCTCGTCACCGTCTTCGACGTAGCGGAGGAGGACGGGCGTCCCTGGATCATCATGGAGCTCGTCGCGGCACGCTCCCTGGACCAGATCATTGCGCACGACGGGCCACTGCCGCCCGACCGCGCGGCCGACGCCGGGCGCCAGCTGCTGGCCGCGCTGGCCACCGCCCACGCGGCCGGCGTGCTGCACCGCGACGTGAAGCCGAGCAACGTGCTGCTCGCCGACGGCGGCCGGGCCGTGCTCACCGACTTCGGCATCGCGACCTTTCAGGGTGACCCGAAACTTACCCAGACGGGCATGGTCATGGGGTCGCCGGGCTTCACGGCCCCGGAACGCATCCAGGGCAATCCGGCCACGCCGGCCTCTGACCTGTGGTCGCTGGGCGCCACCCTGTACGCGGCGGTCGAGGGGCACGGGCCCTTCGACCGGGCGGGCGGGGCCATCACCACGATGTCGGCGATCATCAACTCCGACCCGCCGTCCGCTCCGCCCGCCGCCGGGCTCGGCCCGGTCATCGACGCCCTGCTGCGGCGCGACCCGGCGAACCGGCCGGATGCCGCGACCGCGGCGCGGATGCTCGGCGCCGTGGGACCGCTGGCGGGCGCCACCGGGCACGGGAACGTCTTCGTGCCTGCCGGCCCGGGTGGCGAGCCGGGCCGTCCGGCCGAGGCGGGACCGGCCG
>PLRW01000161.1 GCA_003164955.1 Actinomycetota bacterium
TACGTGCGACGTGAGGGTGCATGAAACAAGTGGGAGGCACCGTTTGGAGGTTCGGCTGATGCCGTAGGTGCAGTACCCGGGTCAGTGCGCGATGGCCCGTCTCCGCCCTGGCGTGCGTCGCGGGTAACTGCGGGGTGCGGAGCCCGGGGAAGAAGCCGAAGCGGCCCGTGTTCCATCCGGGGGCGGCAGGCGAGGAGAAGACCGGCGGGAAGCTCTGCTTTCCGGCTCTGGGCGGGCATCCAGCTCGCCCGGGGCGAGGGGTGAACGTGAGTGAACCTCTGATGACGTCTCGTGAAGGTGACCCCCGCCGATGGGATGTTTCAGCGGGGCCGCAGGGACTGGCCGCGGAAGAGCGGCAGGTGCCGGCCGGAGGGTAATTGCCGGCCGGGAGCGCACCACCGTCCCCGGGATTAAGGAGGCGCCCTGCCCGGTCGCGTCTTGCTCATGTGCAACACGACAACCCCGTTGGGGTCCGGCCACTGGTGGCCGGTAGGCCGACCGCAAGGAAGGCTCAATTCCCCAGCGGGCGCAGGATGACCCAAGAAGCGAATGCCGGTGGCCGAAAGGCAGCAGGAAACCGGGGTCCGCTGGACCGGCTCCTCCGCCGGATGGACTTCGCATAACTGGCCGGATACGGGCGGCTGCCCGGCCCGAAAGGGAGCTGACGTGGGTCAGGTGAGCCTGTGATGACCTGGTGACTGGAGACGCCGGAACCGATGGGCAAGTTGGACGCCGCTACGGCGGTGAACGGACCTGAGGGCGATGTTCTGGACTGGGACGCCGTGCAATGGCGGGCCGTCGGGGACGACGTACGGCGGCTGCGGCAGCGGATCTTCACGGCGAGCAAGGCAGGGGACCTGAAGAAGGTCCGCAATCTGCAAAAGCTGATGTTCCGCTCCCGCGCGAACGCGCTGCTGAGCGTGCGGCGGGTGACGGAGGTCAACGCTGGCCGCAAGACGGCCGGGGCCGACGGGCGCATCGTGCTCACGGGCCGGGGGAAAGCCGAGATGGCTTCCTGGCTCCAGCAGGGAGCGGCCGGGTGGAGGCCCTGGCCCGTCAAGCGGGTCTTCATCCCGAAATCGGGAGGAAAGCGGCGCGGGCTCGGGATTCCCGTGATCGCCGACAGGGCGTTGCAGGCCCTGACGGCGGGGGCGCTGGAGCCCGAGTGGGAGGCCCGGTTCGAGTCCCGGTCGTATGGGTTCCGGCCGGGCCGCTCCTGCCAGGACGCCATGCAGGCCGTCTTCGTGACCGCGCGAGGGAAGACCTGCAAGCGCGTGTGGGCGCTGGACGCTGACCTGGCCGCCGCGTTCGACCGCATTGATCATTCCTGCCTCCTCGGCCTGCTCGGCACCTTCCCCGCCCGGGGACGGATCGGGCAATGGCTGAAAGCGGGCGTGATCGACCGCGGCCGGTTCGCCCCGACCGAGCAGGGCAGTCCCCAGGGCGGGGTGATCAGCCCCGTCTTGATGAACGTGGTCCTGCATGGGATGGAACAGGCCGCCGGAGTCCGTTACCACCCCGGCGGTCACCGGGACACCGGGACGGCGGTGCCGGGCTCACCTGTGCTGGTCCGCTACGCCGACGACGCGCTCGCCCTGTGCCACTCGCGGGAGCAGGCCGAGCAAGTCAAGGCACGGCTGGCCGCGTGGCTGGAGCCCCGGGGCCTGGCCTTCAACGAGGCCAAAACGGCCATCGTCCACCTCGATGACGGGGTGGACTTCCTGGGTTTCAACGTCAGGCGCTATCGCGGCAAGCTGCTGATCAAGCCAGGTAAGGCGGCCGTGAAACGGATCAAGGCACGGCTGACCGCCGAGATGAAGGCCCTGCGCGGCCACAACGCGCAGATGGTCCTCATCCGGCTGAACCCGATCATCCGGGGCTGGTCGGCCTACTACCGGCACTGCGTGTCCGCCCGGGTGTTCAACGAGGTGGACGAGCACCTATGGCAACTCACTTACAAGTGGGCGAAGTGGACCCACCCCCACAAGGGGAAACGCTGGATAGCCAGCAGATACTTCGGCAGATTCGTCCCCTCCAGGCGCGACCGGTGGGTGTTCGGCAACCGCGACAGCGGCGCCTGCCTCCTCAAGTTCGCCTGGACGAAGATCACCCGGCACACGCTGGTCAAGGGCTGGGCCTCACCCGACGACCCGGCCCTGGCCAGCTACTGGGCAGCCCGGCGGCGACGCGGGACACCCCCGCTGGACCCGCCCCGGCTACGGCTACTTCAGCGGCAGCGGGGACGCTGCCCGCTCTGCGGGCAACTGCTCCTGCACGCCGACCGGGAACCACAGCACCCCGACGAATGGGAACAGTGGATCACAGCCGTCCGCGCAGCGACCCGCCACCAGGCGATCACCGTCGAAGCGCGGCCCGGGACCCAAGGCGGACCCGCCGTGCCCAGCCTCATCCACACCCACTGCCAACGCCGCCTCCCAGACGGCACCGGCAGTGGGCCAGCGCTTATGCAGTCCTGACCTGAACGCCTTTGGGCTTGCCCGAGCCGGTTGCCCGGAAAACGGGCACGGCCGGTTCCGAGGGGGCGGCGGCGCAGTAATGCGCCGCCGCTACCCGACTGGCGGATCTGGTTC
>PLRW01000144.1 GCA_003164955.1 Actinomycetota bacterium
GGGCGGCGGGCGCGTTCGTCACGCTGACCGCCGACACGCTGGCCAAGATGCCGAGCGAGGCAGTGGCCGTGGCGACCAGCCTCCTGAAGTTCCCCCCGTGGCCATGCTTCAGCCTCATCGCGCACCGTCCCGGGGCAGATGAGGCTTTCCGGCCGTGCGCCGGCTGAGCCTGGTCAGGACCAAGCTGAGCAGCGGAAGCGTGGCGGCCACCCGGACGAGCCGTCCGCTGCCGCCAAGCTCGCGTGCGCGGCGATTATGGTATCGGCGGCTCCGCGTTACTGAGTGCATAAGTCCCCCCGCTAGCCCAAAGCAATCTGTTTTTTGCCCCGACGCCCCGATTGCTCCGATTGCTCCGATTGGCACAGGGGAAAGTAATCATCCAGACACACTGATAGTAAACGCGGCTTAGTGTGCAGTCCATAACCCCATTTTGGATATTGATAAAATTGATACATAATTGTCGGCATTTAAACGGCGAAACGGGAATAGCGCTTTTATTCGTGCAGAGATATTGGTTATCAATCGATTAGATGAATTGGCGTACTGGCTGACGACTTGCAGGCCTACGACACGCTACGACCATTCCGGCTTTGCGGGAGTGAGCAGTCCCCGGTTGAACGCGGCGGCGGCGGCGCGGTCGCTGACGCCGAGCTTGGACGGCTCTTTCGCCTGCAGCAAAAGGGCTTTTCCGTCCGGCGGCGTCCTGGGTAGCGTGGCGGGACAGGCCCGCGTCACGGCCGTCATGGCCGCGGGATCGGAAAGGTAGGGCGGAGACGGCCATGCGCGAACCGGTCATGATCGGCCCGGGGGGACGTCAGCGGCAGCCCCGGCCGCTGCTGCGGACGACGCTCGGTCGTATCCTGCGCCACGCCCGCCGCGAGCAGGGCCGGACCCTGGCCGACGTGGCCGGGGCCGCGCGCGTCTCCATGCCTTACCTTTCCGAGCTGGAGCGCGGGCGCAAGGAGGCTTCCTCGGAGGTCCTGGCCGCCGTGTGCGACGCCCTCCGGATCGAGCTGTCCGACCTGCTGGCCCTGGCCGGGCGGAGCCTGGCGGAGGAGCGCGCCCGCCGCGCCCTGAGCGAGGAGCGCGCCCGTCGCGTCAGGGAGCGCATGGGCACCCTCCCGGCCGGCGCCGGAGCGCCCGCGGATGACCTCCCTGCGGTCCGGCCGCTGGACGTTCCGGTGGTCGTCCCGCTGGACGCGGTCCGCCGTCGCGGCATGCCCCCGGGACACCGCGACGGCGACGTCCGGGCCAGCTTGGCCGCGTGACCCAAAGCCCACAGCTCAAAGCTGCGGGGCCAGGCCGTCACACGCCGAGCAGCTCGGCGGGAGCGGCCTTGCGGCTGGTGATGACCTGGTCCGCCAGGCCGTAGCCGACGGCTTGCTGCGCGCCGAAGGTCTTGTCCCGGTCGGTGTCCAGCCGGATCTCGGCGACCGGGCGGCGGGTGTGCTGACTGAGGATTTCCTCCACATCGGCCCGGACCCGGGCCACCTCCTTGGCCTGGACGGCCAGGTCCGGCAGCGTTCCCTGAGCCTGGGCCGACGGCTGGTGCAGCAGGACCTTCGCGTGCCGCAGGATGGCCCGCTTGCCCGGGGCGCCGGCGGCGAGCAGGACCGCGGCCGCGGACGACGCCTGTCCCATGCAGATGGTGGCGACGTCGGGCCGGATGTACTGCATGGTGTCGTAGATCGCGGTCATGGCGCTGTAGGAGCCGCCCGGGGAATTGATATAGAGGCCGATCTCCAGGTCCGGGCTGGCGAACTCCAGGTGCAGGAGCTGGGCCATGATCACATTGGCCACCCCGTCGTCGATCTCGGTGCCGAGGAAGATGATCCGTTCCGACAGCAGGCGCGAGTAGATGTCGTAGGCACGCTCTCCGCCCGCGGCCTTCTCCACCACCGTGGGGATCGTGTACTGGCTCATCGCGCGGCCTCCGCCAGCTTGCCCGCGACCGCGGGACGGACGTCGTCGACCCGCTCGACGATGTGGTCGATCATCCCGTAGGCGAGCGCCTCGGTGGCACTGAACCACCGGTCGCGCAGGCTGTCCTGCTCGACCCGCTCCACCGGCTGCCCGGTGTGCCGCGCGATCAGCCTGACCATGGTGTGGCCGGTCCGTTCGAGCTGCCCCGCGTAGATCTCGATGTCCGCGGCGGTGCCGCCGAAGCCGGCCGAGCCCTGGTGCATGAGCACCTGGGCGTGCGGCAGGCAGAACCGCTTGCCGGCCGCCCCGGCGCACAGCAGGAACTGGCCCATGCTGGCGGCCAGGCCCATGGCCAGCGTGCTGACGTCGTTGGGGATGAGCCGCATCGTGTCGTAGATCGCGAGTCCCGCGCTGACCGAGCCGCCGGGGGAGTTGATGTACAGGCTGATGTCGCTGCGCGGGTCTTCGGCCGACAGGAGCAGCAACTCGGCGCAGAGCCGGTTGGCGATCCGGTCCTCGACCTCGGCGCCGAGAACGATGATGCGTTGCTGAAGGAGCCGGGCGCTCAGTTGTTCGTCGAGCGCCCCGGCAGTCGTGATCGGTTCGGCTGCGGCGGTGTGCATGGTCTCCCTGCTCTCAAGGTCGGGGTCGGCTGGAGGGCTGAACTCTCTGGTCCCACCATGGTTCGCGGCGTGTGAGCGGGCCAAGACAATCTGCCGTCAGCAGAGGAGGGATCGCCCGCCGGGTCCACCGCTCACGTGGTCACAGGCCCCGTCAGCCCCGCGTGTAACGCGGCCGGTGGGCGCGGCGGCGCGCCGCACGTGGCAAGCTGGCGTCATGCCCGAGATGCCGCCCAGCGCCAAGGCAACGCTCACCAGCCTGCCCTACCGGCTCCTCGCGCGGCATGTCATCCTCCCGTGGATGCTCCAGGGCGTGCAGCCGACCGGGGAGGGCCTGGAGATCGGGGCCGGAGTGGGCGCCATGAGCGCGCAGCTGCTGACCTTGTTCCCGAAGTTCCGCATGGTAGCGACCGACTACGACACCGAACTGGTGGGCATGGCCGAGCAGGTTCTGTCCGGTTTCGGCCGGCGGGCCACCGTGCAGCGAGCCGACGCCGCCCGGCTGCCGTTCCAGGACGGCCGGTTCGACCTGGTGCTGTCGGCTGCGATGCTGCACCACGTCATCGAGTGGGACAGCGCGCTGGCCGAGGCGGTCCGGGTGCTCCGGCCCGGCGGCCGGCTCATCGGCTACGACATGCTCGACACGGTGCCGATCCGGCTCATGCATCTCGGCGAAGGGCACACGACCAGCCTGCTGAGATCCGCCCAGCTCGAAGCGGCCCTGAGACGATTGGGCATGATCGGCCTGCAGACGAAAGCCGCCATGGGCGGTAACGTCATGCGCTTCAGCGCCACCAAGCCGGAGCCGGAGGCGGCGGGGCAGCCGTGAGCCAGGGGGCCAGATGTGACGGGGCTGTCCTGTACGCGGGTCACATGTGGCGGGGTCGGCCTAAACCGGGGCCGGAAGTGGCAGGCTCGGACTATGGACCGTCTGACCCTGACCCCTCAGGAGCTTGACTATCTCCGCAGCCAGCGGCTTGGCCGTCTCGCCACCGTGGACGGCCGTGGCGCACCGCAGAACAACCCGGTCGGCTTCTTCATCGACGAGGCCACCAGCCGGGTGCTGATCGGCGGCTTCAACCTGGCCCAGAGCCGGAAGTTCCGCAACCTGGACGCCAACCCGAACGTCGCGTTCGTCGTCGACGACCTCGCGTCGGTGGATCCCTGGACGCCCCGCGGTATCGAGATGCGCGGGCGGGCCGAGGCCCTCACCGACGCCGACCCGCCGGTCCCGGGCTTCAGCCGCGAGCTCATCCGCATCACCCCGGAGTGGATCGCCAACTGGGGCCTTGAGCCGGGGACGTCGTACCACATGGCGATCCGGCGCGCCCAGAGGTAGCCCGCCGTTCATACCCGCGGCCGGGCCGGGCCCGCAGACGAGTAAGCCCGCACGACGGAAACCGGCGGCGTTCTCGGTGCCGCCCCACTTGTTCCGCGGGCTCAGCCGGCCGCGCGGCCGGTGTTAGCCAGCGACCGGTAGAACGCCAGGTGGTGCCGGGCCGCCCCGGCCCAGGTGTGCCGGAACGCGAGATCATGCCCGGCCGCCGACGTCTTCGCCGTCGGCGTCGGGGAAGGGCACGATCACCTGCCGTACGGCCGGGTCCACCGGCCGGAAGAAGCCGTCGTCCCCGCCCCGCCCCAACGTCCACACCGTGACCGGAGCGCCCGCTGCGGCCAGGGCCTCCGCGAGCGAGAGCGTGTGCACGACCCCGCCGCGCGGTTTGGTCGAGTACGTCAGCAGCGCGATGTTCACGGGGCCGGCCGCNNGAGCGGCGGCCGGACGGGGCGCGGCCCGCTCCTCACGGCTGGTCCCGGTAGCTGGCCGGGCGGCGCTCGTCCAGATGGTGCAGGACCCGGCGGGCTGCGGCGATCTGCGCGGCCACGTCGAGTTCGGCGATGGCGAGCCCGGCCCGGCCCCAGGTCCGGGCGAGGATGTTCCCGGCCGGCCCGACCACCTTGGACTGGCCGAGGAACCGCATGCCGCCCATCGCGCCGGTCTGGTTGGCCGACACCAGGACCAGCTGGTTCTCGGCCGCGCGGGCGCAGTCGTACAGGTCGAACAGCCACGCCTGCCGGTCTTGGGCGAGCCGGGGCGCCCGGTTGGTCAGGCTCGTCGGCCAGGCCGACAGGCAGGCGATGATGTCCGCTCCGTCCAGGGCCAGGCTCCGCGCGGCCTCCGGGAACGTCTTGTCGTAGTCGATCAGCATGCCGATGCGCCCGGCCGGGGTGTCGAACGCGGCGAAGCGGTCGCCGGCCCGGTACGCGGCGACCTCCCCGGCGGGCAGGTGCACCTTGCGGTGCCGGCCGAGGACCCCGTCCCCGGTGACGCAGACCGCGGAGTTGTACCGGTCGTCCCCGTCGGCTTCGCAGTAGCCGACGCACACCACCATCTCCGCGGCCAGGGCGGCCACCGACGCCAGCAGCGGGTCGTCCGGTTTCAGCGCGGGCGGCAGCGCCTCGGGGTCGGGATGGCGCAGGTCGGCCAGGTAACCGCCGAGCGCGGCGTCGGGCAGCACGAGCAGCCCGGCGCCCGCGGCCCTCGCGTCAGCGATGATCTTCGCGATGCGCCGGAGACAGAAGTCCAGGTCGCGGCCGAAGTGCGCGGCCGCCGCGGCCAGCCGGTTGACGGTCACCAGAAGTAGATCGCCGACTCAAAGCCCTTCCGCAGCGCCCGCGTCGCCTGCAGGATCGCCACGAAGCTCACCGAGCACTCGTGCGCGATGCCGTGCACGAGCGTGAAGTAGACCTCGCCGTCCTCGGCCTGGTAGTTGTGCACGTGCACGACCAGGTTGTTCCGCTCGGCGGCCGCGAAGATCTTGTCCAGCGCCGGGCGGCAGGCCGGGTCGGTGGCGCGCCCGCCCAGCAGGAAGCTGAGCTTCAGCGCGCGCACGCCCGGCTCGCCCGCCAGCGCGAGCGCGGCGTCGGTCAGCGCCTCGTCCTCCGGGCGCGGCGAGGTCCACAGGCCGCAGCGCAAGCGGTCGTCGCGGCCGGTGGCTTCCACGCACAGCTCGTTGAACGCGAACGCGGCCGCGGCGTCCGGCACCCCGTAGTTGGGTATGACCAGCGCCCGCTCGGTGCCCTCGGCGTCGAGATCGGCCATGAGCTGGGCGATCGTGGCGCGCGCGCCGATGTCCGAGTTGACCGGCGGGCCGCCGTAGAACGGGTACGCGGGCAGCACGCCGAGGTGCCGGTGCGCGTCGGCCAGGGGGCGCGCCAGGGGGCGGGCCGGGGTGCGGCCCCGGGAAGGGCTCAGCGGCCGCATCAGGACGCCGCCGTCCGCGGGATGGACCAGTCCCGGTCCGGGAAGGTCTCGGTCGGGCTGCCCGCGATCCACCGCACGTCGTCCCCCCACTGGCGGGTCCGGTGCGCGGTGACCTGATCGGCGAGGTGCCACGCGTCCCGCGCCACCCCGGAGAACCGGCCCGACCCCCAGGTGCGCAGCCACGGCAGCCCGAGGAAGTACAGCCCGGGGCAGTTGGTCACGCCCCGCTCGTGGGTCGGGTAGCCGCGCCCGTCGAACACCGGCACGTCCACCCACCGGTAGTCGCGGCCGAACCCGGTGCACCAGATGACCGTGCTGACCCCGGCCCGGTCCAGGTCCAGCTCGCTCGGCCCCGGATCGGGCGGCTCCCAGACCGGCGCGTAGCGCGCTTCGGCGGGCGCGTGGGCCCCGCTGGCCTCGATGAACTTGTCCACGGAGTCCTTGATCGACTCCGCCACCTCATCGGCGTGGTCGAGGTTGGGCGCCAGGTCGGCGGCGAACCCCAGCCGGCCCGGCGCGCCCGACGTCCTGCCCGCGATGGCCGCGATGGCCGCGAGCCGGCCGTGCAGCCGCATGCCGTCCCGGGCGAACGCCCGCAGGTCGATGTCGTGACCGCCGTCCCGCCCGGTAACGTAGTGGTTCGCGCGCAGCCGGACGCTCTCGGCGTCGGGGAACTCGCCGATGCCCTTGTCGTAGTAGCCCATGTCGTCCAGCCAGGCGACCACGTCCCGGCCCCGGTAGCGGCGGGCCACCCGGGGCGCGCTGCCGACGGACAGGTGAACCCGCCGCCCGGCCAGGTGCAGGTCCTCGGCGATCTGGCACCCCGACTGGCCGGTGCCCACCACCAGGACCGCGCCGGGCGGAAGCTGCCACGGCCGCCGGTACTGCGACGAGTGCAGCTGCGTGACCCCGTCCGGCAGGCGCTCGGCGGACGGCGGGATCGCGGGCAGCTGGTACGGCCCGGTGGCCACCACCACCTGGTCGGCGGTGAGCTCCCCGGCCGTGGTATCGATGCGGAACGGACCCGGCTGAGCGCGGCGCAGGCGGGTGACTTCCACGCCTGCGGAGAGCGGCGGGGCGAACGATGCGGCGTAGGCCTCCAGGTAGGCGGCGATCTGCTCGCGGACCATGAAGCCGTCCGGGTCCGGGTCCTGGTAGGGAAACCCCGGGAGCTGGCACTGCCAGTTCGGCGTGACCAGGCAGAAGGAATCCCAGCGGCGCTCGCGCCAGTCGTAGCCGGGGCGCTCCCGGTCCAGCACGACGTGATCCACGCCCCGCTCGGTCAGGCAGTAGCTCATCGACAGGCCCGCCTGGCCGCCGCCGATCACGGCGGCGGAGTGATGGGTTCCGCTGATGGCTGGCATGCATAGCAGTACAAAACCGGCGTGTTGCCCAGCGGTTTCGTCCGTAATAACCGTACGTAACACCAGGCAGGAACGTTGTGACCCCCTAACGTGACCCCCCCTAACGTGACACGGCGTCCCCGGGATGATCCCGGGGACGCCGCGTCATGAAGGTGGTCCGCTACCGGACCAGACCGTTACCGGTCAGGGTGCCTCACATTCCGGACCCGTTCTGGATCTGGTGGCCCGGGCGCCCCCTGCGCTGGTTGGGCGGGGTGCCCGTACCGGCGGCGCCGGTCCCGGCGGCCGTCGTCGCCGCGGTGGCCTTCTGCGGGGTGAGGTTGAATGTGGCCCCGGTGGCCACGCCCTGGCCGCTCAGGACGACCGTCACCGGGTTGGTCAGCCCAAAGTTCTGGCAGTTGAGGTTGGTGAAGGACATGCTGAGCCGGTTGGCCATGAAGGTGAACAGGTTGCTGCCCACCGCCGGGACCGGAGAGGTGTCGGTGCCCAGGACTCCCTGGTTGTTAGACAGGAACGGGGTCTGGACGTTGACCATGTTCTGGCAGTAGTTCGCCGGGCTGTCCGCCTGGTTGTTGGCGTTGCTGATCGGCGACTGGCCGACGTTGCTGCGGTAGAGGTTGGTCTTGGTCGCGCTGAAGGCGTTGTTGACCAGGGTCATCGGGTCGTTCTCGGGCACCAGGGCGATCGGGGCCGCCTGGTTCTTGGCCGCGGACAGCTCGTCCAGCGCCTGCGACGTGCCCGGGGTTCCGGCCTGCGACAGGTCGGGTGCCTCGAACGGAGTACATCCCAGGGTCGGGTCGACGAAGGCGGCCAGCAGGATGTTGTCGCTGCCGTTGGCGAGTTTCGTTGCCCCGGCCAGCGCCGCCGCGTTGGCCGCGTTGTTCTGAGCGGTCTGGCCGTTGCCGTTGAGCAGGTAGATCGACGTCACGTTGTCGCTCTGGTCCTGGTCGATGAGCTGGAACGACCGGGTGGACGGGCAGGTCATCCCATCCTTGGGCGAGGTGCCCAGGGCCGGGATCGTCAGCTTGCCCTGCCGTTCGGCCTGGAACGCGGCCCGGAAGAAGTTCGTGCCGTTGCAGAACGACACCTGGCCGAAGATCGACCCGTTCAGGCCGTTGACGCATCCGGCCTGCCGGAGCGTGTTCGCGGTCGCGCCGACCTGGGTCAGGTTGGTGCCGTTGAACCCGAAGTTGATGGTGACGACCGCGCCCGCGGGAAGCGTGGGCACGACCGGCGCCACGGCAGCGGTCGTGCCCTGCGTGATGACCAGTGGCTCGTACACCGACAGCGCGCCGGTGGCCGGGTTGAGGATCGTCGCCTGGACAAACGCGCCCAGGTTGGCCGCGTTGGCCATGGTGCACCCGGACGCGGCCGGGGTCATCCCGTTCGGCCCGGTGAGCTGGTACGGGGTCGCGAGACCCTGCGCCGTCAGCGGGTTGGCCGGGACGATGATGTCGCAGCTCACGTTGGCCGCTGCGGCGGCCGGTGTCGTCGCGGTCGCCGTGGGGCTCGCAACGGCGCTCACCGTCGGGGACGCACTGGCGCTCGGAGTGGCGGTCGCGCCCGCTGCCGATTGCTTGATCGTCGTGCTCGATGGCCCGCCGGTGAACGCCAGTACAGCGCCCAGCGTCAGGCCCAGCGCCATCGGGATGGCGAGGGGCACCGCAATACGCGCCGCACGGCTCTGTGGGCGGCGGCGCCATGCGGGCCTATGCCCGGTGCGCATTCAATCCACCTCCATGATGATGTCTTGGTAAGGCTCCCGAGCGATTACGTTAGACCTGCGGGGTGCTCAAATACGCCGAAATCAGAACGGTAATATCTCCCTCAGGTTCGCGCCGTTTACCGGTCCGCTACATGAGAACTCAATTACCAACTCCTAACGTCGCACGTCGCTGTACCACCTACGACACGCGTGTAAATCTTTCGTGATTATTACGCGGTGCCAGTTATGCCGCGCGGGCCGCCCGTTTTACCCAGCCGTGCGGTTTCCACCGCAACGAAACGGGCCCCGCCGGCCGTCCGGCGGGGCCCGGCGCGTACGCGATCGGGGGCGGCGGTCCTAACGCTTCAGCTGGCGGGCGACGGCGAGGGCCTCGTTGATGGGGATGGCGTAACCGGTGATGCTGGCACCGTGCGCCGAGCCGATCAGGTCGATGCCGATCACCTGGCCGGACAGGTTGACCAGCGGGCCGCCGGCGCCCTGGCCGGGGATGACCTGCGCCGTGGTCCGCAGCAGCCCGGCGAGGTGCTGGCCGCCGATGATCGTGGCCGCGTTCACGCTGGTGACGTTGCCGGTGGCGGGGGTAAAAGACCGGCCGTTGGCGCCGGTGCCAACGGCGACGGCCAGGTCGCCCGCCGCCACGTCGCCCGCGTTGCCGATCGCAACCGGCTGGAACGCGCCACCGCATTCGAGCTGGAGCAACGTGAGGTCGTGGGCCGCATCCGAGCCGACGATGCGCGCGGTGCAGGCGCGGCCGGACGGCAGCACCCGGGCGCTGACCGTTCCCCGGGCGGCCGCGATCTGGGCGCTGGTCAGCACCAGGCCGGAGGGGGTGAGCACGACGCCTGCCCCGCTGCCCCGGGCGGACGCGACGCGGACCAGGCCCGGTACGGTCGACTGCAGGATGTTCGCCTGGCTGTCCGCGCCGGTGCCGTCGTCGTCTTCGACGAACCTCTGGTTGTGGGGCGGCGGGCTCGGTATGGCCGAGGACGCGGCCGGGGTGATCTGGTCACGGATCACTACGGCGGCACCGAACCCGACGGCGGTGAAAGCGGCCACCGCGGTCACGAAAACGCCGGCCCGCACCCGTTTCCGCGGCTTCGCCGTGACGGGCTCGGGGCCGGCTGTAACGTCCGGGATACCGGGCGTGTCACTTTCTCCGGAACCGGCGCGGCCCGCCTGCCTGCTGCCGCTCACCTCGTCCTGCATATATCGTCCGTCCTGTGCCAGATCCGCGCTGGCCGCGTGCCGGTCCCGCGGGATGATCGGTCGGTTTTCTGCTCCGCCCGTTATCTTGCACAATCCTGCCGCCGGACCGGGGTTATTTGCACGAATTCACATAGCGTAATCTGCTATCACGGAGCGATAACTTTCCGTTTCTGTGCATGCTGCGCCATCGGCCGGTGGTCGTTCGGCGCCTGCCAGGGTGAGCCGGGGAAGGGCTCACCTTCGTAACGTCACGTCCCGCGCACGCTCTGTGAGACCGAGTGACTCATTTTGAGACGAGCCTCCCGCCCTTAACTACGAAACCGCGTGTAACACTACTCTTAGTGACATTGACCTTACGTTAAGTGCACGATGGACTATGCGGCGTCAGCGTGTTGTGCTGTATGTGCGCGGGTCAGCGTCGAGACGCAGCCATCAGTGGATATCGCAAGAAAGGTGGGAATATGCCAAACCAGATTTCACCCACCGGACGAATCCTGGTAGGCGCCGACGGCTCACCGGCTTCGGTCGCCGCCGTGCGCTGGGCGGCCAGGGAAGCGCAACTGCGCGGCATGCGCGTGCACGTGGTCTTCGTCCGGGACAAACGCGTGCCCATCCCGCATTACGCGCCGCACCCGCAGGTCGCCGACGCCGACCTCGGGCCGGCCGCGGCGGAATCCACCCTGAAGGCCGTGGTGGGCGAGGCCCTCGGCGCGCAGTCGCCCGGCACGCAAGCGGAAGCCGTGCAGATGGCGGCCGTCCAGATGGAACTGGCCGACGGACCGCCGGCCCGCGTTCTGCTCGAACGTTCGGTCGGGGCGGAGATGCTCGTGCTGGGCAGTACCCAACCGGGCGGAGGGCAGGCCGGGGCGGCGGCCTGGACGGCGCAGTCCCGGCGCCATCTCGGTCCCGTCGCCCGGGATTGCCTGAACGCGGCGGCCTGCCCGGTCGTCGTCGTCCGTTCCGGCGACACGAGGCCGGCCGCCCAGCCTGTGCACGCGTAGGCCCCGGTTCGGTCGCCCGGCCGGGTTCCGTGCCCGGCCGGGCCCTGACCGCGCCGCCCGCAGGTCAGCCGCGGCCCGTATCGCAGGCCCAACTGTTCCGTGAGCTTCTCGTCCCGCGCACCTGACGCCCCATCCGGGACCGGAGTAACAGAAGCCCCGGGATCTACGGCACACGCCCCGGGCGAACGTGCCCAAAGGCGCCATCGCGCACGTTATAGCGTGCCAAAGGCGCCATCGCGCACGTTGCCCGCCGCTCCGGGCGCCTTTGGCGCCCACCGAGCAGCCCTCGCTTTACACGTAAAGGCGCCATCACGTGTATCCCAGTACACGTAGAGGCGCCATCACGTGCAAAAGGCCCGGGGGCAGGGGCCTGGCGGTGGGGGCCCGCGGACGCGGGGGGCCGCGGGGGAGGCGCGCGGAGAAAGCGCGCGGGGGGCTATGGCGCGGGGAACCTGAGGCGCGGCGATACCTAGGCGCGCGGCCGGGTCCACAGCGGCGCGACGGCGCGCCATTCGGCGTCCCAGGCCTCCATGCGCCGGCGTTCCAGCGCGCGGCGGCTCAGCGCCCTGGCCGCGAGCAACGCGAACGTCGCGGCGAACATGGCCACGGTGACCGCCATGAACACGCCGCCGGTCAGCTGCCCCCGGCTCACCGCCGCGCCCTGGGCGCGGGCGCTGCCGAGGGCAAAGTGTTCCGCCCACCATCCGGCCGCGAACCCGGCGGCCGGCACCCCGGTCACCAGCAGCAGCGCGCCCATCAGGGCGATCACGGTCTCGGCCCGGTCCGTACCGCGGCGCAGCGGATTACGGTCACAGCCGAGCCAGCGAGCTGTCCGGGCCGGGACGGCCCATCGAGACCGGCCGGTGCCCAATCGATCACGCACGGCAAGACTTTAGGCCGAAACTTGCCCGCATGCACAGAAAAGAACAAAACCGTGGCGAGGGTGCCGTTCAGGGCCGACTGAGGA
>PLRW01000147.1 GCA_003164955.1 Actinomycetota bacterium
GAGAACGTCGGCGCAGCCAGCGTCCGGCTCACCCCGGAGGACATCGCCAGCCTCGCCGGGTAACGGCGTGGACGCTCGACCAGTCCGCCCCGATCTGCCGGAGCAGGCGATGCACCGTTTGATCATGGTCGCCTAATGCAGGATCTCGATGTACCCGTCCGTTCCATTGACGCGGATCCGCTCCCCATCCCGGATCAGCCGGGTGGCTTGCTCCACGCCCACGACGGCCGGCAAGCCGTACTCCCGTGCGATCACCGCGCCGTGCGTCATCAGGCCCCCCACCTCGGTCACCAGGCCCGTGATCGCGACGAACGCAGGCGTCCAGCTGGGGTCCGTGTAGGCGGTGACCAGGATGTCGCCCGCTTCGAGATCGGCCTCGGCCATGTCCAGGATGACGCGAGCCCGTCCCTCGACGGTCCCGGCCGAAACGGGCAGGCCGGTCAGCGCGCCGGCCGGGACATCGGCGCGCCGGTACGTCCCGGCGACGACCTCGCCGTCCGAGGTGAGCACCCGGGGCGGCGTGAGCGCTTGATACGACCGATGAGCGTCCTTGCGCTGGCGGATGAGCTGGTCATCCGCTTGGTTCGTGCGCACGACGTCGTGGAGCTCCTGGAACCTGAGGTAGAAGATGTCTTCCTTCTCACGGAGCACGTGGGCCTGCACGAGGCGCTCGGCCTCTTGCAGCAAGGCCTGCTTGTAGACGAAGTAGCGGCTGACCATGCCGTACTTCGGATACTCCCGGTACCCGATGAAGGTCCGGACCCGGTCGATCATCCGCTTAGCCTCTTCGGCCTTCCGTTCCCCGTCCGGCAGAGCCCGCAGTTGCTCCAGCACTTCCTGCTCCTTCGTCCACGCCTCCAGCCGCCCTTGCTCGAAGCGCCGCTCGCCGGCGCCCGGCTCGAAGTTCTGGATGTTGCCGAGGAGCATGGGCACGAGCGTGCTGGGGCGTTCGCTCCAACGTGGCCTCGTGATGTCGATCTCGCCGACGCAGCGCATGCCGTACTTGTCGAGATAGGCCTGGATAGCGTCCCGGGCTTCCCGGCCGCCCGCGAGCGTGGGCAGCTCGTCCAGGAAGTTCTCGTCCTCGACGCGCTGCAGGAAAGCCACCACGCCCGGATGCGGGCGGATCACGTCCGCGACGTCCAGGAGCGCCAGCCCCATCTCCGACGTGACGTTGTTGGGCACGGACTGCGTGAGCGTGTCGGCCGCGTTCTTCTCGCCCAGCCACGTCTGCAGCTGCTCGTTGAGCCACCAGGCAGCCTCCATCGCCGACATGAACACCTGATGGCTCCGTGGATCGAACAGGATCCGCCTCAGCTCCTGGACGTCCGCCAGGATGAAGTCGAGCAGCGCCTCTCCGGACCTCGTCCGGATGTCGCGTTCCGAGGCGGCGATTGATGCCTGGCTGCGCCCGATCAGCTCGGTGACGATGGCCGGATCGGTCTCGATCGGAGCTGACGCGCCGCCAAACAGTGGCCCGGGGGGACCCTCGTCAGGGAGCGGCCGGATGAAGCCGTCGCGCTCGAGGATGGTCTGCAGCGCGTCCCCGGTCAGCGGATCGGATCTCCCCAGAGCCTCCAGGAGGCCGGCGCGGCTCGCCGGCGAGGCCAGCCTTTGGGTGACGTCGACGAACAGGCGGCCGCCGGCCTCGGCCATGGGCGCGGGGGTCGTCATCTGCCAGAAGGAGAGCCCCAGGGGCTTCATGGGGTCGGTCATCATCTGCTGATGACCGACGGAGACGTAGACGTGATTCTCTTGATCACTGGCCGCGGGGATGGGGAACAGCGTGGTGATCGGCCGGCTCTGGACAATCTGGAACCCATCGTCGACCAGGCACCATTCGATGTCCTGGGGGTGGCCGAAGTGCGCCTCGATCCGCCGGCCCAGCTGCGCGAGCCGCACGACCTGCGCATCCGTCAGCGCAGGCTGGTCCCGCAGCTCTGGCTCGACCGCCACTTCCCGGGTCCCGCCGGCCGGCGAGGCGGCGATGGCAAGCTGCTTGATGCCGACTGTCCTGGCGACGACGTCACCGTCCCGCACCTTGTAGACGTCCGCGTTCACCAGGCCGGCTACCAGGGCCTCGCCGAGGCCGAAGCTGGCCTCGATGGAGACGACCTTCCGGTCGGAGGTGACGGGGTCGGCGGTGAAGAGGATGCCGGCCGCCTGCGGGAAGAGCATCTGCTGCACGACCACGGCCATGTGGACCTTCCGGTGGCCGAAGCCGTTCCGCAGGCGGTAGGTCACGGCCCGCTCGGTGAACAGGGAGGCCCAGCATCGGCTGACGTGCCGGAGGATCGCAGCCACCCCCACGACGTTCAGGTACGTGTCCTGCTGGCCCGCGAAGGAGGCCGTCGGCAAGTCCTCCGCCGTCGCGCTGGACCGGACGGCGTAGGCAGCCTGCCCGCCAAGCCGGGTGACCGAACCGGTGATCGCCGCCGCCAGATCGTCAGGGATGGCGATCCCCTCAAGGGTCCGGCGGATCTCCGCGCTGAGCGTGCGGATCGCCTGCCGGTCGTCGGGGTCCAGGCGCGACAGCTGATCGAGCTGATCGTCGATCCACGGCACCCTCGTCATGATCCGCCGGAAGGCGTCCGTCGTCACGCAAAAGCCAGCCGGCACACGAATGCCTTCGATCCGCGAAAGCTCCCCCAGGTGCGCGCCCTTGCCGCCCACGAGCGCGACCTGCGTCTTGTCGATCTCCTCGAGACCCAGCACGTAGCGCTCGATCATCGCGATACCTCCCGGGTGGCCGTGCTCGGCTGCACGGATCACCCATGCCATAAATTCCGAGCCCCGGCCTGCGATTATGCGGCACGGCCCGGGCCTTGCGGCAAGCCCCCCGGTGCGCTATAAATTAAAAAATGGCAAGGAGTGGGATCTCCTTGCCATTTGCTTTTTGCTATCCGCTGTGGACGGACAGCCTCCTCGCGGAGCGGCGAACCAAGGCCGAGCCACCGGCGGGGCGCCCCGCCGGCAACGCCCTTGCCTGAGGGGGCGCCCCTTCCCCTGGGGTTGACGCAGTCATCAGGCCGGCACCTCGCGGCCGGGCTCGGACGCGGTGCTCCAGCTCGACATGGCTCTCACCAGGGCGTGGACGAGGCGGCCGAAGCTGCGGTCGACGCTGACGGGCATGCCGAAACCGCCGCTGGCCTCCAGCGAGACGAACCCGTGCAGGGCAGACCGAAAGGCCCGGACGGCGTCGATGGCGTCGTCGCCGTCGAGGCCGTAGCCGGCCATCACCGCCGTCATGACCGCGACGAACCGGTCGGCGACCGCCTGGTGGTCGACGTCGCCGGGGGCCGGGGCACGCTGGCCGATCTGGTAGCGGCCCGGATGGTCAAGCGCCCAGGCGCGCCAGGCGTAAGCCATCGCGACCAGGGCGTCGTCGCGGGCCCGGCCGATGGCGGCCCGGCCCAGCACGTCGGCGAACTCGGCCTTTGCCCGCTTGGCGATGAGCTGCCGCAGGGAGTCGAGGCTGGCGACGTGCTTGTACAGCGACGGCTGGCGCACCCCGAGGCGGGCGGCGAGGGCCGCCAGGGTGAGGTGGTCCGGCCCCGCCTCATCGGCCAGCTCCGCCGCCTCGGCGACTACCCGGTCCGTGTTCAGCCCGGCCCTAGGCACGAGCGGCGTCCGGCTGGAGGGAGGAGAGCATGAGCGAAACCACCCGGCCGGGGAACTGGTCGTGCGGGGAGTGCCCGGCGCCCTCGATCATCGTAAGGCGACCGTGGCCGGACGGCAGGGCATCAACGATCAGCGGGCCGGAGCCCGCCACCTCGTAAGCGATCGTGCTGCCGTCGACGGCAAGGTACTCGGTCATGACGCCCTCCAGACCACTGTTCAGGCGAGGACGCGCTCCCGGAGGAAGCTCGTGGTAAGTACGGCGACCTCATCGGGGCACTCTGCGTGAGGATAGTGCCCGCGCCCCTTGATCATCGCGACGGCGCCGAGTCCGGCGGGCATCGCGGCGATGATCCCCTCGGCCTCAGCCCGGGGGTCGGCCCAGTCGGGGTCCTCGGTGCCCATGATGACCAGGGCCGGGCAGGAGATGCGGGGCAGCGCAGCGCCCGCGTCGGCGGGGGAAGTCTTCATAGCCTTGAGGAACTCCGCCATCCGGCCTGGTTCGGACAGCTTGGCCCGCAGCGCCGTCATGTAGGCGGCGTAGTCGGCCGGCTTTTCCGGGTAGGCCACGTCCAGGTAGCCCATCCACATCTTCAGGCTGCGCAGCAGCAGCACGCCCGCCATCAGCAGCGAGCCGCGGCGGTAGCGCCGGATCCGCAGCAGCCCGCCCAGGCTGTACTGCACCTTCCGGGTGAACGGGCCTACCTCGACGATGCCGCTGACCAGGTCGGGTGCTGTCGCGGCGGCGATGGTGGCCGCCCCGCCCGACAGGGAGTGCCCGACGATGACGGCCGGGCCGCCCAGGCGCCTGATCAGCGCGACCAGGTCGCCGGCGACGTCGGTGCGGGAAATCGACTTCCAGTCGCCCATGCTCGACTCGCCGTGCCCGCGCATGTCCGCCGCCGCGACCCGGAATCCGGCCCGCGCCAGTTCCGGCACCAGGAACCGGAAGGCCTGCCGGCGGTCCCCGATGCCGTGCGACAGCACGATCAGCGGCCCCTCCCCGGTGACGTCGTAAGCGATCCGGCCGCCCTTGATGTCGAGAAACTCGGTCATGCCGCCCTCCAGGAAGCTATTAATGATAGCTGTTAGGCTTGCTTTTATAGCATAGCGTCTCAAGGGGCAGGCAGGGCGGCGTCCGGAAGGAGCTGCCGGGCTGGCAGCGGTCCGCTCAGGGCGGCGGGACACCCGCGGCAAGCCCGCCGCCTGCCAGCGAGCCCGGGCACTCCCCACTTCCACGGCGCGCAGGCGTGCCCGGCGGAACGTGAAGCCGGACCCTGGACGGCCGGGGGCTTGTGCAAAAGTGAGTCGCCGGGGCCGAAGCCGAATGGGCCCGGTCGGGTAGTATGCCGAGGATGACAATGGCGTCGGTTTCTCCCGGTCTACCTGGCGGTTCTGGCGGTTCTGACGGTTTAGTACTGGTGCTGAACTCGGGCAGTTCGTCGGTCAAGTTCGCGCTGCTGGCCCCTGAGACTGGCGAGCGCCTGATAGCGGGGATCGGCGAGCGGCTCGGCACGCCCGAGGCGGTGTTGCGGATCCAGCAGTTTCCGGCTGCAGCCGTCGAGGAACGGCTTCCCGGAGGCAGTCACCTGGCTGTCGTGACCCGGGTGCTGGACCGCCTGGCCGTCGAGTACCCCGGCGTTCACCTGCTCGGGGCCGGTCACCGGGTGGTGCACGGCGGAGAGCGGTTCACCTCCTCGATCCGGGTGGACGACTCAGTGATGGCCGCGGTGCGGTCGTGTAGTCACCTGGCGCCGCTTCATAACCCGGCGAACCTGGCCGGCATCGAGGCCGTTCGTTCTGTTCTGCCTGACCTGCCGCAGGTTGCCGTGTTCGACACCGCGTTCCATCAGACGATGCCGCCGCACGCGTTTCGTTACGCGGTACCTGAGGAGTGGTACACCGACTACGGGGTGCGGCGTTACGGGTTCCATGGCATCAGTCACCGCTTCGTCAGCGAGCAGGCCGCGGCCCTGCTTGGCCGGCCACTCCGCGACCTGCGCCTGGTCACCGTCCATCTCGGCAATGGGTGCAGCGCGGCAGCGGTGCGCGATGGCGTGTCGGTGGATACCACCATGGGGTTGACCCCGCTGGACGGACTGGTCATGGGGACCCGCTCCGGCGACGTCGATCCGGGCGTTCTGGGTTACATGGCCGAACGGACCGGCATGGATGCCGGCCAGCTCACCCGGGTGCTGAACCTCGACAGCGGGCTGCAGGGGCTGTCCGGCGTCGGCAATGACATGCGCACCATCGAAGCCGCGGCCGCTGAGGGAAACGAACGGGCGCGGCTGGCTCTTGAGGTGTTCGTGTACCGGCTGTCCAAGGCGATCGCCGGGCTGGTCGTCGGGCTCGAGCGGCTCGACGCGCTGGTTTTCACCGGCGGCATCGGGGAAAACAGCGCCGTCGTCCGGAGCCTGGTGCTCAGCCAGCTGGGCTTCCTCGGCCTGGCTGAAGACACCCAGGCCAATGCGGATCACGGCCGGCGCACCGGGGGACGGATCAGCCTGGCCGGCCCGGTCCTGGCCCTCGTCGTGCCGACGGATGAGGAACTCCTGATCGCCCGCGACACCGCCCGCGTCCTCACCGGTGGTTGACGGGCCCTTCACCGCGTTTAAGGATGTTAACGAGTCCTTCACCGCGCTCAAGGATGGCCTTATGACCCAGACCTTACTGGTCGTGCCGAGCACGGCTGACGCGGGCCTGGCCAGGACGTGCCTGGGCCTGGTGCGGGCGCTCGACCGGCGCGGCGTGAACGTCGCCTTCGTCAAGCCGGTGGCCCAGCCCCGGCACGACGGCAGCCCGGACCGCTCGGCCGCGCTGGTCGCGGCCATATCTGCGCTGCGCCCCCCGGAGCCACTCTCGACCGCCCAGCTGGAGCAGCAACTCGGCGAGGGCGGAGTCGACACCGTGCTGGAGAAGATCGTCGCGGCCTGGGAGCCGGTCTATGGGCGATCCGATGTCGTCATCGTCGAGGGGCTCAGCCCGGGGCCGGCCTGGCTCTACGCCAGCGAACTCAACCAGGCACTGGCCCGAGCACTCGACGCCGATGTCCTGGTGGTCGGCCGCTGGCCGCTGGAACACGTGGGCCGCCAGGATTGGGTAGGCCCGGGGGCGGAGCCAGCGCCAGACCTCATCAAGGGCACTATCGAGGACCTCGCCGAGACGCTGGCCATTACGGCCAGCGGATACCTGTCCGGCGAGCGCGCGCGCGTGGTCGGCTGCGTGATCCGCAGTCTGCCGGCCACGGTTCCCGCTGCCGTGGCGCAGCTCGGCGAGGCGCTGTCGCGGCACGGCCTCCGCCTCCTCGCCGGCGTACCGCATCGCCCCGAGCTGGCCTGGCTGCGGGTCCGCGACCTGGTCCGCGAGCTGGACCCGAAGGTTCTCTACGAAGGTGACCTGTCCCGGCGGATCAAGGACGTGGCCGTGTTCGCCCAGGCCGTCCCCGGGGGCCTGCGCGTCCTGACCGAAGGCCGGCTCGTCGTGGTCCCCGGCGACCGCCACGACGTGATCATGGCCGCCTGCCTCGCCGCGCTCAACGGGACCCGGCTGGCCGCGCTGCTCCTGTCGGCCGGGATCGTGCCGGATCCGCGAGTCTGGGAACTCGCCCAGGCTGCGGCCGCCACCGGCCTGCCCATCCTGGTCGCCGACTACGACAGCTACGAGACCGCGAACCGGGTACGCGCCGTCGACCCGGGACTGCCGGTCGATGACCTGGAGCGGATCGACGGCGTGGTGAACGCCATTGCCGATGCGCTGGACGAGGCCTGGCTGGAGTCACTGCGGGGCCCCGCGCGGTCCCGCCGGCTCAGTCCCGCAGCCTTCCGCTACCAGCTCGTCGAGCGGGCCCGCGCCGCCGACGCGTGCGTGGTCCTGCCCGAGGGAACCGAGCCGCGCACGCTGCAGGCCGCCGTCACGTGCGCCGAGCGGGGCATCGCCCGCAGCGTCCTGCTGGGGCCGCCCGACGAGGTCGCCGCGCTAGCCCGCGGCCTGGGCCTGCAACTGCCCGCCGGTGTCTCCGCGGTCGACCCCCGCACCGTCGCCGAGCGCTACGTCGCCCCGCTCGCCGCGCTGCGGCGTCACCGCGGCTGGAACGAGGATCTAGCCCGCGAGCACCTCACCGACCCGATCATGGTCGGCACCATGATGCTCCAGCAAGGCGAGGTGGACGGCCTGGTCGCGGGCGCGCTCCATACCACCGCGGCCACCGTCCGCCCGGCGCTGCAGGTCCTGGGCACCAGGCCAGGCACCCGGCTAGTGTCATCGGTGTTCTTCATGTGCCTGCCCGATGAGGTGGTCATCTACGGCGATTGCGCCATCAACCCACGGCCCGACGCAGAAGACCTGGCCGACATAGCCATCCAGAGCGCGGCAACGGCGCGGGCCCTGGGCATCGAACCCCGGGTGGCGATGATCAGCTTCAGCACCGGAACCTCCAGCGCGGGCAGCGACGTCGACAAGGTCGCCGAGGCGACCCGGATCGTGCATGAGCGCGAACCCGATCTGGCCGTCGACGGCCCGCTGCAATACGATGCCGCCGCCATCGCCTCGGTAGCGCGAAGCAAGCGGCCGGGGAGCACAGTGGCCGGGCGCGCCAGCGTCTTCATCTTCCCCGACCTCGACACCGGCAACACCACCTACAAGGCGGTGCAGCGCAGCGCACAAGTAGTGAGCATCGGCCCGGTGCTGCAGGGCCTGGCCAAGCCAGTGAACGACCTCAGCCGCGGCGCCATGATCGACGACATCATCTACGCCCTGGCGCTCACCGCCATCCAATCACGCGCCGGATAGCTGGTCTCGGTGCCGCCTGTGATCATGGGCTCTGCGAGCACGCCGAAGGCGTAGCCGGCGGTTTTTACAGGCCTCCGTCCTCCCGCCCGGGCCAGACGCCGCTGACCTGCGCCTATGCCATTCAAGGCGGGATTCCGGGCCGACGCCGTCCGCCATATCTCCGTGCGCCCGGCGCTGCGTTGGTGGTTCTTAACCCGGGCAGGGGCGGTCCAGGCCAGGTACATCGCCCCCCCCGCTGGGCCACGTTGTTCCGGGTGCTAGCGGATTTCGTATGTTCCGTCCAGCCGGGCGCGGCCGATGGCGTGGCCTTTGATGGCGGCGATCACGTCATCGAGGGTGAAGCTGGCTGGCAGGCCGGGGGTCTGGTCGAGGGCGAAGAGCTGGAAGGCGTAGGCGTGGGGTCCGTGTGAGCGCGGCGGCTTGGGTCCGGCCCAGCCGCGGCGCCCGAGCGCACCTTTTCCGTGCCGGATTCCTGGGATGGGGCTGGGGTTGGTGAGAGCGTTCTCGGGGATGCCGTTGAGCGAGGGGTCGATGCCCAGCGTGAGCGCGTGGGTGGCTGGTTTCCCGATCGGGACGTCGGGGTCTTGCACGATGAGCACGAGCTCAGCGGTGCCGGCCGGCGGCTGCGTCCAGTTGAGGGCGGGTGAGATGTTCGCGCCGAACAGCCTGCCGCGGTGTTTTTCCGGGATGGGTGCCCCGTGGTCGAAGGCGGGGCTGGTCAGGGTGAAGTTCTCCGGGGCCTGCAGGTCGGGGCGGGCCCAGACGAGGGTGTGGTGGCCGGCGTGCCGGTTGCGCAGTGCGACGCCAAGGGGGTTTGCGGGCATGACTTCGACTCCTTCTACCTGTAAATCTGGCTGAGCGCGGAACCGGTGCTTATTGTTTAGGTATAAGAAAGATTTCGTTAGGTATATTAACGATCTATGGAGAAGAAGGCAACTGAAGAGCAGCCCGCCGAGGTCGCGGCGGCCGACCTCGGCGGCCAGGTACGCTCCGCGGTCGGGCGCCTCTACCGCCGCTTCCGCAGCGAACGCCCCGAAGGCGGCCTCGGGGACGCGGCACTCGCCGTGCTCACCCGCCTCCACAAGCACGGACCGCAGACCCTGACCGAACTCAGCGAGCACGACCGGGTCTCCCCCGCCTCCATGAGCCAGACCGTGAACCGCCTCACCTCAGCCGGCTACGCCGTCCGCACCCGCGACCCGGACGACCGCCGCAAGGTACTCTTCAGCGCCACCACCGAAGGCGACGAACTCGCCAGCGCCACCCGGGCACAGCGCAACGCCTGGCTCGACCAGCGACTGCAGGCCCTCAGCACCGAAGACCGCGCGGTAATCGCCCGCGCCACGGCACTCCTCAGCAGCATCGCCGACTCATGACAGGGCCGCAACCTGGCCAGCTATAGCAGCCGAAGCACGGGCCAGAGGCCGGTTACGCTGCGGCGAGCCTGCGTCTTGCCTCAGCGTAGAGGTCTTCCGGCAGTGGCCCGCGCGACGCCATCTCCACGTTGCTGCGCAGGTGCTCAGGCTTGCTGGTGCCGACGATCGCGCTCGACACCCCCGGGTGGCTGAGCGTGAAGCGCAGGATGAACTCGTGGCGGTTCATTCCGTCGTCCAGCAGCTCGTCTGCTGATGAGCTTCATGACACGGGTCGAGCCCACTCCCGCCGCCGCGGCGCGAGCGGATCGCGCGATGGAACTGGCCATCTACGGCCTGCGCCAGCGCTGAGAGCGCAGCGCCGCAGGCCGTGCCCCGGGCCGCGGCACGGCTTCACGGCTCAGGATGCCTGCTCACCGGCTTCCTCGTCATCCCCGGCATCCTCGGCGCCGAGGCCATAGCGTCGTGCTGGCAGGGGAAGGGCTTGAGTCTCCAGTAGGTGGAGGCGCAAGGGTGGAAGTATGGACAGCGGCACGCTCTACTCGATCGGCGACCTCGCCCGGCGAACCGGGCTGGCGGTCAGGACCATCCGGTTCTACTCCGATCGCGGGGTCGTGGCGCCGATCGGCCGCAGCCCGGCTGGTTACCGCCTTTACGACCTCAATGCGGTCGCACGCCTGGACCTCGTCAGGTGAAGTAGTGGCCCTGTTCGATGTCCTCGATGAGGCCGGGGTGGGTGGGCTGCCAGCCCAGGAGTTCCTGGGTGATGGTGCTGGAGGCGGGCATGTCCCTGCTGAGCAGGGGCACGAGCATGCCGCCGAATTCTTCGGCGGGCAGGGACCGGGCGGGCAGGTTCAGGTGCCGGCCGATGGCCTCGGCGATCTCGCGGACGGGCACGCCTTCGTCGCCGACGGCGTTGAGCACTGCGCCGGCGGGAGCCTGCTCGATGGCCAGCCGGTAGAGGCTCGCGGCGTCCTTCACGTGGACGGCGGGCCAGCGGCTGGCCCCGTCGCCGATGTAGCCGCAGACGCCCTTGGCCCGGGCCGCGGCGATGAGCTGGGGGATGAAGCCGTGGCGTTCTCCCTGGCCGTGCACCGAGCGGGGCAGCATGACCAGGCAGGAGCGGACGCCCCGGTCTGCGGCCGCGAGGGCGGCCTGCATGTTGGTGATGCGGGCCGCGATGGGCCCGGCGGCGATGAGCTCGTCGCGTTCGGTCGCGGGCCGGCCGGGTGTCACCAGCGTTGCGCCGGAGATCACCAGGGGCTTGCCGGAGCCGGCGAGTCCGGTGACAAGCGTCTCGATGGCCCTGGCGTCGGTCCGCGTCGCAGCCTCGCTCACGCTGGGCACGACGAAGGCGAGGTGGATGACGCCGTCGCTGTCGAGGGTGCCGGCGCGCAGCACGCCGGTGTCGTTCAGGTCGCCGCGCAGCACCTCGGCGCCCATGCCGGCGACTGCCTTGGCGGAGACGTCCGAGCGGGCTAGCCCGAGGACCTGGTGGCCGGCACTGATGAGTTCGGGGACGACGGCCGAGCCGATCCAGCCGGAAGCGCCGGTGACGAAGATGCGCATGGAGGGTCTCCCTGGTTGTGCTGCCGGTGAAGAGGATGTGCGGCGCAGGCACCGCGACCGAAACGATGCGATCCAGTCGCATTGACTCTACCATGCTGATGCGACCAAGTCGCATCGGCTTTCTCAGGTGATGCGATCCGATCGCGTCGCTTAGGATGTGACAGTGAGCAGATGGGCACCGAATGCGCGTGAGCGGCTGGAAAACGCCGCACTGGACCTGTTCGTGGAGAACGGCTACGAGGAGACGACCGTCGCGCAGATCGCAGACCGCGCGGGCATGAACCGCGCTACGTTCTTCCGGCACTTCGCCGATAAGCGCGAGGTCCTCTTCGGCGGGGAAGACGTGCTGGCCGGGCTGTTCGCCGGCGCCATCCGGGCCGCGCCCCCGGGGGCGACGCTCACCGAATGCCTGCGGGCGGCGCTCGCGGCGGCCGGGGTCGCGATGACCCCGCAGCTGCGGCCCGCAGCCGCCCGGCGCAGACTGGTGGCCGCGGCGAACAGCGAGCTGCAGGAGCGGGGACTGCTCAAGCACGCCCGGATCACCACGTCGATCACCGCTGCCCTGCGCGAGCGGGGCACAGACGAACTTACCGCGCGACTGGGGGCGGAGACGGGCATGCTCGCTTTCAGCGTCGCGTTCGAGCGCTGGATGAAGGCGAACGATGACGAACCGTTCCCGCCCTTCGCCGATGCGGCCCTGAGTGACCTGCAGGCGCGTGCCGCCGAGCTCGTCCTCCCGTCCCGCCTTCCAGCTTGACGCGGACTCCGAGGAGCGGGGAAGCCCAGCTCAGGGTCGTATCGGTAAACGAATCTGCCCGCGAGACGCGGCGGGACAAGCCGAGACTGGTCAGTCAGGGGCTCGCCGGCGCGGTAACGCTGAGTCCACCGGAAGGCCGTGGACGGAGGGCACCGGAACCGTTCGGCGGCATGACGAAGGGTCCATCCGTCGTCCACGGCCGACGCGGCGAGCCGCCGTCTGCCTTCGGGGTCAGCGGTGCGCTGGAGTGGGTGGTGTTTCACGCTGGTGGCGGGGCGAGCTGCGACTTGAAGGTCTGGACCAGGTCGGTGGTCCACTGTTCCGGGATCTCCCAGGGGATGAAGTGGCCGCCGTGGGGGTGGGCGGCGATGTTGACGTGGTTGTACCAAGCGGCGCGGTCGCTGGCCAGAAACGACTCGATGCGCTCTTCCGGGCTGTTGACTCCCGGGGGATTCTCGTAGTCGACGAACGTGATCCCGGTCGGTGCCTCGATGACTGGCGTCCGGTCGTGGGAGGGTGCCCAGGGGTACCGGTTGTTGTTGGCGTACGTGCGGATCGAGCTGGCGATGGCGTTGCCGGTCCAGTAAATCGTTGCGTGGGTGAGCAGGTCATCGCGGGTGAACACGGTGTAGATGTCTCGGCCGTCGTCGGACCAGTTCATCCATCGTTCGAGGATCCAGGCCAGCATGCCGGCCGGGGAGTCGGCCAGTCCGTACCCCAGTGTGGTCGGAGCGAGTACGTGCGCGGCGAGGTGCACGGCGAACCGTCGCTCGATTTCGACCAGTCTCCGCCGCTGGTCATCGGGTAGCCCGGGCGGGATGGGTCTGCCACCGGAGAAGTCCCAGGCACGGTCGCCGGTGAACAGGTCGAGTTTCAGGGCTGATCCGATGTGGATGCCGTACAGCTCGCCGGCGTACTTGTGGCCGAGCTGTCCCGTGACGAGGGCACCGACGTCGCAACCCGCCGCGGCGTACCGGGTATGGCCGAGCGTCTGGGTCATCAGTTCGTGCCAGACGTCCGCGATCTTCCAGAAGTTCATGTCCGGCTGGGTCGGTGTCGAATACCCGAAGCCCGGCAATGACGGGACGATCACCTCGAAAGCGTCCGCCGGGTCGCCACCGAATGCGGCCGGGTCTGCGAGCCGGTCGATGACTTTCGACCAGTGCCAGAAGGTCCAGGGCCACCCATGGCTGAGGATCAGCGGGGTGGGCTCGGGCCCGGCGCCCGGCTTGCGCATGAAGTGAACGCGCGTGCCGGACACATCAACCAGGTAGTGCTCGTAGGCATTCATCGCTCGCTCGGCGGCTCGCCAGTCGTACTCCTCGGCCCAGTACTGCGCCAGCTCCTGGAGCAAGGCCCTGGGGACGCCGTACCGCCCGTCCTCGTTCCCGTCATCTTCCGGCCAGATCGTGGCCCGCAGCCGCGACCGCAGATCCTCGAGAACCCGCTCCTCAACGGCGATCGGCGCCGGCGACAGTGCATTCACGCCTGTGCTCACTTCCCGCTCCTTTCGTCAGGTTTTTCGCCGTGCTCGCTGGCGAGCTGAACGATCTGGTCGAGTACGCCCGCGATGCTCAGCAGCCGCGTGCGGTCAGCAGGCGAGAGCCGGTCGATGAGACTGCGCAGCCGCTCCGCACGATCGGCATGGCGCCGGGACACGATCGACTGACCATCCGCGGTGAGAGACAACATCGAGGCCCGCCCGTCACACGGATCGGGCCTGCGTTCGATAAGCCCGTCGCGTTCCAGCTTCGCTACCGCCGACGTGAGCGCCGGCTGCTTGATCTGCTCCGTCCCGACCAGGTCACTCAGCCGGCACGGCCCCAGCCTCGACAGGGTGTGCAGCACCGACAGCGCAGAGAAGCTCAGCCGATCCGAGGCTGGGAGCCGGATGAACACCGAGTTGAAGTCCTCGATGGAGCGGGTCAGCCGCTCTACGGCACGAACTGCATCCATGCCGAAACTATATTGATCTTCGATCTAACTCTGCGCCCGGGGCCCTGTCTTGTCGTTCGCAACCTCTAGGGGAAGTGCAACTCAGCGCTTTGCTGGCATTTTCTCCAGCACGAGAATGTCGAATACGGGGGCCGGGACCGGCGGGTCCATCTCCTTGTATGAGACCTTCCGCCATCCCCACTGCCGGTAGATCGCCTGCGTGTCGGTTGCCTTGGGCTGCACCGACAGCGTTGCCCGCTCGGCACCGGACCCGCCCAGCAGATCGTCGTGGATGGCCCGGCCGAGGCCGCGTCCGCGCCAGCCTGCCAGCACGCCGTAGTTGATGAGGGCAAAGGTGCGGTGCCCGTCCTCGCGGGCGAACTCGGCGCTGACCGGCTCAGCCAGCCCAGTCCACCAGTTCGTATCGGCGGGCAGCAAGAACCCGTAGCCGAATCCGGCGTAGGCATCTTCCGCTCTGGCCATTGCGAGCCGGAATCCGGCGCGGGTGGTGAAGTCCGGGAAGGTGGACCGCTGGTTATCGAACTCGGCGTCGTCCCCGCTGAACGGCGGAAGGCTGAACACCGCCCGGTACATATCGCTGACGATCCCGCAGAGCGTCCGTGCCTCATCGCCGTCGAAGGCCTCGATAGCGGCGCCAGGCTCAGTCATTCCGTGCCCCCATCCTCGGCGCACCATCGGGCAGGGTATGCCTGCGTGCATCAAGCTAACGCAACCTGCTCGCCTATGACCTTGTCATCGACCCCGACCGGGTAAAAGCCGAGCCGGCCGCCGCCCGTCACTACCGGCGAACGGGAGGTCGGCAGCCTGACCGCGGCCGAGCAGGGCCGACTGTTGCGGGCCAGCCGCGACTCGATCCGGGCGGCCATCCGCGACGGGGGCGTGCACACCCTGACCATCGTTCCGTACCGGCACCGGGGCGGCGCCTGCCCGCGCGATCACGCGCCCATGCTCACCGCCCCGGTCGGCGGGCGGACGAGCTGGTGGTGCTCGGCCGAGCAGCTGCCCGGCCGTCCTCACGGGTAGCTGACGACCTTCACCGCGGCGTCGGGGTTGGCGGCCGTCGAGGAACCGCCGGTACTGTTCACCACGTGGGTGATCCCGCCGGTTCCGGCGGTGCTGAGGAAAATTGTCAGCAGGTCGCGCAGTTCGCCGCCGGGGGGATCATCTATCTCGAACGCGCTGGTGGCGAAGACGGGCACGCCCTGGTCGAAGTAGCTGTAACTGCCCATCCCGTAGCCGTGGAAGCCCGCGGCCTGGTGCGTGACAAGGAAGGCAGGATAGCCCTTGACCGTGGGACTGGCCATCCAGGCGGCCTGGCTCGGCGGGTCGTACGGCATCTCGTTCTGGAAGAAGATGTCCGTGCCGTCTTTCCCGTTCCAGATCACCTCGTCCTTCTCGTAGTGCTCGACGAACAGGCCGTAGGCGGTCACGTTGCCGCCGTTGACGATCACTCCGGTGTTCCCGACGTTGCCAGTCCAGCCGACCCCGTCGCCGTGGTCAGCCCGCCAGGCCCAGATGTCGTCCAGGATTACCTGGGAGCTGTCGACCACGAGGCTGGTGGCCGCCTGGCCCGGCCCGCCGCCGCCGATGCGGAAGAACACGTCCTGCAGGACGGTAGGGTCGGCCGGGTTCCCCTGCCCGGCCCGGGACCCGCCGCCTACCTGCAGCAGCACCGGGGAGCTCACCGGGCCTGCATCGAAGATCATCCCGGCCAGCCTGACCCCCGGGACGCTGGCCACCCGCATTCCCGCGGTGCCGTTCTCCGGCACCAGGGTGGGGAAGCCGAGCCCGAGCACCACGGTGTCCGGGCGGGTGATTTCGATGGTCTGGCTCAGCCGGTAGACGCCGGGAGTGAGGATCAGGTCCTGTCCCCGGGCCAGCGCCGCGTTGATCTGCGCGGCCGAGTCGCCCGGGGTGGCGATGAAGAACCGCTGGAGGGCGATGGTGCGGCCCGGCTGCTGGCTGCCCGTCCACGGCGGTCCGGCCGAGTCGTGCCGCACCGCCGGAACGAACACGCTGTAGCTCCCGGTGGAATCGACTTGCAGCACCGGCGCTTCCGCGGTGACCGGGCTGGTCGCCAGGGTGGTGTACGGGCCGCCGGAGGCGAAGTTCTGCGCGGGCGCGCCCACGTCGCCGGCGAAGACCTGGTTCCATACGCCGTTGCTCCAGCCGTCCAGGGTGCTGTTCCGGACCAGGAACTGCTGCTGGGTGCCGCTGACCACGGGATGGCCGGAGAACTTCGAGTCAGCGATGAAGCCGCCGCTGGAGTAGCCGGGCTTCGAGCAGTAGTCCTCCAGCGAGGTGAAACCGTTGAACTCGACCCGCCGGACCGGAGACGCCTGGGACGCCGCCCAGAATTCGGCCGTTTGCTGGCACGAGGCACCGCTTGGCGGTGCCGGGAAGTTGATCGTCAGATTTGACAGCGAGCGCCAGAAATTGTTCAGCGCGGTGCAGTCGCTGGCGCCAGCCGGCTGAGAACACTGATTGAATGAATCAACCGCCCCATTGATGACGACGTCGCCCGGAGATGCCCCAAGGCCAGCCACGCTGGTGTAGTAGCCGACCTGGAGGAATAGCGGGTGCGCGGCCGAACCGTAGGTGCCCGGTTCGAACAGCAGGGCGTAACGGTTGGCGCCGAATTGATTGCCCGCCTGCTGGCGGGCGATCTGATTGATCTTGGCCTCTATGCTGCTGGCCGGCATACTCGGGCGGAAAACGTAAACATTCGGCCCGAAATCCGGCTGGCCCGCTGACGCCGGCCCGCTGACGGAGGCCGCCGGACTGCAGGCGGACAGCCCCGCGGCCGCCAGCACAAGGCCGCTCGCCAGCGCGAGGACCGTAGCCAAGCGGAAGACGGGGCGGCGCCGGACCCGGCTGGGGATGTCCCGGATCGGGGTCATATCCGTCCACATCCTACCCGTGAGAGCCGTGCGGTTAAGGTGGCTCGAGGTTTTCAGGAGCGGCGATCAGGCTACTCGCGAGCGCCGGCAACTCTCTTGGACCGCCATCGTGCGTGGCTCCGATTTCCGATTTGTTTCGGCTCTGTTTCCGCTCGGCCAGTCCCCGGCCAGCACGTCCGGCGGCGTCGGATTCTGTTTGATTCAGGTGACATCAATTTCGTGTTAACGCTTGATTCAGCAGGATAAATGCGGTTTGACGGATGTTACTGTTCCCCAGCTATATTTAGGCCCGGAATATCCCGTGGGGGGAACATCAGATGACCGTTAATGCTGCGCAGCCAGGGGCTGCGGCAGTGACACCTGGCGATGGCGAGATCCACTACCTGGTCCTGGCCGACCGCGCTGTCCCGTACCTGCTCGCGAGGGTGCACTGGCCGGACGTGGCCCAGGCGATCAGCGCCGGGTACCCCGACTGGCTCGACGACATCGGCCTGTTCGACCTGCCCTACGACCCGAATGCCGTGCCGGTGAGCTTCACCCAGGCGGCCTCGGTGGCGGCGGCCTGGGGAAGGAAGCTGGGCACCGAGCCGGCCGCGAACGTGCCGTCGTTCATCCGGCGGATGCCGGCGAACTGGTCGGATATGACGCCGGGAGAGCGGCGCGCCTTCGGCCTCGAACCCGCCGACCGGCGCCGCCTGCCGGTCCGCCGCCTGCGCCGTATCCGGGCATCCCAGGCGACGATCAGCGCCCTGGCGCCCGTCGCCGCGCTCGGGAACGGGCACGCGAGCGGGAGCGCGCCGGCACCGGAGAGTGACGTAGCGGAACGACGGCACCAGGTCCGGGTGCGGGTCGACGGCCGCGGGCACATCCGGAGCGGTCAGTCCACCGTCTCCGCCGCCCTCGTCGACCTGAGCGAGGGCGGGATGAGCTGCGTCCTGCCCGACGCCCCCCTGATACGTACTCCGGGGCAGGAGCTCGGCGGGCCGTTCCTCCTCGAAGGCGAGGCGGCGGGCTCGCGGATCTGCATCGCCGCGCCCGGGTGGATCAGCTGGATTCTCGACAGCAGTTCGGGCACGCATTTCGGCGTGACCTTCGGCGACCTGAATGGCGGGGAAGTCGAAGGCGTGCACCGGTTCCAGGTCACCGCAGGCAGCAGGCGAGGTCAACGATGAGCGCGACATCCACCGAGAACGGCAGTTCCCCGGCCGAGAACGGCGACGCCCCGGTCCGCCGGACGACCGTTGTCCGGTCGCCGCAGGAGCTCGACTACCGGCTGCGCGGCCTGATCCTCGACCCGGAGGGGTACCTCCCCACCGCGCCGGTCCAGCCGGAGCGTCAACGGCGGCGTCCGCGCCGCCTCGGCCCGCTCGCGGCCAAGGTGGCCGCCTTCGTGATCGCGGCCGCCCTGGCGGGCTGGCTCCTGCAGGCCTTTGTCGCTCAGCCCTTCGTGGTTCCGGGATCGGCGATGGCGCCGATCATCCAGTCGGGCGACCGGATCCTGGTGGTGAAGGCGGGCTTCCTCGAGAGTCCCGTCCACAGCGGTCAGATTGTCGTCGTCCGCCCCCCGCGTTTCCTGCCCTGCACCGTCAGGGGAACCGCGGGCGCCGGCGATCTGGTGCTCAGGGTCGTCGCGGTGCCCGGTCAGACGATCTGGTCGATCGGACAGACGATCTTCGTCGACGGGCGGACGCTGCAGGAAAAAGGCTGGTACAGCCCCCGTTCGGGCCCGGTCGGCTCGAAGGCGATCGCGAGCACCCCGCTGGGCGCGGACCAGTACTTCGTCTTGGGCGACAACCGGTCGAGCGCCTGCGACTCGCGGGCCTTCGGCCCGGTGTCCGGGGCATCGATCGTCGGCCAGGCAATCGCCGTCGTGGCCCACAATCACCACGTCTACCTGCAAAAACTGCCGTCCTAGGGCACCTGGCCTGAGGGGTGGGTTCGCAAGGGGGAGAATAGGTTGCTGCTTCATTTCAGTGTTTTCGACTTTTATTATCTGGCTTTTGTCCAGTTGATCGTGTCGGCCGTGCTGGTGCTGAGCCCGGTGCGCGGTATAGGTACCCGCTACCGCTGGACGGGGTCGCGGATTACCGAGGTCTTCGTCGGCGGCCTGGGGGCGGTAGCCGTCGCGGCCCTGTCCTGCTGGGTGACCCACGAGGTGTGGGGCCTGCAGTACGCCGGCCTGGAGACCTCCGCCTGCGCGCTCGTCGTCACCGCGGTCGTGGTGATGATGATCCAGTCGAACATCAACCTCATCGGCCAGGTCTTCTACTCCTCGTTCCTCGCGGCGTCCTTCACCTTCATCGTCTACGCGGCCTACATCGCGATCCTGGCGACGCACTCGATCCTGGAGTCGCTCACCTCCTCCGCGGTGATCCTGCTGGACGTGGCGGCGTTCTTCGTGTGGATGTCGAACATCAACTACGCCAGTGACGTGCTGTGCCGCGCACGCCGGGGACGGCCGCTGCCCAAGGCCGACCCCGGCTACCAGCCCTTCGTGTCACTGCACGTCCCGGCCTACAACGAGCCGCCCGAGCTGCTTATCGAGACGATCAAGGCGCTGGAGCGGATTGACTACCCGAACTACGAGGTGGTCATCATCGACAACAACACCTCCGATCCGGCCGTGTGGGAGCCGGTGGCGGCGTACTGCGAGGGCCGCGAGCGGGTCAAGTTCATCCACGTCGCCCCCTGGCCCGGGTACAAGGCGGGCGCCTGCAACCTCGTGCTGCGCCAGTACACCGACCCGCGGGCCGAGATCATCGGCCTGGTGGACGCGGACGACATCGTCCAGCCGTACTACCTGCGCGAGGTCGCGCCGTACTTCTCCGACCCGTCGATCGGCTTCGTGCAGACCTTCGAGGGCAACCGCGACTTCCAGGGCAGCCACTACTACCAGGCCTGCGTGGACTCCTTCCAGGGCTTCTACCTGTCGGTCATGTCCTCGCGCAACGAGCGCAACACGGTCCCCTTCGTGGGCACGATGGGGCTGTTCCGGCGCAGCGCGCTGGTCGCGGCGGGCGGCTGGAACGAATGGTGCATCTGCGAGGACACCGAGGCCTCGCTCCGGGTGACCCGGAACGGCTGGGACGGTCTGTACATCCCCCGCTGCTTCGGCCGGGGTGTCGTGCCCCCCAGCTTCCGCGGGATGCTGACCCAGCGGCACCGCTGGTGCTTCGGGGCCATGCAGATCCTGCGGCTGCACTGGAAGAGCCTCATGCCGTGGGACCGCTCTCCGGAGAACCGGATGAGCAACGCGCAGCGCCGTGACTTCCTCATGGCGTCGCTGGGCTGGTTCCGCGACCTGCTGATGTTCGCCTTCAGCGCGCTGCTGCTGGTGATCACAGGTCTGCTGGTCACCCAGTCCCACTTCACCGTTTCCCCCATGGACGGCACCCGGTCCATCTTCCCGCTGGCGCTCATCGTCGTCGCCACGCTGGCCAACATGTTCGCGCTGCGACTGTGGACGACGATGTCGTTCCGACGGGCGATAATGTCGCTCCTCATCAGCCTCTCGGTCAGCTGGGTCATCGCCCTCGGCTGCATTGAGGGGGGCCTCCGGCGCGACGCGGTCTTCCTGCGCACCTCGAAGGTCGGCGGCCGCCGGCGCATCAGCGCGGCGCTCCGGCTGTCCAAGGTGGAAGGGGCCATGGCCCTCGCCCTGTACGCGTGCGCCGGGCTCCTCGCCACCATGCGGCACGCTCCCTGGATCCTCATCTTCCTCGTCTTCGTCCAGGCCACGGTGTACATCTGCGGCCCGATCGCGTCCGTGTGGAACCTGTTCGCGCAGGGGACTCCGGACGTCGAGTACCGGCGCCGCTGGGAAGAGCGCCGGCTGCGCGAGCAGCGCCGGCTGCGGCCGCTGACCTGGCTGCCCCGGCCCGCCTTCGGGGCTGCCCTGGCGGCCCTCGGCGCCGGAGGAGTGGCAGGCGCCCTCCTGCTTCCGGTGCCGCTGCTGTCGGCCACGACCGCCGACGCCTCCTCGCGGACACTGGCCAGCTCGGCGGGCACCGAGGTGTACCTGAAGCTCGGCTCGGCGGCCCACGGGGCCCAGGGCACCTATTACCCCCTCACCACGGTGCACCTGTCGACCGGGCGAAAGGACGGCCTCAAGCTCAGCTTCGGCGCGTCCTCGCTCGTCCTGCTCAACGACATCCTCGACGCGGCCGCCAGCGGTGGTCAGGTGCAGGACGTCAGCGTGGCCTTCCGGGCGCCGGGCCTGAACGGCAAGCTGACCACCGAGTCCGTCGACACCTTCCGCTCTGCCTCCGTCACCTCGTTCAAGGAGCAGCTGTCCGGCAGCACCGCGGGCACCGTTGCGCTCACCCTCGGCACCGCGACCGGCGTCGTCAGCACACCGGGCACGCTGGAGCACGTCGGCCCGTTCGCGGGCACGTCCGGCACGCCGGCGGCCAAGGCCTACGCCGCCATGCCGGGAACGTCGCCGGCCGAGCTGACCGCCTTCCGGATCTCCCAGAAGGCCCCGGGCGATCCGCTGCGCATCAGCTTCACCACGTCGTCGCTGCCGCTGCTGAACCAGATGTTCCGGTCCCAGGGCGCCGCCGGCGGCATCCCCGTGCTCACCTTCTCCGCCGGCGCGGGGAAGGGCACCGCTCCGGTGTGGTACACGTTCTCGTCGCTTACCGTCGGTTCCTTTACCGAAGACAACGCTTCCGGGGCGCTGTCGGGGACCGCGGCGCTCCTCACTGCGTCGCGGTAGCTGCCGTTGCCCGGGATCGCCGAACGGCCTCCGGTGACGGGGGCCGGGCCCGGCCGCACTCGGGCGCGGCGGCGGGCGCTGCTGATCGTGCTGGCCGTGGCCCTGGCGCTGGCCGGCGTCGCGGCCGGGGTGACCCTGGCCCAGCCGGGCCGCGGGGCGCACTGGGCGCTCGTCTGGTCGGATTCCTTCACCGGTCGCGCCGGGGCCGGGGCCAGCCCGCAGTCCTGGGCCTATCAGACTGGTTCCGGCGTCTTCGGAAACGGCGAGATCGAGAGGGCGACCAGTTCCCGGGCCAACGTCCATCTCGACGGCCGCGGCGCGCTGGATATCACCGCCGTCCGCCAGGGCACCGCGTGGACTTCGGGCCGCATCCGGACCCGCCGCACGTTCGGCGCGCCCGCGGGCGGCGAGCTGATGGTCACCGCTTCCATCCGGCAGCCGGACCCGGCCGCCGGTACCGGCTACTGGCCCGCCTTCTGGCTGCTCGGGTCGGGCACGTGGCCGGCCCACGGCGAGATCGACATCCTGGAGGACGTCAACGGGCTCGACGAGCACTCCGGCGCGCTGCACTGCGGGAACCTGACCACTCCCAATCCCGACGGCACGTTCGGCCCGTGCCACGAGCAGAACGGCCTGAGCAGCGGGCTTCAGCCCTGTCCCGGCTGCCAGCAGGGATATCACACCTACGCGGTGGTCATCGACCGCCGCGACCCCGCGGACCAGCAGGTCCGCTGGTACCTCGACGGGCACCAGTTCTACAGCGTCAGCGAGTCACGCGTCGGCGCGGCCGCCTGGCAGACCGCCTTCAGCCAGGGCTTCGCCGTCATCCTCGACCTGGCCATCGGCGGAACCTACCCGGACACCGTCTGCCAGTGCAGCGCGCCCGCCGCGGCGACGACCCCGGGCGCCGCGATGAGCGTCCGGAACGTCGCCGTCTACCAGGCATCCTGACCGCGGCCGCAGCTGCTAGGGCCGGAAAGCGGCTGAATATACCGCTCGCCTGGGCGCCGGCGGGGACGACGCTCGCTGACCGCAGGGGTCAGACGAACGCGCTGATGCCGGTGATAGCGCGGCCGACCTGGTGCTCGAGCAGGATCCCGTTGCCGGCGAGCAGTTCCCGGGCGTAGCCGACGGTTTCGCGCATGCGCACGGTGCAGAACGCCTTGGCCAGGGCGGAGTGCTCGTCGCGGGCCTCGCCCGCGGTCTGCAGCTGGGGCCGGCGGCGGCGTCCGGGGCGGGCGCGATGGCGAGCCGACAGCTGCGCGGCTTGCCGGTGGCCATCTGCGCGGTGCCGAGGCTGACGAGCTTGCCCAGGGCGCTGGCGACCGCGTCGGCCGACCGGGTGAGCACCTTGCCGATCTGGTGCGGGGTGAAGGCCGTGTCCGGGAACTTGCGCAGGTGCTCCTCGACCAGGTCACGGAGCGCGCCGGGCCGGGTCGCCGGGGCGCGCCGACCGCTGGCGGTGGCCTTCAGCACCCGCCGCCCCTGGGCAGCCTGCTCCCGCACGGCCGGTCAGACTTCGGCTTGGGTGAGCCTGCTGACCTGGTCCCCGGGCAGCCCGCCTGGCGCTCATATCACTTGCGCCCTTGGTAACTTGGTTCGCTCGGCTGCCTGCGGGCTGCCGGTGCATGATTCGCTGCCTGGTCACTGGTAGCGGAGGGCGGTGCCGGGCTGGATCCGGGTGGCGCGGTGCAGCGGCCCGCGTCAATAACCTGCCGCATGCGCTAGCGTCAGCCGCAGGGCTGCCGAGCACGGCACAATCCGCGCACGACAATGGGCTGGGCTGCTCGAGCTGGCTGCCGCCGCCCACCGCCGGCTTGTCGAGCTCGGTATCGAAGTCGACGACCCCGACGACCTGAACCGGATCGCCGCGAACGTCACCGCGCTCGGCCTGGAAGTCACCCGGACAGACACCTCGCTGCACGTGACCGACCCCGGCACCGACGTACGGGTCAACGTGGAGATCGCGGCGCGGATCGAGCAGAAGGCCACCCCGTGGCCGGGCTTCAACGGCCCCGGCGCGATCGTCCGCGCCACCAAGCGGGCGCCCGGTGTTCTCCGGGTAGGGCCGGTCCGGCCGCGCAAGCTCGGCCACGTCGTCGTCGGATCGACCGACCAGGAATCCAGCCACCGGTTCTTCACCGCGGGCATCGGCTTCAAGGTGAGCGACCGCATCCCAGGCGTGGCCGCCTTCATGCGGTGCTCCACCGACCACCACAACGTCATGATCCAGCACGCACCCGTCACCATGCTCCACCAAACGTCCTGGCAGGTGGAGGACGTCGACGAGATCGGCCGCGGCGCCACGGCGCTGCTCGGCAAGGATCCTGGCCGGCACGTGTGGGGCCTGGGCCGGCATCACGTCGGCTCCAACTTCTTCTGGTACTTCAAGGACCCGGCCGGCAACTTCTCGGAGTACTACTCCGACATGGACTGCATCCTGGACGACGCACTGTGGAAGGCCGGGGACTGGACCGACTCGCGCGCCCTCTACAGCTGGGGTCCGCCCCCGCCGCCGTCGTTCATCAATCCCGAGGACCTCGCCGACATGATGGCCAGCGCCCACCCCGCGGGGTGAACGAATGGCGGACACGCCTCCAGCCGTTGAAGACGGGATGCGAGGGTATCCGGCCGGTAGCGGCTATCGCGGCGGCGGGAACCCGCCCTTAGTCGGCGGCTTCGCCGGCATTGTCCCCGTTCCGGCACCCGCGCCTGGCGGGGCTGTCCCCGGGCCGGCGGATCCCGCCCCGGCGGCCTTGGGCGAGCTGAGGTCGTAAACGGTGGTGCCGCCGACGGTCTCGCTCTTAAAGTGCGCCTCGACCCAGGAGGTGATCCGGGATGCGTCGCCGGAGCCGCCGCCCGGGCTGCCCGCGGCAGCGAACCCGGCAGGCACGCCGCCGCCCGGGTCGGCGGCGGAGCCGGACGCCCTGGAAGCGCCGGATTCGCCGGGCGGGCCTGCGAACCCGCCACCCGCGCCGCCGCTCACGAAGTAGTGGATCTGGTGCTTGGAGACGAGCGTCTCGAACTCGGCCAGGCTCGGTGCCGGGTCGGTTCCGGAGAAACCTCCGATCGCCATGACCGGGACGCCGTTGCTGCCCAGTTCTATCGAGGCCGCGCTGGTGGAGCTGACCGTGGCCGCGGCCCACCGGTAGCCGGACGCCCCGGCCTCCAGCCGCTTGGCCAGGGTGGTGCTGATACTGGCCTGCCCGCCGGATCCGCCGCCGGCCCCGGCGGGCAGGCGTCGGTCTGCGCCGCCCGGGAATCCGGACCGGGCGCCGGGGATACCGAAGGACCCGGCCACCGTGGGCCCGGCGGACGGGACCGCCCCGGACTGGGTCGTCGCGCTGGTGTCCATGCTGTAGGCCAGCGGGGCGCCCAGCCCGGCGATCAGGGCGAGCGGCACCGGGGCTGCCGCCACGACGGTCCGGCGCCAGCCGGCGGTCGGGCGGAGGGCACGCCGGGCCAGGATCATTCCAGCGGCGGCGACGCCCGCGATGACGATGACCACGCGCAGCCACGGGAACCAGCCCGCACTGCGGTCGAGCAGGACCCACGCCCAGATGGCGGTGATCACGAGCCCGGCGGCCAGGACGGCACAAGCGAACCAGGTGTGCCGCACCCGCCACAGCTCGACGGACCCGATGCCGACGAGCACGCCGATCGCGGGGGCCAGGGCGATGGTGTAGTAGGGGTGGATGATTCCGGACATATAGCTGAAGACCAGCCCGGTCACCAGCAGCCAGCCGCCCCACACCAGAGCGGCGGCGCGGGTCCGGTCGGTCCGCGGCGCCCGCCGTGACAGCCAGAGCATGGCCGCCAGGGCAAGGAGGGCAGCTGGCAGCAGCCAGGCGATCTGCCCGCCGAAATCGGCCTGGAACAGCCGGGTGATCCCGGTGGCGCCGCCGAACGCGCCACCGATGCCACCGCCAGGTCCCGGGTTCCCCCGGCCCGAGCCGGACAGTATCCGCTCGACGTCGCGCGGGATCGTCCCGCCGAATCCGCCTCCGTTTCCGGTGAGCCTGCCGAAGCCGTTGTAGTTGAAGGTGAGGTTCAGGATGTTGTTGTCGGTGGAACCGCCGACGTAGGGGCGGTCGGAGACCGGGGTGAGCAGGACGATCGCCACCCACCAGCCCGCGGCGCCCACCATCGCGGCACCGCCGGCCAGCAGCTGCCATATCCGCTTCCCGATCTTCGGCGGACCTGCCCACAGGTAGCCGAGCGCCAAACCCGGCAGGACCGTGAACGCGGCAAGCTGTTTGGCCAGGAAGCCCAGCCCGACGAAGGCCCCGGCCAGCACGAGCCACCGGGTGCGGCCCGACTCGATGGCCCTGGTGGTCGCGTAGGCGGCCAGCGTGATGAGCAGCACCAGCAACGCGTCGGGGTTGTCGAAACGGAACATAAGCGTGGCGACCGGGGTGAGGGCCAGGATGCCCCCGGCGATGAGCCCGGCCAGCGGCCCGAACCAGCGGCGCACAGTGGTGTACAGCACGCCGACGGTGGCCACCCCCTCCAGGGCCTGCGGTATCAGCAGGCTCCAGGAATTCAGCCCGAATATGCGCGCGGACAGCTCCATGGGCCACAGGAACCCGGCGGGCTTGTCCACGGTGATGAAGTTCGAGGAGTCCAGCGAGCCGAACAGGAAAGCCTTCCAGCTCTTGGTGCCCGCCTGGACGGCGGCGGCGTAGAACTCGTTGCCCCAGCCGTTGCGGCTCAGGCCGGCCAGGTAGAGCAGGCTGGTGCCGACGAGCAGCCCGAGGAGCGCCGGGCGGGCCCACACCGGGTCGCCGGGCCGGGCCCGCAGCAGCCGCTCACTGCGACCGGAGTGGGAGGGCCCGGAGGGCTGGGCCGCGCCGGGCTGCGCGGACGTGGCGGTCATTGAGAGTTCCTCTCCCGGGGACGCGGCTGGCCGCGGAAAACCCAGCCGCGGTAAAGCCCGAACCGGACGATGGTGGCGATCAGGTTGGCGAGGACGAGCGCCGCGACTTCGGTGGCCCGGCTGGCGTGCGGGACGACCGCGTGCAGGACGTCGAGGGCGCCGGACGTCAGCGCGAGGGTAATGCCGAACGCGATGAGGCCGAGCACCTGGTGGCGGGCCGCGTGCGCGCGGCCGCGGATGCCGAAAGTGAACCGCCGGTTGGCCGCGGTGTTGGCCACGGCAGTGATCAGCAGGCTGACGGCATTCGCGGGCTGCGCCGGCAGCACGTCGCGCAGCAGGAGGTACAGCAGGATGTAGGCGGCGGTACTGGCCACGCCGATCACCGCGAACCGCAGTATCTGGCTGATCAGCAGGACCCGGCTGCCCGTCCCGGCCGCCGTCGCGCCAGGCGGCGAGGAACCGCGCAGCACCGGGACGGCGAGCGTGCCGCGGGCCAGCGCGGTGCCCAGCCGGATGATGCCGCGCAAGTCGGCCAGGGCGGTGCGCAGCACACGCACCCGGGAGTCTGGGTCGTCGACCCAGTCCACCGGGACCTCGTGGATACGCAGCCCGGCCCGCTCGGCCAGCACGAGCAGCTCGGTATCGAAGAACCACCCGATGTCGGAGGTCAGCGGGAGCAGGGCCCGCGCCTGGTCCGCCCGGATCGCCTTGAAGCCGCACTGGGCATCCGAGAACCGGGTGCCCAGCGTCGCGTGCAGCAGCAGGTTGTAGCAGCGCGAGATGATCTCCCGGCGGGGACCGCGGACTACCCGGGCGCCGCGGGCCAGCCGGGTGCCGATCGCCACGTCGCTGTGCCCCGACACAAGCGGAGCGAGCAGCGGCAGCAGCGCGTTCAGGTCCGTCGACAGGTCGACATCCATGTAGGCGTAAATGTCGGCGTCGCTGGCCAGCCAGACCGAGCGCAGTGCCCCGCCCCGCCCGGGCTGCTCGATCCGCACCGCGCGCACCGAACTGAACTCGGCCTCTAGCGCGCTGGCCACCGCCCATGTGCCGTCGTTACTGCCGTTGTCGGCGATCGTTATCCGCGCTGTGAACGGAAACCGGTCACGCAGGTAGGCATGCAGGCGCCGCACGCTCGGGCCGAGGTCACGCTCCTCATTGCGGACCGGGATGACTATCTCCACCACTGCGCTCGGCGGTGGCTGAGACGGGCGTTCCCCGGACGTCCCGGCGGCGCGGAGCAGGGAATCAGACGCCATGCTCACCGTACCCACTGGCCTGTGGCCTGCGCATGAGTGTTTCTCCTGTACTGGTCGGAAAAGCCGCGTGCCGCAGCGCGCCCCGGCAAGCCATTTCACCGGGCGGCCCGTCAAATCAGCGTCAACCCCTCGCCGCATGCCCGGCGCGGCCACCGCTGAGCAAACCTGAAGCAGTACTTGACGTGGATCTAACCGGCCGTGGTGAGACTGGCACCGGCGGGGGCCATGTACACAGGCGGGAGGTGCCGGTGCGGGTTCTGGTGGTGGAGGACGCGCGGCAGCTGGCAGGCGCGATCGCGGACGGGCTGCGGGGGCAGGCCATGGCCGTGGACGTGGTTTTCGACGGGCAGGCGGCGCAGGAGAGCCTGGCCGTCAACGACTACGACGTGGTCGTCCTCGACCGGGACCTGCCGATCGTCCACGGGGACGAGGTGTGCCGGTCACTGGCGGCTGGCGGCGCCACGGTCCGGATCCTCATGCTGACGGCCGCCGGGGACCTGTCCGAGCGGGTGACCGGGCTGAACCTCGGCGCCGACGACTACATGAGCAAGCCGTTCGCCTTCGCCGAGCTGGTCGCGCGGGTCCGGGCCCTGGGACGGCGGGCGCGCCCGGCCGACCCGCCGGTCCTCGAACGCGCGGGAATCCGGCTCGATCCCGTCCGGCATCAGGCGTCACGGCACGGACGGCCGCTGTCACTGCGGCACAAGGAGTTCCTCGTCCTGGAAGAACTCCTGCGCGGCGGAGGCGCCGTGGTGTCCGCCGAGCAGCTCCTCGAGAAGGCGTGGGATGAGAATATCGACCCGTTCACGCACGTTGTCCGCGTCACGATCATGACCCTGCGCCGCAAGCTCGGCGAACCCTCACCGATCGAGACGATCCCCGGAGCGGGGTACCAGATCGCATGAAGTATCTCACCGCATCCCTGCGACAGCCGCGGCTGAGCATGCGGAGCCGCCTCACCTTGCTCTATGGCGGGTTGTTCCTGATCGCCGGGGGCACTCTGATCGCCATCTTGTACATCATCTTCACGAGCAACTTCCCGGGCGGGCACCTCGCCGAGGGGATCTTCCCGCCGGCCAGTAGCCGGCTCCCGCCACCGGGTCCCCCGCGCACCCAGGCCGAAGTACGGGATCTCGTCCAGAAGCTGAATCAGCATCGCAGCGAAATCATCAGCTCGCTGCTATGGGAATCCCTGCTGGCAATGGCCGTGGTAGCGGTAGCAGCCGTGGGCTTCGGCTGGCTGATGGCCGGCCGGGCGCTCCGCGCGATACGCCACATTACCGACACAGCCCGGCGGGTCGCCGGGAGTAACCTGCACGAGCGCATCTCCCTGGTCGGTCCCCGGGATGAGCTCAAGGAACTCGCCGACACATTCGACGCGATGCTGGAGCGACTGGACGCCTCCTTCGACGGGCAGCGGCATTTCGCCGCCAACGCCTCGCATGAGCTGCGCACACCGCTGGCAACCAACAGGACCCTGCTGGAGGTGGCCGTGGCACAGCACCGCGTTCCCCCGGAACTCCGCCCGGTCATCGACAGCGTGCTCGCGGCCAGCGCCCGCAGCGAGCTGATCCTCGAGGGGCTGTTCACCCTGGCCCGCTGCGAGAACCAGGCCATCGAGCGGTTGCCCGTCGACCTGTCCGACGTCGCCGCAGGCGCAGTGGAGGAGACAGCCGGGGAAGCCGCTGCCGCAGGGGTCACTGTCGACGCAACGCCCTATCCGGCACCCGCAACCGGCGACCCCGTCCTCCTGGAACGCCTCGCGCTCAACCTTGTCCGCAACGGCATCCAGCACAACCACCCCGGCGGCCGGGTCACGGTGACCACCCGAAGGGCCGCCACCCCCGGCATGGTCGAGCTCGAGGTAAGCAACTCCGGGCCGCCCATCCCGCCCGAGCAGGTCGACATGTTGTTCGAGCCCTTCCGGCGGCTCGACGGCAACCGGACCAGCCACCCGGATGGCGCCGGGCTCGGCCTGTCCATCGTCCGGTCCATCGTCCAGACCCACGGCGGGCAGCTAACCGCGGCCGCCCGCGACGGAGGCGGCCTTATCGTCCAGATCCGGCTCGCGGCCACGTCAGCGGAAGTAAGCCGCTGACGCTGTCAGGAGGGATCCCCTGCCCGATCACCGGGCGGCCTGGTCGGCTCGGGTAAGTCCATTTGCGGGTGATCAGACGGCGGTGCCAGGCCAGCCGCGGATAGATCCGCAGCGCGTTCGCCTCAAGGATGGCCCTCCGGTCCTCGTCGGGCAGGGCCGGCCGCCTCGATGTACCGCTTCGTGTCATCCCAGTGGTGCCCGGTCTCCGGATCGACCCCGCGCACTGCGCCGATCATCTCCGAGGCGAACACGACGTTGCGCACGTCGATCACCCGCACCAGCAGGTCGATCCCAGCCTGGTGGTGCACGCGGGTGTCGAAGAAGACATTGCCCATCACATGCTCGCTCAGCTGCGGCAGCCCGAGCTCCTTCGCGTCCCTCGTGTCGGGACGGGTCGCCTCGTCAGCGGCCATGCTGCCCGCAGTTGCCACCTACGTGATACTGCCAGCACCGCAGTCCTTGAGCACAACACCGTGCCGACCGGTTTTCTCCACAAATAACTCAATCTCCTGTATCACGCCACCAAGCCTGGTGCCGGTGACCGGAGGTGATGGGCCGATGGACATCGCATCTGTCAGGTCCGTGCGAGGTA
>PLRW01000075.1 GCA_003164955.1 Actinomycetota bacterium
CGGCGCTGTTCGACCGGTTCGTTCTTATCTGCACCAGGCAGCGAGCGGTCTCATTGTGGTAACGGCGGTGCTGTTGGTGCCGCAGGCTGCGTTCGTGCAGGAGCGGCTGGCGATCAGCGGGTGCTTCCAGGCGTGCGGGCGGTGACAGTGCCTTGCGTTGCGTGGCCGGAGACGTTTCCGGCCACGCAACGCAAGGGTTATGACACCTTGCGGAGCATGCTCTTGGGAATGTGGGCCATGACCGGCTTCTCGTATCCCGCTGCCAGCCGTTCGCTGATCTGCGAGTCGATCAGGTCGTTGAAGTCATCGACCTGCATCTGGTAGGTCCCTGTAGCGTCCTGGAGTTCGATCACCCCGCCGCTGTGACCCACCTTCCCGTTGTGCGTCACGGCGCAGTCTTCTTCCCAGCGCTGGATCGTTCGGCTGTTCGTTACGGGCTCAGCCATGGCATGGGCTCCTCGCGTAGACTTCCTGTCATGCTCACGAACGGTCTTGACTCTACCTCTTAACAAGCTAGAGTCAAACGCTGTGGACGGGTAGTATGTTCGCGTGAAGCGCATCGAATGGACAGAACTGCCTCAGCCCGCGCGCCTGGTCGGCACGACCGACCTGGCTGGCATGCTCGGCATCGACACGAAGGCCGCCAAGAAGCTCATGCGGTCGGGACTGGCTGGCCCCGCCTATGAGCTGGCCCCACGTGGTTTCTATGTCCCCGAGTCGCCGGTTCTTGATGAACTTGCCGGCAGGGACTGGCTGCGCGCTCCTCATGTGCCGGCCTTCGTCGCGCGTGTCGGGCCGCCCGAGATAGCTCCTCCGGGGGACGGGCGGGCCTTTCTCGGCTGGCACGCATGCCTGCCCGAGGAGCAGCACGACAGCTACTCTCGGTGGTGGCCTGCCGCAGATCCGGAGGCGCTTGTCGGCGGCCTGTTCATCGCGGCCATCGCGACCTTCGTCGTGGTCGTCCGCCGGATCGAGGGCTTCGAAACCGGCCCGGGAAGGCTGCGAGCTTTCGATCTGGCGGAGGCGGGTGATGAGGGTGCCCCGTTCCGGGGCGCTCGCATTCGCACGCCACCGGGCGGCAACACGGTTCTGCTGCCGGGCTCGTCCTGATGAGCTAGTCAGGGTCATAGGGCTCCCTCGTGTCGCGGAGCGGGGATCGGGGGCTGTAGCGGAGTTCGGCCTGTTCGGGGCTGGTGCCGAGGGCTATGGCGATGTCGGCCCAGCTGGCATGCTTCCTTCGGGCGTCGGCGGCGAGTTCGGGGATCATCCGCTCGGCCTGGTCGATGAGGCTGGCGAGCATGGTGATGGCGGTGAGGGGATCGCCGAGCCACCTGCCGCGATGGCTGGCCAGGTCGCGGAGGGCGGTCTCGGTCAGGTGCCAGGTGCAGGAGTCGCTGTGCGGCGGGATTGGCGGGAACAGCTTGCTAGCCACGGTCTCCTCCCTCAGCGGGGGCGCTGCGGTTGCCGGTGGCGGCGAGCGTGCTCTGCAGCTGGCCCAGGTGGCGAGCCAGCAGCGTGGCCGCGCCGGCGGCGGCCTGGCCGCTCGCGCCGGCGGCGGCGAGTGTGTCGCTGACGGGTGTCCCGTCGTCGTTGCGCAGTCGGCCGGAGTTCGCGTCCAGCCAGGCGCTCACCTGGTCGGCGAGCTGCGGGATGCGGGATGCGGCGAGCGACAGGGCGCCCGCGACGGTGTAGAGGGTGGACGCGAACTCCACGCCCTCGTCGCTGCGGGAGGCGTAGTTGAGGTAGCGGACGGCCTCGGCGGCCAGCCAGGCGACGGCGACGGTGGCATCGGGATCGTAGGGGCCGCCCGCGGCGGCCTCCAAGCGGCGCAGCAGGAGGGCGGGCGTGAGCAGGTCAGCATCGCCGGCTTCGCCTTGGACCGGGGAATCTGCGCCGGTGCTCATCGGGCCTCCCTGCCTGGCCGCATCACGGGGATGCCGAGGTCGACGGCTGGCCGCTGGGTCCTGCGGCGGGTGTCCTCGCGCTTGGCGCGCAGGAAGTCCAGCGTGAGGTTGATGCCCTCGATCTCGCCGAGCCAGTGCTCGGCCTCGGCCCGGGCGCGGCGGGCGAGGAGGTCTTCCTCCAGCTCGTCCAGGCGGGCCAGCATCTTCGGGGACACGTGCAAGACCGGGCACCTGATACAAGCGTGTTCATGCTGGCAGGGCGTTCCGTAGGGCCGGCCGCAGGAGCCCAGCTCGACCCTGCGCTTGTCGAAGTGTTCCTCGAACTCGTCCCACTCGGCGGTGGTAACCGTGCGGTACTCTTCGGTCGGGCGGATGGCACGCCGTCCGGCGAGGAAAGCGGCATAATGCTGGACGACGTCCTCGTCGAACACGGCGACGTACCCGCGGGTAGTTTGTATGTTGAGGTGCCCGAGAAGGGCCGCCCCGATGTGAATCGGAAGCCCGCTGTTCACCAGCTCCGTGGCGAAGATTCTCCGAAAATCGTGCGGGCGGAAGCTCACCGTCTTGAACGCGGAGTGCTCCCCGGCTAGCGCCTCCCCGCAGCGTTCCAGCCTCCTGACGACGGTGGACGGGGTGAACACCGCCGAGGTCGTGCCCGCTGGGCGCTGGAACAGGAACGGCATCGGCGGGCTCCACACCTTGTCGTGGTTGTCGTAACGGCTGACCTGCGGTATCGCCTTTCCGCCCTGGGTATGGCGGCGGACGATCGAGGCGATCACGTGGAACAGCTCCGCGCTCATCGGGATGACGCGCTCGCGGTCGGTCTTGGACGGGGCGATCACCAGCAGGGCGATGACCTCGCCGTTCTTGCGCCGGTACTGCCGCACGCTCAGGTGGGTGAGCTCGGACAGCTCCTCGATCCGGATGCCTGAGTGCCGCAGGGTCTCCACGCAGGCCCAGTCCCAGAACGCGGTTTCCTCCTCGGCGGCGGCGTTGATGACGTCCCCGGTCGCCTGGTTCAGGAGGCGGACGGGCAGGGCGCCCCGGTGGGCGGTCTTGCGGTCGCTTGCGGTGATGACCCGCTGGTAGGTGGTGCCGTCAACGGTGAATGACTCGCCCTCGGCAGCGTCTCGGGCCTGCTCCAGCATCACGCGGGTGTGGTCATAGCGGTCTTCGGCGTACTTGACGAGGAGGGGCAGCAGGGGCTGGCGCTGGCGGGTCCGCTCGGCGGAGCGCTCGTTGACCCGGCGCCGCCGTGCGCCGAGGCCGCGGAACTCACCCGGCGGGACCGGGCAGGGAGCGACCCACCTGGCCCACAGCTCCGGCTCGCCGGCCGCCCAGGTGTGCAGGTCGTAGTAGAAGCTGCGGACGTTGAGCACGATCTCTTCCTGGTGGCGGCGTTCGCTGCCGTCGGCCTTGAGGCGGATGGAGTGCCGCCACGCCTCGTAGGTCTCGGGGGAGATCCGCAGGTCGGCCTGACCGGGGCTGGCAGCCTCGATCTTCTCCCAGAAGTGGTGGGCAAGCGTGAGGATGAGCGTCTTGAGGCTGGCGTAGTCCAGGTCGGCGGCGCGTCGGCGGAAGTAGTCGATAAGCAGCTGGCGGACTTCCTGGTTGCGGATGGAATAGCGGCCGACGAGCTCCTCCACCGGCCGCTGCCCCCTGGTCAGCGCGGCCCGCATCGTCAGCGGCGTGCCCGGCGGGAACACGCCCATCGAGTGCAGCACGTCCCACGTGGAGCGGCCGACGAAGCGGCTGGCCGCCGACATGGTCACATCCGGCATGGCCGCCCGGACGCTGCGGGTCTCGTGCGCGTGGTGCAGCAGCGCCCCAGGGGTCACGTCCGCGATCGCGACCCCCTGGATGGTCAGCAGAGAGCACAGCTCGGAGACCGCGTCGTGCCGCGCCCGCCAGGACGTGCCGAGGGACCTGGCGTGCTCCGCGAACTTGTCCAGCAGCGGATCGCGCTGGGCCTGGACGAAGAACTCTGAGTACCCCTGGAATGCGTTGACCCGGAACGCCAGGTTAAAGGGCTGGAGTGCCCGCAGGCAGAACAGCGAGCGCAGGCCGGGCGAGACGGACACCCCGGTCGTGCGGCGCGAGCCGAGCGCACTGGCCGGGATCTCGCCGCGCCCGAGCGGGCTGGCGTCCCACCGCTGCTGCCAGGTGCCGCCGGGAAAGTCCCGCAGGTACTCCAGGATCACCTGCGCGCCCTGGGCACGCTGCCTGACGGTGGCCTCGTCCGCTTCCCAGGTATCGCGTGCCAGCCCGGCGAGCAGGCTCACGGGCGCCCGGCTCAGGTCGCCGTGCGGCCTCGGCGGCGCGGCCGCCACGGCCGGCTCGGTGCGGGTTTCCGGCCCGAGGTAGCGGCTCGGGAAGCCGGGCTCCCCTGCGCCCGGGGCGTGCCGCCTGCTGAGGCCGGTAGTGCGGCGCGCCGTGATCTCGCTCACGGGGCACTGCCGGCGCCGAAGACGGCCGCGATGTCGTCGGCAGAGTAGCCGGCCGGGTAGCTCGCGGCAGCCTTGGGCAGGTTGTAGTGCTGGGTGAGCTTGTCGAACAGCTCCTCGACGCGAACTGCCAGGTACCGGCTGGTGGTCTGGATGCTGGCGTGCCGCATGATGGCCTGGACCTCGGGAAGCGTAAGCTCCTCGCCGGCCGCCATCCTCGCGGCCGCCGTGTGCCGGCAGTCGTGCCAGCTCCAGTTAGCGCCCAGCAGGTCATTGGCGCGCTGCAGGACCCGCCGCAGCGCCCAGTAGCTCAGCGGCCGGTCAGGGCCGCGCAGAGTCCGCCAGACCGGCTCGCCCGCGCGCCGCCGGCTGCCCTCGTCAAGGTAGTGCGCAAGGTGGATGAACGCCCGCGGCGAGGCCGGGACCGGCTCGCGCAGCCGCGTGCCCTTGGAGATCACGTAGACCTGGCGGCCCGCCCAGTCGATGTCCTCGGGGCAGACGCCGAGCAGCTCGGCGGCACGGGCGCCGCTGGAGACCGAGAACTCCAGCAGGGCACGGTCCCGCTCGCACCCCATCGCGGCGAACAGCTCGTCCCAGCGGTCATCCGGAATCGCCCGCGGCGGCCGGTCCGAGACCTTCTGGCGCAGCCTCGCCCGGCCGACGGCGGGCTTGGGCTCCAGCGGGCTCAGGTGAGACAGCGCCCGCCGACGCTCCGGCGATGACGGCACCGGGTTGACCACGGGCCCCCGGCCGAATCGCCCGTGGTGCGCGTAGAAGCCGCTCACGACCGACATCGCATGATTGATCGTCCGCTTCGAGTACCCCGGCCCCAGCATCGCCTTGCCCGTCACCAGGTTCACCGAGCCCGCAGCAGGCGACGCGGCCGAGCGCTCGCGCTGCGGATTCGGCGCGGTCCGCAGCCACGCCACCATGACCGCGACCTCCGACTCCGTCGCGCGATCCCAGCCGACGCCCAGCGCCCACAGCAGCCGGAACCACCGCAGCAGCCCGCTCGCGTAGCTACGGCACGTATGCAAGCTGCAATCCCCTAGGGCCAGCTCTCGCAGGTACTCGCTGACCGGCTCCACCTCGGCACCACGGCCGTCAACCAGCACGAACGGCAGATTCGGCCGCCCGTCCAGCTCGACCGACCCAACGCGCGGGATCGCTACCCGGCCCTCCATCAGCTGACGGCGAAGATCCACTTCCGCCTCCCTTGACCTCGACTCGGAGACCAATGATCAAGGAGGCCGACTTAGTGCAGATAACTGTTCAGAAC
>PLRW01000096.1 GCA_003164955.1 Actinomycetota bacterium
CCTATCAGGGCCCGCTGGAGCAGGCCCCGCTGGAAAAGACCCCGCTGGAACCGACCCCGCTGGAAAAGACCCCGCTTCAAAAGGCCCCGCCGGAGCAGGCGCCCGCCCGGTTCACGCCGCGTCCCTGGCCCACGGACCGCCTCGCCGGTCTCGGCGACGCCACCGATCCGGGCCTGGTCGTCCTCGACGCCCGCGACCGGTCGCGCTACCGCGGTGACAGCGAGCCGGTCGACCCGCGCCCCGGGCATATTCCCGGCGCCCGCAATCTGCCCTGTCGCGAGAACCTCGCCCCCGATGGCACCTTCCTCTCCGTCGCCCGCCTGCGGGAGCGACTGGCCGGCGTGGGCGTCACGGACGCCGCGCGGGTCGTGAGCTACTGCGGTTCCGGCGTGACGGCGTGCCACAACCTGCTCGTTCTGGAGTACGCCGGCCTGGGGGAGGGGCGGCTGTTCCCGGGCTCCTGGTCGCAGTACAGCCACACCCCCCGCCCCGCCGCCCTCGGCGACGAGCCGACCGCCTAAAGACGAGCCGGCCGCCTAAAGAGGCCCGGGAACCGCATAGGGGCGGAAATCGGGGGCAGTTAGCGGGCATGGGTGCAATGGACAAGCTCAAGAACAAGATGCAAGTTGGCAAGGGCCGCGCGAAGGAAGAAGCTGGGCGCGCCACAGATAACCCGCGGCTGGAGGGCGAAGGCCGCGCCGACCGGGTCGAAGGCAACGCCAAGCAGGTCGGTGAGCAGGTTAAGGACGCGGGCAAGAACGTCCGCGACGCCTTCAAGCACTGATCGCCCGTATCAATCCGCCACAAAAGGGCAGGCCGCCGCAAAAGGGCAGGCCGCCGCAAAACGGGCGGGCGGGGTAGCGCCGGGGCCGCGGCGCCCGGCAGGCTGGTCGCCGTGGCCTCATATTCAGCCTTCTTCGAAGGTGCCGCGACCGTGGCGGGCGCGCTCATCGGCCTGCTGTTCGTCGCCTTGTCGCTCTCGCCGGAACGGCTGCGCGATGCCCGGTCCGTCGAGCACCAGGCGGTCGCCGCCACCGCGTTCACCGCGCTGGTGGACGCGCTGTTCGTCTCGCTGATCGGCCTGCAGCCGGGCAGCGGCCTGCAGTACGGCGCCGTCATCTTCGGCACGCTCGGGCTCAGCAGTACCGCTGGCCTCGCTCTCCGGCTCTGGCGCAACCGGCACCTGCACCTCAGCAACCGCTGGCCGTTTTTCATCGGCGTGATTCTGCTGGTCTACGCGGCCCAGCTGGTCACCGGGTTCCTGCCCGAGACCCCGGCCGGCGCGGCCGACCGCACCGCGACGTTCGTCTACGTCATGTTCGGCGTCGGCATCGCCCGTGCCTGGCAGCTGCTGGGCCTGAAGGCCGGCGGCCTCCTCGACCAGCTCGGCGTGAGCGTGCACCTGGTCCCTCACATCGAGCCGCCCTCCACCGAGCCGCCCTCTGCGTCGCCCTCTGCCGGCGATCCGCCACCGGCCGCTTAACGTAGTTGCCCGCCCTCCCCGTTACGCGGGGAGCGGAAACCCGGGGCAGGCATTCCCGGCACGGGCCACCTACGATGGCTCCATATGCCCGTCTGCCCTATTTTTCCGAACGGAACGGCCACGGAGCCCACGAACATACGGAGCGCTGCATGCCGCCGACCCCCGCCGATTCGGCGCGGACCGCGATCCTGACTGTCGACGATGACCCCGACGTGTCCCGCGCGGTCGCCCGTGACCTGCGGAGACGTTACGCCAGCCAGTACCGGATCGTCCGCGCGGAGTCCGGTCAGTCCGCGCTGGACGCACTGCACGAACTGAAGCTGCGCGGCGATCAGGTTGCCGTCATCCTGGCCGATTACCGGATGCCGCAGATGAACGGCGTCGAGTTCCTGGAACGCGCGATGGACGTGTACCCGGGCGCCCGGCGCGTCCTGCTCACCGCCTACGCCGACACCAGCGCCGCCATCGACGCGATCAACGTCGTCGACCTCGACCATTACCTGCTCAAGCCGTGGGACCCGCCGGAGGAGAAGCTCTACCCGGTGGTGGACGCACTGCTGGAGACGTGGCGGGCCTCGGACCACCGGGTGGTGCCCGAGACCAAGGTGATCGGGCACCGCTGGTCCGCGCGGTCGTCGGAGGTACGCGAGTTCCTGGCCCGCAACCAGGTGCCCTACCGCTGGTTCGCCTCGGACGAGCCGGAGGGCAAGCGGCTGCTGGAGGCGGCCAACGAGGACGGCCTCACGCTGCCCGTGGTCATCACGCTGGAGCACGACGTCCTGGTCGCGCCGTCCGACGCCGAGCTGGCCGGCCGCGTGGGCCTGGCCACCACGCCGTCGTCCGACTTTTACGACCTCATCGTCATCGGCGGCGGCCCGGCCGGTCTCGGCGCGGCCGTGTACGGGGCGTCCGAGGGCCTGCGGACCGTACTGGTGGAGCGGACCGCGACCGGCGGCCAGGCCGGCCAGAGCTCCCGGATCGAGAACTACCTGGGCTTCCCGGACGGGGTGTCCGGCTCCCAGCTCACCTCGCGCGCCCGCCGCCAGGCCGCCAAGTTCGGCGCGGAGGTGCTCACCACCCGCGAGGTGACCGGCCTGGAGATCAACGGATCGGCCCGGACCGTCCGCTTCTCCGACGGGTCCGCCCTGGACGCGCACAGCGTGATCCTGTCCACCGGGGTCGAGTACCGGCGGCACCGCGCGCCGGGCCTGGAGCCGCTGACCGGCTGCGGGGTCTACTACGGCTCCGCGCTGACCGAGGCGGCCGGCTGCATCGGCAACGACGTCTACATCGTGGGCGGAGCCAACTCCGCCGGGCAGGCCGCGGTCTACCTGGCTCGCGGCGCCCGGTCGGTGACGATCCTGGTGCGCGGGCCGTCGCTGATCAAGTCGATGTCGCACTACCTCATCGAGCAGGTCGAGAACGTCCCGAACATCAAGGTCCGCACCTGCACCGAGGTCGTCGGCGCCCGCGGCGACGGCCACCTGGAGGGCCTCACACTGCGCGACGCGAACACCGGCACCGAGGAGGACGTCGACGCCTCGTGGCTGTTCGTCTTCATCGGCGCCGCGCCGCTGACCGGCTGGCTGGACGGCGTGGTGACGCGGGACGACCGGGGTTTCGTGCTGGCCGGCCCCGACCTGTCCGTGGGCGGTGAGCAGCCGGCGGACTGGCCGCTGGACCGCCCGCCCTACCACCTGGAGACCAGCGTCCCAGGTGTGTTCGCGGCCGGTGACGTCCGCGCCGAGTCCGCCAAGCGCGTCGCCTCCGCCGTCGGCGAGGGCGCCATGGCCGTCATGCTCGTTCATCGTTACCTGGAGAAGCTGTGACCGCCCCGCCCCCCGCCGGCCCGCTCCCCGCCGGCCCGTCCCAGCCCGGCCCGCCCCTCGAGTGCCAGCCGGACGAACTGCGCTCGCTGTTCCTGTTCGAGAAGCTGAGCCCCGGTCAAGTCGAGTGGCTGTGCCAGGAAGGCCGCGTGGAGGTGTTCCCGCCGGGCCCCGTCTACGCCGAGGGCGACCCGGCCACCTGCTTCTACGTGCTACTGGAGGGCACCCTGGTGCTGTTGCGCCGGGTGGGCAGCGACGACATCGAGGTCAACCGGACCTCCGATCCGGGCGTCTACGCGGGCGCCTTCCAGTCCTACCTGGGTGAGCGCGCCCCGCAGAACTACAACAGTTCCCTGCGGGTGACGGTGCCGTCCCGTTTCTTCGTGCTGGACGCGGCGTGCTTCGCGCAGATGATGACCGAATGGTTCCCGCTCGCGGTGCACCTGCTGGAAGGGGCGTTCTTCGGCAATAAGGCCGCCCAGCAGGCCGTCAGCCAGCGGGAGCGGCTGCTGGCCCTGGGCGCGCTGTCGGCGGGCCTCACGCACGAGCTGAACAACCCCGCCGCGGCGGCGGTCAGCGCGACCTCGGCGCTGCGCGACCGGGTCGCCGGGATGCGGCACAAGCTCGGCATTCTCACCAAGCACCCCTACCACCACGACATTCTGGAAGGCCTGATCGACTTTCAGGAACGGGCCGTGGAGCGGGTGGCCAAGGCCCCGGTGCTGGGCCCGATGGAGGCGTCCGACGCCGAGGACGCGGTGGGCGACTGGCTCGACGGGTACGGCATCCAGGGCGGCTGGGACCTCGCCCCGGTCCTGGTCCAGGCGGGCCTGGACACCGAGTGGCTCGACCAGGTAGCCGAGATCACCCAGAACGAGCACCTGGAGGGCGCGATCCGGTGGCTGACCTACACCGTCGAGACCGAACTGCTGATGAACGAGATCCAGGACTCCACCGGCCGGATCATGCACCTGGTCGGTGCGGCCAAGCAGTACTCCCAGCTGGACCGGGCGCCGTACCAGGAGATCGACGTGCACGATCTGCTGGACAGCACGCTGCTGATGCTCTCGGGCAAGATCGGCAAGGGGATCAAGGTCGTCAAGGATTACGACCGGGCCCTCCCGAAGATCCCGGCCTACGCGGCCGAGCTCAACCAGGTCTGGACGAACCTGATCGACAACGCGGTCTCGGCCATGGGCGGCCAGGGCACGCTCACCGTGCGCACCGCGATGGACCGCGAAAAGCTGCGCGTCGAGTTCGGTGACACCGGTCCGGGTGTCCCGCCGGAGATCCAGCCGCGTATCTTCGAACCGTTCTTCACCACCAAGCCGGTGGGGGAGGGGACCGGCCTGGGGCTCGACATTTCCTGGCGGATCGTCGTCAAGAAGCACCACGGCGAGATCAACCTCGCGTCGGTCCCCGGCGACACCCGTTTCTGGGTCTGGCTGCCCCTGACCGCACCGGCGCCGGACGGGCCCGCCCAGCCCGCCGAGCCCNNCTCGACTAGCCCACCCTCGACTAGCAGGAGCCAGCATGACCGACGTACCAGGGGTGGACCCGTCCGCCCCGCCCAGCGGGAACGGCTGCGCCGAGTGTGACGCGGCCGGCGGCTGGTGGTTCCACCTGCGCCGGTGCGCGCAGTGCGGGCACATCGGCTGCTGTGACTCCTCCCCGTCGCAGCACGCGAGCGGGCACGCCAGCCAGACCGGTCACCCGGTCATCCAGAGCTTCGAGCCGGGCGAGGCCTGGTTCTGGAGCTACCCGGGCGAGCAGCTTTACGAGCGCGGCCCGGAGCTGGCCCCGCCGCACCACCACCCGCTGGACCAGTCCACCCCCGGCCCCACCGGCCGGGTGCCCGCCGACTGGCAGGCCCGCCTGCACTAGTCCCTGTCGTGTAGTCCATGTCGTGTCTGTGCCCGGCATCACGTTCGACCTGCTCGACGGGTCTGACGCGCCCGCGGAAGAGGTGCGGGCCCTGCACGCCGAGGTCTATGCGCCTGCCCCTGGTTCCGGCGGTGCTGGTTCCGGCGGTGCTGGTTCCGTTGACGATGCGGAGTTCGCGGACCGCTTCCGGGTCCAGCGCCGCCAGCCAGGCTTCGTCCTGGCCGAGGCCCGCCACGGCGGCTATCTGGTTGGCTACGCGTACGGAATGCCGCTCCGGCCCGCCACCTCCTGGTGGCGGGACCTGACCGCCCCGGTGCCGGCGGAAGTCAGCGCCGAGTACCCCGGCCGCACCTTCGCCGTCGGCGGCCTGCTGGTGCGCGCCTCCTGGCGGCGCCAGGGCATCGGCCGGGCCCTGCACGACCTTCTCCTGGCGGGCCGGCCGGAGGAACGGGCGACGCTGACCGTCCCGCCCGCGGCCATCCCCGCGCAGAACGCCTTCCTGAAGTGGGGCTGGCGCAAGGTGGCCCGGACGCGCCTCCCCGCCCTCTCCGACGTGCTCGTCATCAAGCTCCCGCTGGGCCCCTGACCGCTCCGCCCCCTTACCTTCTCAGTGGGCCCGGCCCCCTCACCACTCCATGCTGGTGCTCGTGAAGTGCGTCAGCGTGTCCACGTCGTCGGGCTGGTAGACGTGCCGCGGCGGCGTCTCGAACGTCGAGTACGGCGTCACCCGCAGCACGACCCGCTTCTCGTCCCGCGCCATCTTCTCGATGGCCGGGAACTTGGACGCGGGCATCGGCTCGCCGGCCATCAGGTCGATGACCTGCCGCAGCAGGTCGGTGGCCTGGACCGGATCGGGCTCCAGCACCGCGCGCCCGTAGACCTGCAGGTAGCCGAGCGGCCACTGCTCGTTCAGCACGCAGATGCTCACCCGCGGGTCCCGCTGCACGGCCTTGGCCTTCGCCCGGTCGGCCATGGTCGAGATCAGCATGTCGTCGCCGTCCATGATGTAGTAGACGACCGTCATCGCCGGGCCGTGCTCCTGGCGGTTGTAGCCGAAGACACAGGTTCGGTGGTCCCGGACGAACTGCCTGCGTTCCTCGCGGTTCATGCGCCTCGTGCTCCTCACTCAGGTTCGTTTCCGCCCCTAGTGTCCCGGTGCCGGCTAACCAGCGCGCAGCCGGGGCCGTAACGTTAGGCACATGCGTGCATGGGTTGTTGCCAAGCCCGGGCCGATGTCATCCGGGCCGCTGGAACTGACCGACCGGCCGGTACCCGAGCCGGGGCCCGGCGAGCTGCTCGTCAAGGTCATCGCGTGCGGCGTCTGCCGCACCGACCTGCACCTGGCCGAGGGCGACCTGCCGCCGCACCACCCCCGGACGACGCCCGGCCACGAGGTGGTCGGGCAGGTGGCGGCCACCGGCCCCGGCACGAGCCGGTTCCGCGAAGGCGACCGGGTCGGCGCGGCATGGCTGGCCGGTACCGACGGATCGTGCCGGTTCTGCCGCCGCGGCCAGGAAAACCTGTGCCCCGGGTCCAGCTACACCGGCTGGGACATTCACGGCGGGTACGCCGAGTACCTGACCGTGGCCGACGCGTTCGCGCACCCGCTGCCCGGCGGGTTCAGCGACACCGAGCTCGCGCCGCTGCTGTGCGCCGGCATCATCGGCTACCGGGCGCTGGTCCGGGCCGAGGTGCCGCCGGGCGGGACCCTGGGCATCTGGGGGTTCGGCGGCTCCGCGCACCTGGCCGCGCAGGTTGCGATGGCGCAGGGCGCCCAGGTGCACGTCTTCACCCGCGCCCCGGCCGCCCGCGACCTGGCGCGTGACCTGGGCGCGGCGTCGGTCCAGGATTCCTTTGATCCCTCGCCGGTGCCGCTGGACTCGGCCATCCTGTTCGCGCCGGTCGGCGACATCGTGCCGGCCGCGCTGGCCGCGCTGGACCGCAACGGCACGCTCGCGGTCGCCGGGATCTACCTGACCGACATCCCGTCGCTGAACTACTCCAAGCACCTCTTCCAGGAGCGCAACCTGCGCAGCGTCACCTCCAACACCCGCGGCGACGCCCAGGAGTTTCTCACCCTGGCCGAACGCCTCAAGATCAAGGTGACCACCACCCCGTACCCGTTCAGCCAGGCCGCCCGCGCCCTCGCCGACCTCGAGGCCGAGCGCGTCCACGGCGCCGCCGTGCTGCAGATGTGAGCGGCACCCCCCTGGGCTCACGCCCATGACCGTCCTGAACTATCCGCTGGCCGCCATCGCCACCGCCCTGACGGTGCTGCTGTTCGCGTTCGTCGTGCGGCGGCTCCTCGGCCTGCCCCTGTCGGCGCTGCGCACGCTGCTGGCCGGATTCATCGCCTTCTTCTGCGCCTCGCCCATCATCCTGGCCCTCGGCGGTTCATCGGTCAGCAGGACGCGGACCACCCTTCCCGGCCTGCTGTTCGTGCTCCTCGGCGTGATTATCGCGCTGCTGGTGGGCATGGTTTTCCTGGTCGTCTCCGAGGCGCTGGTGCCGAGCGGATCGCTGCCCGGCCCGCTGTACGTGCTGCGCAGCCTGCGCCGGCAACTGGGCCGCACCCGCCGCTACTCGCAGATCAGCCGGATCCTGGTCCGCCGCGGACTGCTGCCCTACCTGCGCGGCGGGCGCCGTTCGGAGCTTGCCACCTCCGAAGGGCGGGCCCGGCTGGCCCGGTCGCTCCGGCTGGCCCTGGAGGACGGCGGGGTCACGTTCGTCAAGTTGGGCCAGGTGATATCCACCCGCCGGGACCTGATCCCGCCCGAGTTCATCAGCGAGCTGAGTCATCTGCAGGATGATGCCCCCCAGGTGCCCTGGCCGCAGATCGCCGGCGTGCTCCGCACCGAGCTGGGCGCCGACCTGGATGAGGTGTTCGCGGGCTTTGACCAGGAGCCGATCGCAGCGGCCTCGATCGCGCAGGTCCACGCGGCGACGCTTCCCTCGGGGGACCGGGTGGCGGTCAAGGTGTGCCGCCCGGACGTACGTGGCGTGGTCGACCGGGACCTGGACATCGTGGTCCGGCTCGCGGCCCGGCTGCAGCGCAGCACGAACTGGGGCCGGGCCGTCGGCGCGGTGGACCTGGCGCACGGCTTTGCCGACGCGCTGCTGGAGGAACTCGACCTGCGGATCGAGGCCCGCAACATGACCGCGGTGGCCGCCGCGGCGGCCAAACGCGGCGCCAGCATCCGGGTGCCGGTCCCGCACCTGCCGCTGTGCGGCGAAAAGGTTCTCGTCATGGAGTACCTCGCCGGCCACCCGCTGGCCGCCGCGGCGCTGCCCGCCGGCGCGCGGGCCACGCTCGCCCGTGGCCTGCTGGATGCCCTGCTGTGCCAGGTCCTGCTGGACGGGACGTTCCACGCCGATCCGCACCCTGGGAACGTGCTGCTGCTCACCGACGGGACGCTCGGCCTCCTCGACTTCGGCTCGGTCGGCCGTATCGACGCCGGCCTGCGCGCCGCGCTGCAGCGCCTGCTGCTGGCCCTCGAGCGGGGCGACCCCGCCGCGCTGGCCGACGCGCTGCTGGACGTGGTGGAGCGCCCCGGGGATCTGGACGAGCCGCTCCTGGAGCGGGCGCTGGGCCGGTTCGCGGCCCGGCACGTCGCGGCCGGGATCACCCCGGACGTGCGGATGTTCACCGACCTGTTCCGCATCATCGCCGATCACGGTCTGGCGGTACCGCCCGAGATCGCGGCGGTCTTCCGCGCGCTTGCCACCATGGAGGGCACGCTGACCCTGCTCGCGCCCGGGTTCGACATCGTGGCCGAGGCGCGCCGGTTCGCCGCCGAGCAGCTCGCCGGGCAGTTCAGCCCGGACTCGCTCCGGCGGACGGCCATGGACGAGCTGACGTCACTGCTGCCCATGCTGCGCCGCCTGCCGCGCCGCATCGACCGGATCGCGGGCGCGCTGGAGGCGGGGCGGCTCAGCGTCAACGTCCGCCACCTCGCCGACGCGTCCGACCGGCGTTTCGTCACCGGCCTGCTGCAACAGGTGCTGCTGACGTTCCTGGCCGCCGCGGCCGGAATCATGGCCGTGATGATGATCGGCCTGCACGGCGGCCCGAGCGTGACCCGGACGGTCACCCTGTACGCCTTCTTCGGGTACTGCCTGCTGGTGGTCGCCGCGATCCTGGCCGTCCGGGTCCTGGTCCTCGTCTTCCGGCCCGACACCAGCTGACGCGCCCGCCTGGCGCGGCCGTCCCGTGTCGCTGCAGTCCGCGAGTAACGGGTCCGCCCAGGCGGAGGTCGGGCCCATCCGAACGGTCGGCCGGGCGCAGGCTCACGCTGTTAGGCCGGGTGGTCCATGGCTGTGCAGGACCCGCCCGTCCGGGCTGGTGGCGGTGGTGGTGCCGTCGGGGTGGCAGGCCAGTTTCCAGCCCCACCGGTGAATCACGATCAGATGATGGAACCGGCACAACAGGCGCAGGTTTCCCAGGGCCGTCGCGCCACCCTGGGACCAGTGGATGAGGTGATGGGCGTCGCAGACCTGCGGGGGCTGGTGGCAACCGGGGAACTGGCAGTGCTTGTCCCGCTGGATGACGGCCTTGCGTAGATGCGGGGGGACGGTGCGGGTGCTGCGGCCGACGTCCAGCGGCTGGCTGAGGCTCGTGTAGGGCGCACCCAGCGAGGTGGTGCGCAAGCAGGCGGCGAGCCCGCCGGGCCCGGACAGAAGGTCGATGCTCATCTGCAGCAGCGTGTCCCGCAGCCGTTGCCGGGTGGCGGGGGAGATCGCCCGGGCGGGCTCCCCGTCCCGGTCCACGGCCGGCTGGTGGTTCTGCTCTGTGGGCGGCTGGCCGTCGCTGTCCGTGGTGAGCTGGATGTGGCCGTTCGCGCGCAGGAAGAGGTCGGTGAGCTGGTCCAGGGTCGCCCAGTCGATGTGCCCGGATACCACCGGAGTGATCACCGCGTCACACGTGGCTGCTTCGGCCGCCGGGCCGGAAAGGTGGACCGCCCCGGGGAGATCAGCGGCAGCACGGGCAAGGCTCCGGCCGGGGCCGGGGCTATTAGACCAGCCGGTTTCCAGGCCCGGGGCGCCCGGGAGGCCGCGCAACGTGGCCAGGTCGATATGGACCTGGACGTGGGCGGGCTGGCCATCGCGGCCGGGCAACATGTCCGGGGCGGCGATCAGCCGCTCGCACGCCGCTTTCAGCGCGTCGTGCCGGCGCTGGGCTGCGGTGCGGGCGTCTTCGGGGCCGCCCTTCTGGGACAAGGCGTCCAGGATCACCTGCAGGCTGGCCGCGCATTCGGGGGTCAGGTCCCCTTGCAGCCGCCCCGCCCCGCCGATTGTGGTCTCCAGCCACAGCGCCCGGTCCCCGAAGCCCCCGTCACCATCGGAGTCGGGGGTGGTCCGGGCCCGTTCGATCATCTCCCGCGCCAGTGCCTTGAGGTCGTGGATATCGGCGCCGCCCAGCGCGGCGGCGAGCAGGATCTGGTCCGCGTCGGCCCGGTGGTCTTCGGGGATCTGGTCGGTCCAGTCGCAGGCCTGCTTGGCCCACGAACTGCTCAGCCGCCCGGCAGCCAGCGCGCCCGCGATCACCGGATGGGCCTGCAGTCGCCGGGCCCATCCCGTGGCCCCGGCGGCGGCGCCCTGGGTGATCCTGGTGAAGGCCCGCAGCCAGGATTTCGCTCCGTACTGCCCGTCGGCCTGGTACCCGTCCTGCGCGGTGAACGCGGCCAGGATCCTCGCCCGGGCGGCGGTATGCTGCGCTTCGGCCTGTTCCAGCCCGACCAGCGCCTCGGCCTGCACCGCGGTCTCCAAGGCAGCGGCGTCACAGGCGGCGAGGTAACCCAGCCCGGCACGGACCATGGCCAGTGCCTGCACCGTACTGGACGGTACGGCCGGCTCGTTACGTGTGCACATGGACGGAATCACCCCCCGGCAGGCAAGGATCAGGGAAATGGGAAACAACAGGCCGGGCCCGCCGCACGGCAGGACACTCCCCAGGGCCCAAACACCCGCGCCCGGCACGACAGCCGGACGGCGCAGTCGCACTCACGGGCGGCTGTCCTCATCGGTACCGGTCAGGGACCGGTCGTTGCCTGGCCAGCCGGATTACTCCCCGGTGGCACCTCGCTGGCGTCTTTCGATCGCTAGTTCGATAATAACAGACCCCGCCGACATTTCCGCAAACCCGTCTCTCCCCTGGAAGGGCGGGAAGAAGTAATCCGCCCATGCGAGACCGCTATGGACCACGACGGCCACGCATCGCCTAACTGTTGTAACAGTCTGCTTCCGCGCATAACGCCGGTACGGACGACCGGCCGCTGATGTCGAGCACGTCGCAGCGCTTGAGTCCCGCGTCCTGCTGGAGACGGCTGAGACTGGCTTCCGGAAATATCCTGGATTTCGCCAGGAAGAATCGCCTTGTCTCACCCTTCCAGCCAGGAATTGCGTAATCACTCGATATTTAATTTATGTAACAAGCTGCTCAGCGAAAGTTCACTGCCCGCCCGGTCTCCCTGGATAGGATTGATCAGATTTTCGTAGAAAGTTCCGACGGATCCCCTTGGCCCGAAATCAATCATGGTGAACCGGCTCCAGGTTTTTTGTCGGCCGACCGCATACATGATGCGCCTGAGTGCTGAGGCCCGGCCGGACCACAGCAGACCACGGCTCTCTAGATCGGCCTGATCTGCGCACTTCAGATGGCATGCGCCACGGGTTCCGTGGCCGCTCGTAACGGCGGTTCTCGTTCGCGGTGAGGCCGCCCTCCTGATCGCCCCGCGGCTGTCGCCGGCGCTTATGCCGCATCCCCCGCGAACGCCCGTTATGTCATACCTGGTCGGCTCGTGCTTTCTGTAATCGCATTGGGTCATTCCGTCGCATTGTTAACCTGGAGACATGTGGGACTGCGTCGCCAGTCGCCTCGGCCGTAGTAATTGGCGGCGCGAGCCCGGGGGCAGCTAAGATATTAGAAGCAGCTGGAGGGCCCGGAGAGGCTTAATTGTGAAATGCAGCCTGATGCACCTTAACGGCATTATCGACATGGCGAAGGACTATCAGAACTCGGCTGCGTTCGCACGCGGCTCGGGCTGGCCGCGATGGCGGGCATGTCCAAGCCACCGGTCCAGTGCGCGCTCTGATGGGGTGCGGGCGGCCGTCCATCGATAGCGATGAGAGCGCACAGGCAGGACGTTCCCTCGGGCTAAGGAGCTCCATGAGGTTCCGAATGGTCGCGGCGGTTACCCTCAGCGTCCCGTTCGCCCTGGCGGCGCTGGTCGGTGCCCCGGCGGGCGCGTCCCCGGCGACATACACGGCCGCGCCGTTCAGCGAGGCGACGCCCACCGACGTCATCATCCTGGCCGACGAGTCCGGCAGCATAGGCTCCCGCCGCTATCCGGGGGAGCTACCGGGCGAGCGGCAGGCGGCGGCGGAGATTGCCAGCGCGGCGTGGTCAGCCGACTCACGGGTCGCCATCTACGGCTTCGGCAGCGCCCCGCCCGGCGAGCCGGAGTCGGCCGCCGTGGACAAGATCTGCGGCCCGACCCCGGTGGCCACGCAGCAGGACATCGCCATCCTGGACGCCTGCGCCAGCCGGATCGCGGCCCGCCCGCCCGACGCTTGGAATACCGACTTCGACGCAGCGCTCACCGTGGCCGGGCAGGTGCTGACCGCGGAGGGGACGGCGGGTCAGGGCCGGGTGCCGCTCGTGTTCATGCTCACCGATGGCACGCTCGACCTCGGCAGTGCCTTCGCCACCGCCGCCGCCCAGCGGCAGCTGTCCGGCGTGGTCCTGCGCGGCCTGGACCAGCGGGGCATCGAGATCTGGCCGGTCGGGTTTGGCGCGGCGGACCGGGGCGCCCTCGACGCGATCGCGGGCGGCGGCGCGCAGACCATCCGGACCTGCCCGGCCGGCAGCGGCGGCGCCCCACGGGCCACGACGGTGCCGCCCAGCGTGACCGGCACGAAGGAGACCGAACAGATCCAGCAGCAGTTGCTCCGGGCCTTCGCCGCAGCCAGCTGCGCGACCGCCGGGCCTGGCCACTGGCAGGTGCTGCAGCCCGGAAAGTCCGTGACCCAATACGTGGCCGTGGACCCGCTGACCACGCTCGGCTCCATCATCGTCAACAAGGGCGACCGGGCTGTTACCGTCACCTACACCGATCGGGACGGCGGCCACGTCGCCGATACCGCGCGGGCCACGGGCCAGCTGGACGGCGCCGCCTACCAGCTGAGCAGCAGTGGGGCGGCGGCCACGCAGGAGGCGCTGCACCTCGACTACCCGGTCCCCGGCCGGTGGGCGGTGACCTTCGATAACCACAGCGGGCAGCCCCAGGTAGTCAGCACGCAGGTGCTCTGGCAGGGCCAGGTCGACCTAAACGTCAACTTCAGCCCGGAGACCGGCGACTCCGACTCTCGCAAGCAGCTGCTGGTCATGGTCAGGCCGCTCACCGTCCGGCCGATCCCCGCGGCCGAACTGGCCTTGCTCCACGTGCGGGTTACCGTGCAGTGGCGGGCCGGCGGGACGACTGTGGCCGTGCCGGTCACGTTCAGCCCGGCGGACGGGGAGTTCACCGGGCCGGTGACCGTGCCCTTCGGGCAGTCGGGCAACGCGCTGGTAACGGCTACGGTCCAGGCGGCCGGCGTCGTGGGCGCGGGGCAGGCCACGCTCAGCTACCAGCCGGGCGGCGGGCTGCGCATCACCGTGTCGATCCCGCCTGACATCCGGATCGATACGGGCAGTACGCGTACCTTCGACGCCAGCGTCACCAACCTGGATAACACCAAGCAGCCGGATAATCACAGCGTCCATTTCCTGCTGTCCGGCCTCCACGGCACCGGGAACGCCTGGATCATCCAGCCGGGCGCCACCATCGGGTCCGGCACCGGGAGCGTCCCGGTCACAATCCACGTCGGGCAGGCGCGCGGCCTGGTGCAGGGCGAAATAGAGTGGGAGGTCGCAGGCACGCAATACCCCGCGGGGCCCCTCGACATCACCGTCGGGCCACCCCCGCCCTGGTACACGCAGTGGTGGCCGTGGACAGCCCTCGCGGTCGTCGTCCTCGCCGGCGCGGGCCTGTACACGCGGCGGCGGGTCAAGGCCGACCGGGCGCGGCGGGCCGGGGAAGCGGCGGCCCGCGCGGAGGCGGAGCAACGGGCGGCGAACAAGAACGTCCGCGACGCCGGCCTCGCCCTGCTGCGCAGGGACGTGCCGGGCGATGTGGCGTTCCTGCGCTGGACCGGCCCCGACGATGACAAGGCCGACATCTTCGAGCGCTGGTTTGAGGTCCGGCGCACGACGAGCGGGATCCCTCGGCTCCTCGAGACCACCCACAAGAAGTCCGGACGGGTCCTGCTGCTGACCCGCAGCGCGGAGGACGGCATGTTCCGGCTGACCGCCCCGGGCATCGCCGTGCCGGCCCCGGCGGATGGCACGGGAAACGGCACCCGGGCCGCCGCATCGGGAGCCGGCGGCCCGGTGCAACTCGGCCGCGGTCCCGGTGGCACTGGCGCGGGCGCGGGGGACGCGGCAGCGGTTGCGGACGTAGCGCAGGGCAGCGCGGCGGCCGGCGGCCCTGGCGCGGCGCCCGTCGCGGCGGCGCCAGCCATCCGGGAGGATCGGCCGTTCGACCCGCCGCCCGGCACCGGCCTGGATGACTGCGTGTTCATGGTCACCCGGGATGACGCGCCCCGGGCCAAGCTGCCCGACCCGCGGCTAGACGACCAGGACAACGAGGACTACGTGCCGGTCCCCCAGAGCACCGGGTCGAGCTGGCGGGACGAGGAGTTCGAGCGTCCCGACCCCACCGAGTACGACGACTTCAGCGATTTCGACGAGCACGGCGACGCTGGCGGCAGTACGCCTAACGGCAGCAGGGACCTGAGGCAGGGAAGGACGTGACCGCACGTGGAGATACAGAACGCGCTCCTGTACGTCGGCATCGGCGGGAGCGGGCACAAGATCGGCACGGGGCTCGAGCTCCGGCTGCGCCGGACGCTGCGCGGCGCGGACGGCGTGAGCCCGGTTGGCAAGGAGTCCCGCCAGTACCTGCCCTATGAGCTGCCTCCGTGCTTCCAGTTCGTCTACGTGGACCTAGACGATAAGGAGATCATCGAGCTGCGCAGGCAGGCGGCACCGCTGAACGGCGACCACAAGCTGGCCGTGGCGAAGACCGCGCGGGTGGCCGCCAACCTGGTGCCCTTGCAGCGCAGCTACCCGGACGTGGCGCAGAGCCTGCGAACCGCCGCTGACCGGGAAGTTCATGACTGGCTCCCGCCCGCCACCGGCGAGCCGAACATCGCGCCGTTGTCCCGGGGCGCCGGACAGCTGCCGGCGATCGCCAGGGCTTGCCTGTTCGCGACGATGGCCAGCACCGGCGGGATCACCGACGCGCAGCGCCCGATCAGGGAGGCGATCAACGCGCTCAGCGGCTCTGGCCCCGCACTCGCCGCGCTCGGCGGCGGCGGCGCCGTCACCGCGTGCGACGTGTTCGTGGTCTTCTCCGTGGCCGGCGGCACCGGGACCGGCCTGTTCTACGACTACATGCATCTGATCGCCGACGCGTTCGACGGCAGCAGCATCGACATCATGATCCACCCGATCGTGGTCATGCCGTCGGCGTTCAAACCCGCGCAGGGCGGCGGCAGGCCCGCGCTGCTCAACGCCGGCCGCGGGCTGCTTGACCTGGCTCAGCTCGTCGATGACCAGATCGCGCGGGCCGCCGACGTCACCTACGGGGCGGCCGCCGCCGGGCTTGAGCGCGGGCTGAGCGTTGCCTACCCCGGACCCGGTGGCAAGCGGATCAGGATCAAGCCATCGACGATTCAGTCCGCCTACCTGTTCTCCGAGACGAACGGCCTCAGTGACACCGACCTGCACAGGTCCATCGCCTCTTTCGTCCTGACCAAGGCCGGGGTGCGGGACCGCGCCGCCGGCGGCGGCGCGGAGGGACCCGGGATCTCGCAGGGGCACGACATCAACAACGTTGTGGCTAAGCAGACCCTCGCGCCGTCGGGCGTGGGCGGCCGGTCACTGTCGCTCGCCGCGGTCACCTCGCTGTCCCAGCCGCGCGCCGAGGTGCTCGACATCCTCGCCGCGCACCTGCTCGCCCTCGCCGTCGGCGACGATGAGCTGGGTCACGTCGGGGAGGACAACGACCCGCTGGTCACGCAGTTCCTCAACGCCGCGGGGCTCGATGAGCTGCGCCGCCGGCCGAATGAGGCCCGGGGGAAGGTCCGCACGGGGCTGTCGGACGACGCCCGGCGCCAGGCGATGACCGAGGAGATGCGCGACCTGCGGAACATTCTCCGCGAGCGGGTACCAGAGCTGGCCCGCGAGTTCGACCCATCGCGGGGCATCAGGTCGGTCCTGACCAGCCCCATTCCCGGTCACCACGGGTCGGTTGACCTGTTCCGAGCCGCGCGGGCGATCTTCGGCGCCACAGGAGCGGGCAGCGGGTCACGCGGCGGACCGGCGCCGCAGACCGCGGAGCGCCTGCTGCAGGAGCGGGCCGTCTTCCGGTCCGTGCCCGACGAGCCGCCGGCCGACGACCCGGACCGGTGGTTCGCCCGCAAGATCACCATGTCGTGGAACCAGGCGTGGGCCGCCGAGCAGTCGAAGTGGCTGCCAACGCTCACCCAGTTCAAGGACACCGTGGCCGACCTGACCGGGGCGCTACGGCAGCACCAACTGGCCGAGGGACCCGAGGTCGCGCAGCGGGTCGGCGACCTGTTCACCGAGCGGAAGGTCGCCCCCTACTACCTGCCCGACCTGCCGCGCGGCCCGCAGGAGTTCTGCGCCGAGCTCATCAGGCGGCTCGCCGGGAAACTCGGCACGGGCGGGGATCCGCTGGCCATGCTCACGGCCCTGCTCGGCCCGAGCTTCTGGGCGGACGTCATCGACGACGCCCAGCGATTCGGCGCCGCCCGAGCGGTCGCGCGCCTGCGGCGGGCCATCGACGGGGCGATCTGGCGCGTCACCAGGAATGGCTCGCTGCTCATCCCGCAAGTGGCCGACCTGCTCGCGGCCGTCTCCGGGATGGCCGTGCCTGGAGTGTCAGCGAAGGAACGCGAGCGGTTCCGGAACCGGCTTGACGGCTTTGTCCTGCCTGGCCTGCTTCCGGAGGCGCGGGGGGACGTGCGGGTACTGGTCGCCTATCCCATCGGCCCCAAGGAGGAGGCAGACGAGGCGGCGGAGTTCGACGACGATCCGGTGCCCGGCCAGGCCGTGCCGCAGCGAGACCAGGGCGCGACCGCTCCCGGACCGGGCCTGAACGGTAATGCCGCTAGCCCGAACGGCAGCGCGAGCGGCCCGGTTAGCGGCAACGTGCTGCCGACGCGCAAGCCCCAGGTGGAAGAGCGCCTGGAGGCTACGCTCCGGGAGCAACTCGGGCGGCAGCCGGGGCGGGTGGACTTCGAGTTCATCCCCACGAGGGAAGAGTCGCTGACCGTCGTGCTGACCCGCGTCGCCCTCGGAGTCACCGACGTCCCCGAGGCGATGGACGTGCTGCGCGCCTGGCAGGCGGCGGTCCGCGAGCCGCAGCGCCAGGACTATCTGCGGTGGCGGCAGCGGCGCGGCTACCACTACGAGTGGCTGCTGACCACCCCCGAGCAGCGGGTGGACATCCTGCACCAGCTCATGATCGCGATGCGGAACGGGCAGGTGGACGTCGTCGCGGGCACGAAGGACAAGCCGACGCGGATCGAGATCCGGATCAGGGCCGATGCCGACCCCAACGTCGCCCGCCTGGCGCTGGACCTCACCGGCTTCGGTCCCGCCTCGCCCTGGGGCTCCCTGCTGGCCGCCTACGAGCTATCGATCCTCGGCGGCACCGAGCTGAACCGTCAGGAGATGTACGAGGCACTGATGAACCTGACCCCGGTTATCACGCCATCCGATGATGGATTCAGCACGCGGAGTCACCCACTTTACCGGGCTTTCCTGACCACCGCCGGGGAGCAGGTGCAGGTCCTGACCACGATCCGCGACGTGCTGCGGCAGCGGTCCGTCGGCCAGCGAAGCGCCCAGTTGCGGCGCGTCGAGATTCTCCTCAACTTCTGGCAGACCACCGTGTGGGAGGCGTGGGAGAAGCCACTCGCCGTGCAACTCCAGGAGGGCGGCAGCCTACGGGAGCTCGACGAGGGGCTGCGCGGCCTCGTCCACTTGTTCACGGCGGGTGAGTCTGACGGAGATGTGCTGGGCACGGGCGTGCCCGAGTGAGCCGCCCCGGTGACGGCGCCGACCCGGTGACCGTGATCCGCCTCGATCTGCGTGCGGGGGCCTCGGGTCCGCATGCCGTCGAGGCGGACGAGATCGGCCCGGACACGCTGACCGGCGTCCAGCAGCAAGCCGTCCGTCGGCTGCCCGCGCCGCCCGCCGACGGCGGGCGGCGCCGCCTGGTCGACGTGGGCCGCGTCCTGGTCATCGACGACGCGGCGGCGTTCGCCGACCATGCCGCCGCCTACCAGCACCTGCTGCTCACCCCCACCATCGGCCGGCTGCTGTGCGTGATGGTCGGCGCGCTCGCCGACCCTGACGCCATCGATCTGCCGGGCGCGGTGGCCGCCGACAACGCGACCAGTACGGGCGTGCTCTGGGTCGGCGACCCGGTCGGCACCGGCTGGCACCTGGGGATGACCACCACCACCCGGCTGGCCGAGGGCGGCGCCGACCCCGATGGGACCGCCACCCAGGCGGAGGTCATCGGCGCGCTCGCCGACCCTGACGTCTTTGACGCGGCGCTCGCCGCGATCACCTCGATGGACGGCAACGTTGCCGCCCCGGCCGTACTCCCCGTGATTCGCTGGCCCGCGCTCGACCTGTTCCCGCTGGCCGAGGAGCTCCCTGCGGGCGACGGCCCGGCCGTACCCCACGAGATCGCCTCGGTTCCCGGCCCTGATATCAGGCAGCTCCTCATCGGCCTATGGTCCATCGCCCCCGCGATGGCCCGGTGCGAGCGGCTGCTCACCGAGGCGGAGCGGGCGGCCCGCCGACTTCCTCTAGTGCCCGGACTCGGCGGCCGGCGTGCCTGGCGGGCCGCCACCGCGCTCGGCCAGGCTTGCGCGGCCCTCGGCCCAGGAGGGCCGCTATGGGAGCCCGCCCGCTTCCCCGCTGGACTCACCGCCCAGCTCGCGCAGGTACCACGGGCCCGCACGCTCTGGCATCCAGGCCTTGTCCTCGGGCCGCTGGTCGTTGCCGCCGGCGCGGTCGGCACCGGGATCGCCTACGCGCTCCGCGGCCTACCGCCGACCGCGGCCGCTGCCATCGCAACCGCCTGCGCGGCGGCGGTTCTCGGCGGTCCGGCGGCCGTCTGGTGGCGCCGCGCGACCCGGCGCTGGCTCGCCACCGTGCCGCTTGGCCAGGCCAGGACGGCACTGGACGCGCTCTCGTCCGGCCTGGCCGCCCACGGCGTCCTGGCACTGGAAGAGGCCGCGGCCGCATGGTACCGCGCCCAGCAACGCCGCCTGGTCACCTGGTGGCGGCTGGCCAGGCGGGCCATGAGAGAACGGATCGTGGGCGATGTCGCTGCGGTCCTCGGCTTGCAGGACCCGGTCGGCCAGCCGGACCAGGAGCCGGCGGCCGACCGGGTCGGGGACGCGGACCTCATCGAACCCGAGCTCGCGGAGGTCCCGCTGACCATCGAGACGGTCACCGCCGATGCGCTCGCGCTGCTGGCGGCCAGCATCCTCGACGAGGACTTTATCCAGCTCACCGCCCCCCGGCAGTTGCCGCTCCTGGACGGGAGCACGCGCGCGGCGCAGCTCATCCGGTACGCCCCGACCGGCGCGCGGGAGGCGCTCGCCGCCGAGAGCGCGGACGCCCCGGACAACGCGGAGCGGGTACCGCTCAGCGATGTTGCCTGGACGACGACCGGGCAGACGATCGGGGTGCTCCGCCTCGTCCCGGCCCGGCCCGGCGTGCTCCGCACCGCCGACGCCACCGGTCACGCCGGGACTGTGCTCCAGGTCGGGGTATCCGGCGGCGGTGACGACCGGGCGGCCCAGGGGCTGGCAGCGTGGCTCGGTGCGGGCAACGACCCGGATCGCCGGGTCACTCTGCTGGAGCCGCGCGCCGGCCCGGTCAGCGTCACGCTGCGGTCCAGCGCCGGCTGCGAGCTGGTCGTGAAGGACGTCATCGACTGGCTGCGCGCCGCCGAAGAGGCGACCGAGGCGGCGTTCACGTGCGGTAACGGCCACCCTGCCACGGTAACGGCCGCGGACGCGCAGGCCGCGACCGACGCCGAGTTCGACGCGATCGCGGCGCGCATCGCCAAGCAGTGCGCCCAGCCCGCTCCGTAACAGGGAGGGCCTGCGCGGCGGTCATCGACCTCGCCGCCGTACCGCACGGTCAGCCAGGCACAGAGTCGTCTGGCGCGGCCGGCAGGGCTAACCGTGACGGCTATTCAAAAGCACGAACTCAAGGCGGCGTTGGCTGAGGATTGGAATTTCCGGGTAACAGTCCGCGCTCCGCGCATAACGGCGCCGGGCGCGTCGCTGGAAGCCGGAGATCCGAAGGCCATCGGCCAGTACACGATCCTCAGCCGTCTCGGTCAGGGGACCATGGGCACCGTTTACCTTGCGCGCGGCCATGACGGAGGGAACGTCGCCCTCAAGGTCGTGCGGCCGGAATGGGCGCACGACGCGGATTTCCTCCGCCGCTTCAGTCAGGAAGCGAAGCACGCGAGCCGAACATCGAAAGCGTTCCCGGCCCGGGACCGCTTATATGGACACGAACGGCCACGCATCGCCAAGCTATTGCAAACTTATAGCAGGTACGTAATAGTCGCATTAGCGTTTCAGCTCTTGGCCGAAGAGCCGAAGAGCCGAAGAGCCGAAGAAAGGACACCGTGACCAGCAGCACCGGTAGCGACCGCGCCCCCAGCCTGCAAGCCGCGCTGCGTTCGTACTGGAACGCCGACGCCGCCACCTACGACCAAGCCGTGACGCACATACCGCGCTCCGCGGCGGTCAACGCCGCCTGGGCCGCGGCACTGCTGCGCCTGCTCCCACCGCCACCGGCAACCGTCCTTGACGTCGGCGCGGGCACGGGTTTCCTGTCCGTGCACCTGGCCCAGCTCGGTTACCAGGTCACCGCACTGGACTCCGCACCCGCCATGCTAGAACAGCTGACCGCGAAGGCCAGCAGGGCGGGACTGGCCATCAAGACCGTCTGCGCCGACGCGGCGGACCCACCAGACGGCCCCTTCCACGCCGTCGTGCAACGGCACCTGATCTGGACCCTGCCCGATCCCGGTCGGGCGCTGAACACGTGGCACCAGGCCGCGCCCGACGGCCGTCTCGTGCTTTTCGAAAGCGTCTGGGGCAGTGCCGCCGATCCCGCCGAACGGTTCCGCAGCTACGGCCGCCGCCTGGTGCGCAGGCTCCACCGAGACGCGCACGAGCACCACGCCGAGTACGACCCCCAGTGGCATGCGGGCCTGCCCCTCGGCACCGGCACCACCCCCGAGGCGCTCACCAGCCTGCTCGCCGCCAGCACCTGGGGCCCCGGCCGCCTGCACCGCCTCCGTGACATCGAATGGACAACCCTCACCACGTTGCCACCTTCGGAACGAATCTTCGGGGTAGCCCCGCGCTTCGCCCTGACCGCCGGAGGCCCCGCCCGACACTAAGCCGCCTCGGCCTCCCGGCGCATCGCCCCCCGCGCTCTTTCCGCTCCGGCGTCCTCCCGGCCTAGGAGCGACCCGGCGCCCTACGTCCCCGCGGCGGCCAGGAACTTCGCCACGATCGGCCCG
>PLRW01000307.1 GCA_003164955.1 Actinomycetota bacterium
GGCCGTCCCCGGCGGGGCGCGCGTCCCGGGCCGGCTCGGGCGCGTCCTCCGCCGCGCCGGTGCCGCCGGCCATCGGGAACCTCACGCTGGATCCGGCCAGCCTGTGGGACTCGATCAGCCGCGGTGAGGACCCCACGGAGTCCCTGCGTGGACCCGGCTCCCCGGGCTGAACCGGCCCGCACGGCGCGTGTGACGCTCCGCACGGTGCCCGTGACGCCCCGCGCCGTCCTGCTCGCGGAGCACGAGCCCGAGGTCGCCGAACTGGCCCGGCGTTACCTGGTGCGGGCCGGCCTGCGGGTGACCGTAGCCGCCCGAACGGAGGAGGCCATGGCCGCGCTCGCCGCGGGGGCGGCCGGTGTCGCCGTCCTCGACCTGACCATGCCCGGCCTGGACGCCCGCCGCGTCCGCCGCCTGCTGGCCGAACCGCCCGCCCCGGCGCTGCCCGGCCTCGTTCCGCCCGCCCCGGCCCCGCTCGCCCCGAGGCCGGCTGTCTACCTGCTCGGCGCCAGCATGCGCCCGTGTGACCTGCGGGTGAGCGCCGACCACTGCCTCCGCCGTCCGTTCAGCCCGCGGATGCTCGTCTCCCGCGTCATGTCCGCCGCCGGCCGGCCCACCGCCGGCGCTCCTCCCGCGCCCCCCGCCCCGTCGGCCATCGGGAACCTCACGCTGGACCCGGCCACCCGCGGGGCCAGAACCACAGACCGTGACATCGCGCTCACCCCGGCCGAGTTCGTCCTGCTGTCCGCGCTGGCCGCGCACCCCGGCCGGGTGCTGAGCCGGAGCCGGCTGCAGGCCGCGATGGGCCCGGCGGACCGGCCCGGCTCGGCCCGGGCGGTGGACGTGCATATCGCCCAGCTCCGCGCCAAGCTCGGAGCGGAGCTGGGCGCCGTGATCCGCACCGTTCGCGGCGTCGGCTACATCCTCGACGAACCGCTGAACGGTGCGCATACGTCGTCAAACCGTGGGGTGCCTGCCACACCACTCACGCCGCCCCGCTAGCATCGGTGACGCACCATAACCGATCCTGAGGGGCTGCGGACCTTGTGACTGTGCTCGACGAGATCCTTGACGGCGTACGCGCCGATCTCGCCGACCGCCAGCGCCGGGTCTCCCTTGAGCAGCTCAAGGAGATGGCCAGCCGCGCCCCGTCCGCACGGAACGCGGGCGCCGCGCTCAAGGCGGCGGGCGTCAGCGTCATCGCCGAAGTCAAGCGGGCCAGCCCGTCACGCGGTGCGATGGCGGAGATCGCGGATCCGGCCGCGCTGGCCGCCGCGTACGAGGCGGGCGGGGCCCGGATCATCAGCGTGCTCACCGAGGAACGGCGGTTCGGCGGCACCCTGGCCGACCTGGACGCGGTGCGCAAGGCCGTGCAGATCCCGGTGCTGCGCAAGGACTTCGTGGTCAGCTCGTACCAGCTCTGGGAGGCGCGCGCACACGGCGCCGACCTGATCCTGCTTATCGTGGCCGCGCTGGAGCAGAGCGCGCTGGTGTCGCTGGTGGAGCGCGCGTCCTCCATCGGCCTGGTACCGCTGGTGGAGATCCACGCCGAGGCCGAACTCGATCGGGCGGTGGACGCCGGCGCCCGGATCATCGGCGTCAACGCCCGCGACCTGACCACGCTGCAACTCGACCGCCGGATCATCTCCTCGCTGCTGCCGCGGATTCCGGACGGGATCATCAAGATCGCCGAGTCCGGTGTGCGCGGGCCGCACGATCTGCTCGCCTACGCCGCCGCCGGCGCGGACGCCGTGCTGGTCGGGGAGAGCCTGGTGACCGGGAAGGACCCGCGCGCCGCGGTCGCGGACCTGGTCACGGCGGCGTCCCATCCCGCGCTGCGCGGTGACCGCTGATGACCGGGTACGTCGGCGCCCGCTCGGCCGGTCCCGGCACGGCGGGCTCCCCGGCCGCCACCGGAGGCCCCGTTACCCGCGCTTCCCTGGCCGGCGCCACCCTCCCCGGTGCCGTCCCGGACGCGACCGGCCACTTCGGGATCTACGGCGGGAGCTTCGCCCCCGAGGCACTGACCGCGGCGCTGGACCAGCTGACCGCACAGTACGCCGCAGCCCAGGTTGACCCGCAGTTCCAGGCCGAACTGGCCCGGCTGCTGCACGACTACGCGGGCCGCCCGACGCTGGTCACCGAGGTGCCCCGGTTCGCCGCCCAGGCCGGCTGCCGGGTTCTGCTCAAGCGCGAGGACCTGGCGCACACCGGCTCGCACAAGATCAACAACGTCCTCGGGCAGGCATTGCTGACCCGGCGGATGGGCAAGACGCGGGTCATCGCCGAGACCGGGGCCGGCCAGCACGGCGTGGCCACCGCGACCGCGTGCGCCCTGTTCGGCCTGGACTGCGTGGTCTACATGGGTGAGGAAGACACCCGGCGGCAGGCGCTGAACGTCTCCCGGATGCGCATGCTCGGCGCGGAGGTCATCCCGGTCACCTCGGGCAGCCGCACGCTGAAGGACGCGATGAACGAGGCGTTCCGGGACTGGGTCGCCTCCGTGGAGAACACCCATTACTGCATCGGCTCGGTCGGCGGCCCGCACCCGTTCCCGACGATGGTGCGGGACTTCCAGCGCATCATCGGCGTGGAGGCGCGCGAGCAGGTCCTGGCCATGACCGGCCGGCTGCCGGACGCGGTGGTCGCCTGCGTGGGCGGCGGCTCGAACGCCATCGGCATCTTCCACGCCTTCATCCCCGACAGTTCGGTCCGGCTCATCGGCTTCGAGGCCGGCGGCGAGGGGCCGGAACCGGGCCGGAACGCCGCCACGCTCACCGCCGGGTCGGCGGGCGTGCTGCATGGCATGCGCACCTACCTGCTCCAGGACGACGAGGGCCAGACGCTGCCGACGCACTCGATCTCGGCCGGCCTGGACTACCCGGGGGTGGGCCCGGAGCACGTCTGGCTGCGTGAGAGCGGGCGCGCCTCCTACCGCGCCATCACCGACTCCCAAGCGCTGGACGCCTTCATCCTGCTCTGCCGCACCGAGGGGATCATCCCCGCGCTGGAATCGGCGCACGCGCTGGCCGGCGCGCTGCAGATCGGCCCGGAACTAGGCCCGGACGGCGTGCTCCTGGTTAACCTGTCCGGCCGGGGCGACAAGGACGTGGCCACCGTCTCCGAACGGCTCGGCCTGTGAATGCCAGCCCGGTCACCCGGGCCTTCGAGCAGGCCTCCGCCGAGAACCGGGGCGCGCTGATCGGTTACCTGCCGGCGGGCTTCCCCAGCGTGGACGGCGCGATCGCCGCAGCCATGGCCATGGCCGCGGCGGGCGCCGACATCATCGAGGTCGGCCTGCCGTACTCGGACCCGCTGATGGACGGGCCGGTCATCCAGGAGGCCGTGCAGCACGCGCTGGCCGCGGGCACCAAGGTCGCCGACACGCTGCGCACGGTCGAAGCCATCGCCGGGGCCGGCGTGCCCGCGCTGGTCATGACCTACTGGAACCCCGTCGACCACTACGGCGTGACCGCGTTCGCGCGTGATCTCGCCGCGGCCGGCGGCGCGGGCCTGATCACGCCGGACCTGCCCCCCGAGGAGGCCGGCCCCTGGCTGGAGGCGTCCGACGCCTACGGGCTGGACCGGGTCTTCCTGGTGGCGCCGAGCTCGTCCGGGACCCGGATCGCCACCGTGACCGCGCGGTGCCGGGGTTTCGTCTACGCCGCCTCCCTCATGGGCACCACCGGGGCGCGGAACACGGTCAGCGGGCTGGCCGCCGGCCTGGTCGGCAACGTCCGCGCGCACACGAAGCTGCCGGTCGCGGTCGGGCTCGGCGTCCGCGACGGGGCCCAGGCCGCCGAGGTGGCGAAGTTCGCGGACGGGGTGATCGTCGGTTCCGCGTTCGTTCAGCGCCTGCTGACCGCGCCCGACCTCACCGCCGGCCTGGCCGCCGTCCGTGACCTGACCGCCGAGCTGGCGTCGGGCGTCCGGGGTGAGCGGGTCACCACCCCGGCCCCAAGCGCTGCCCCGTCCCCGGCGACAGTCCCGGTCACGTCGCCCGGGAGCTGACGCTGCGGAACCTGCCGGTCGCGTACCTCCCCAGCCCGGCCCGGGGCGAATGGCACCCCGGGCCGCTGCCACTGCGGGGATACGCGCTCTGCATCGTGCTCGGCATCGTCGTCGCGGTCTGGCTGACCGCCCGCCAGTACATCCGGGCCGGCGGCGCGGGCAGCACGATCCTGGACGTGGCGGCCTGGGCGGTTCCGTTCGGATTGATCGGCGCCGCGGCGGGCGCGGTGGTGCACGAGGGCACGAGGCTGTTCCCGTCGCGGCCCGATCTGTGGTCCGCGGCGCGGGCCTGGGACGGTGCCATCGGTGTGCCCGGTGCCGTGGGGCTCGGCGTGCTCGGGGCGTGGATCGCCTGCCGCCGGGCCGGGGTCCGGCTGGGTCCTGTGGCCGGGGCCGCCGCGCCCGGCCTGGCGTTCGGCACCGCCATCGCGGGCCTGGGCAGCTGGTTCAGCCAGCAGACGTACGGCCGGCCGTCGGCGCTGCCGTGGGCGGTGGAGATCGCGCCGGTGCACCGGATCCCGGGATATGAGAACTTTGCCACGTTTGAGCCTGTCTTTGTCTACGAGGCGGTGTGGTGCGCGGTTGCGGGCGGCCTCGTGCTATGGGCCACGCGACGGTTCGCGCTGCTCGGCGAGCGGGCCTTTTCGCTGCAGCTGGCGCTGACCTTCGCCGGCCTGTGTGCCGCGGAATGGCTGCTCATCGCGCCTGCGCCGCGCCTGGCGGGGCTGCGGGTGGAACAGTGGGCGGAGCTCCTCACGGTGGCCGGCGCGGCCGTCTACCTCTACCGGACCAGGCACCGGCACGGGCCCGACGTCATCGCTCCCGGGCAGGCCAGGCGCCAGCCAGGGCCAGCCGCAATCGGTGCCTCCTAGATCTTGGGCGCGATTCGTCCGGTGATGTAATGTGGGCGTAACTTTCGCGTAGCCGGCGAGCCGTTCCACGGCTTTCGCGGCAGGGCCAGCGCCGTCCCCGCGCATCAGCAGAAGCAGACGAGACGACGACAGGAGTTTTCATGGCGCCTGCCGGCAGAGCACAGGGACAGGACCACGGCGTGCGTGGGCCTCAGGGACTGTACGACAGCCGTTTCGAGCACGATGCCTGTGGCGTCGGCTTCATCGCCGATCTGACCGGCCGGCCCGGGCACGACGTGGTGTCCAAGGCGCTCACCGCCCTCTGCAACCTCCAGCACCGGGGCGCCGAGGGCGGCGACCCCGGGACCGGGGACGGTGCGGGCATCCTGACCCAGATCCCGGACGCCTTCTTCCGCGAGGTCTGCGACTTCGACCTGCCGTCGGCCGGCTCCTACGCCGCCGGCCTGGTGTTCCTGGACAAAGAGACCGCCGGGCGGAAAGAGGCCAAGGCCGCCATCGCCCGGCTCGCCGAGGCCGAGAACCTGGTCGTCCTCGGCTGGCGCGACGTCCCGCACCACCCGGAGGTCTGCGGCCGCGGCGCCCGCGCCGTGCTGCCTCACCTCGCCCAGCTCTTCGTGGCCGGCACCGGCCGGCAGCGCGGGATGGAGCTGGAGCGGATGGCGTTCTGCCTGCGCAAGCGGGCCCGGCGGCAAAGCGGCATGTACTTCGCGAGCCTGTCGTCGCGGACCATCGTGTACAAGGGGATGCTGTCGCCGCCCCAGGTCCAGCCTTTCTTTCCGGACCTGTCCGACGAGCGGTACCGGTCCGCGCTAGCCATGGTCCACTCGCGGTTCTCCACCAACACGTTCCCGTCCTGGCAGCTCGCGCACCCTTACCGGTACATCGCGCACAACGGCGAGATCAACACCGTGCGGGGCAACCGGAACTGGATGCGGGCCCGCGAGGCGATGCTGGCCAGCAGCCTGATCCCGGACTCCGCCGACGGGCGCGGCATCGACCGGGTCTTCCCGGCGCTGGACCCGGCCGGCAGCGACTCCGCCAGCTTCGACGAATGCCTGGAACTGCTGCACATGGGCGGCCGGTCGCTGCCGCACGCGATACTCATGATGATCCCCGAGCCGTGGGAGAACCACGCGGAGATGGACCCGGCGCGCCGGGCCTTCTACGAGTTCCACGCGGCCATGATGGAGCCGTGGGACGGCCCCGCCCTGATCGCGTTCACCGACGGGACGGTCATCGGCGCGGTGCTGGACCGCAACGGGCTGCGCCCCGGCCGGTACTGGATCACCCGCGACGGCCTGGTCATCCTGGCCAGCGAGGTCGGCGTCCTGGACATCGACCCCGCCACCGTCGTCCGCAAGGGCCGCCTCCAGCCGGGACGGATCTTCCTGGCCGACACCGGCACCGGCCGGATCGTGGAGGACGAGGAGGTCAAGGCGGCGCTGGCCGAGGAGCACCCCTACGAGGAGCTGCTGCACGCCGGCCAGGTCCACCTGAACGACCTGCCGCCCCGGGAGCGGCCGCTGCCCGCCGCAAATGAGCTGGTCACCCGGCAGCAGATGTTCGGCTACACCGAAGAGGAACTGCGCATCATCCTCGGCCCGATGGCCCGTACCGGCGCCGAGCCGATCGGGTCGATGGGCACCGACACGCCGGTCGCGGTGCTGTCCGACCGGCCGCGGCTCGTCTTCGACTACTTCTCCCAGATGTTCGCGCAGGTCACCAACCCGCCACTGGACGCCATCCGGGAAGAGCTGATCACTTCGCTGGCCGGCACGACCGGCCCGGAACGGAACCTGTTCGAGCCGTCCCCGGCCTCGTGCCGCCAGGTCGTGCTGCCGTTCCCGGTGATCAGCGACAGCGACCTGGCCAAGATCGTGCACATCAACTCCGGCGGGGACCTGCCCGGCTTCGCGGCGCACGTGGTCGACGGCCGGTACGACGCGGCCGGCGGCGGTGAGGCGCTGCAGCAGCGGCTGACCGAGATCTGCTGGGAAATATCGGAGGCGATCAACGAAGGCGCCCGGATCATCGTCCTATCCGACCGCGGCGTAGCCGACCCAACCATGAGCGGCGAGGCCCAGAGCCGGGCCAACACCGCGCCGATACCGTCGCTGATGCTCACGGGCGCGGTGCACCACCACCTGATCCGGGAGAAGACGCGTACCAAGGTGGGCCTGGTCGTGGAGGCGGGCGACGCCCGCGAGTGCCACCACGTGGCCCTGCTCGTCGGGTACGGCGCCTCCGCGGTCGCACCGTACCTGGCCATCGAGACGGTCCGTGACATGGCCCGCCGCGGCGTGCTGGAGGGCGTGGCCGAGGACAAGGCCGCCGCCAACCTGATCAAGGCGCTCGGCAAGGGCCTGCTGAAGATCATGTCGAAGATGGGCGTGTCCACGGTCGCCTCCTACACCGGCGCGCAGATCTTCGAGGCCACCGGCCTCGGCGAAGAGGTCATCGGCACCTGTTTCGAGGGGACGACCTCGCGGCTCGGCGGTGTCGGGTTCGACGTGCTGGCCGCCGAAACGCACCGCCGGGTGGTCCGTGCCTTCCCGCCGGGCGGCGTGCAGCCCGCGCACCGGCGGCTGGAGATCGGCGGGGAATACCAGTGGCGCCGGGAGGGCGAGGCGCACCTGTTCAACCCGCAGACCGTCTTCAAGCTGCAGCACGCCACGCGCAGCCACCGGTACGAGATCTTCAAGGAGTACACATCCCTGGTCGACGACCAGGCGGCCCAGCTGATGACGCTGCGCGGGATGATGCGCATCAAGGGCGTGGACGCGCCCGGCGCGCGGCCGCCCATCCCCATCGAGGAGGTCGAACCGGCGTCCAGCATCGTCCGGCGGTTCTCCACCGGCGCCATGTCGTACGGGTCGATCTCCGCCGAGGCCCACGAGACGATCGCCATCGCGATGAACCGCATCGGCGGCCGGTCCAACACCGGTGAGGGCGGCGAGGACGCGGAGCGCTTCACCCGCGACGCGAACGGTGACCTGCGCCGCTCCGCGGTCAAGCAGGTGGCCAGCGGACGGTTCGGCGTCACCAGCCACTACCTGGCCAACGCCGACGACCTGCAGATCAAGATGGCGCAGGGNNGACATCTACTCGATCGAGGACCTGGCTCAGCTCATCCACGACCTCAAGAACGCCAACCCGGCCGCGCGCGTGCACGTCAAGCTGGTCTCCGAGGTCGGGGTGGGCACGGTCGCGGCGGGCGTGTCCAAGGCGCACGCCGACGTGGTGCTGATCTCCGGGCACGACGGCGGTACCGGGGCGGCCCCGCTGAGCAGCCTCAAGCACGCCGGGACGCCGTGGGAGGTGGGCCTGGCCGAGACCCAGCAGACGCTGCTGCGCAACAAGCTCCGCGACCGGATCGTGGTCCAGGCCGACGGGCAGCTCAAGACCGGCCGCGACGTGGTCGTCGCGGCACTGCTCGGCGCGGAAGAGTTCGGCTTCGCCAGCGCCCCGCTGGTGGTGTCGGGCTGCGTCATGATGCGCGTCTGTCACCTGGACACCTGTCCGGTCGGCATCGCGACCCAGAACCCGGAGCTGCGCAAGCGCTTCAACGGCAAGCCCGAGTTCGTGGTGAACTTCTTCGAGTTCATCGCCGAAGAGGTACGCGAGTACCTGGCCCAGATGGGCTTCCGGACGCTGGCCGAGGCGGTCGGCGAGGCCGGTCTGCTCGAGGCCGCGCCCGCCATCGAGCACTGGAAGGCCCGCGGGCTTGACCTGGCGCCGATCCTGTACATGCCGGACCTGCCCGAGGGCACCGCGCGCCGCAACACCACCACCCAGGACCACGGGATCGAGCGCGCGCTCGACAACACGCTGATCCAGCTGGCCGAGGGTGCCCTCCAGGACGGCACGCCGCTGCGCCTGGAACTGCCCGTGCGGAACGTCAACCGGACGGTCGGCACCATGCTCGGCTACGAGGTGACGAAGCGGTGGGGCGCCGACGGGCTCCCGGACAACACCATCGACATCTCGTTCCGCGGCTCGGCCGGGCAGTCGTTCGGCGCGTTCCTGCCCCGCGGCATCACGCTGCGGCTCGCCGGGGACGCCAACGACTACGTGGGCAAGGGCCTGTCCGGCGGGCGGGTCATCGTGTCCCCCGACCCCGAGGCGAACTTCGCGGCCGACGAGCAGATCATCGCCGGCAACGTGATCGGCTACGGTGCCACCGCGGGGGAGATCTTCCTGCGCGGCATCGTCGGCGAGCGGTTCTGCGTGCGCAACTCCGGCGCGCTGGCCGTGTCCGAGGGCGTCGGCGACCACGGCTGCGAGTACATGACCGGCGGCCGGGTGGTCGTCCTCGGCCCGATCGGCCGCAACTTCGCGGCCGGGATGTCCGGGGGCATCGCGTACGTGCTCGACCTGCCCGCGCACCGGGTCAACCCCGACATGGTCGACCTGGACCCGATGGACGGCGAGGACGCCACCTTCCTGCGCGACCTGGTGGAGTCCTACGCGGCGGAGACCGGGTCGCCGGTCGCCGCGCGCCTGCTGGAGGACTGGGACGCCGCCGTGGCCCGGTTCGGCAAGATCATGCCGAAGGACTACAAGCGGGTACTGAGCGCGACCCAGATGGCCGAGCGCGAAGGCCGCGACGTCAACGAGGCCGTCATGGCCGCGTCGCACGGCTGACGGATACCACAAGCTTGGGCAGCGGCCCCCGGGTGGGCTGCCGCCCAGGTGGCGGGACCCGCCAACGGCGCCGGGTCCCCCATGCCCGGCCCACAGGATCTGATACTGAGCTACCACAGAGAAGGACGACCGCCCGATGGCCGATCCCAAGGGATTCATGACCACCCCGCGCGAGACGCCGGCCCGCCGGCCGGTGGACGTGCGCATCCGGGACTGGCGTGAGGTGTACAACGATTTCCCGGCTGGGCGCCTGGAGCGGCAGGCCGGGCGCTGCATGGACTGCGGCATCCCGTTCTGCCACACCGGCTGCCCGCTCGGCAACCTCATCCCCGAATGGAACGACCTGGTCTGGCGGCACGACTGGTACGAGGCGTCGGAACGGCTGCACGCGACCAACAACTTCCCCGAGTTCACCGGGCGGCTCTGCCCGGCCCCGTGCGAGACCGCGTGCGTGCTCGGGATCAACGCCGACCCGGTGGCCATCAAGCAGGTCGAGGTCGAGATCATCGACCGCGCGTGGGCCGAGGGCTGGGTCCAGCCCGCCCCCGCGCCGGTGCAGACCGGCAAGAAGGTCGCGGTGATCGGTTCCGGCCCGGCCGGCCTGGCCGCCGCGCAGCAGCTGACCCGCGCGGGCCACGACGTCACCGTGTTCGAGCGCGCCGATGCCCCCGGCGGCCTGCTCCGCTACGGCATCCCCGAGTTCAAGATGGAGAAGCGCCACCTGGACCGCCGGCTGGCCCAGATGCGCGCGGAGGGCACCGAGTTCCGCTGCAACGTGACCGCCGGCACCGACGTCACCGCCGAGCAACTGCGCGCCGGATACGACGCGATCATGCTCGCCGGCGGTGCGACGGTGCCGCGCGGCCTGCCCGTACCGGGCGGCGACGCCGACGGCATCCACCAGGCCATGGAGTACCTGCCGCTGTCCAACCGCGTCGTGGCCGCGGCCGGGGGAGCCGGTACACCGGGTCCGGTCGCCGAGCCCGCGATCAGCGCGCGCGGGAAGCACGTGGTGATCATCGGCGGCGGCGACACCGGCGCGGACTGCCTCGGCACGGCCCACCGCCAGGGCGCGGCGTCGGTCACCCAGCTGGAGATCATGCCCCGCCCGCCGGAGCTGCGCCCGGACCACCAGCCGTGGCCGACCTACCCGATGACCTACCGTGTCTCCAGCGCCCACGAAGAGGGCGGCGAGCGCGTGTACGCCGTCTCGACCCAGGAGTTCGTCACCGACGGGGCCGGGCACGTACGCGCGCTGCGGCTGGTTGAGGTGGAATTCACCGGCGGCCGTTTCGAGCCGGTCGCGGGCACTGAGCGGGATCTGCCCGCCGATCTGGTGCTGCTCGCGATGGGATTCACTGGCGCCGAACGTTCCGCGCTCATGGCCGGCCTCGGTGTGGAGTTCGACGCCCGGGGCAATGTGGCGCGGGACGGCAAGTACGCCACCTCGGTGCCGGACGTGTTCGTGGCCGGGGACATGGGCCGCGGCCAGTCGCTGATCGTCTGGGCCATCGCCGAAGGCCGCAGCGCCGCCGCCGCCCTGGACACCCACCTAACCGGCGCCACCGTCCTCCCCGCGGCGATCCCCCCCACCGCCCGCCCCATGGTCTGAGAGTTGGCCGCCCGGCGGCTGCAGAACCTGGCGCCGGGTTACGGCGACGCGGCGCTTCTTTGGCGTCGCGGCGCCGCCTTGCGCGCCGCAGGCACACCGGCGCGGCGGCGGCCATGGCGAGGGTGAGGCCGCTCAGTGCGAGCAATTCCGGGTAGTCGCCGTACCCGTGGAAGCGGAACACGACGTGGTCTGTGCCCGCGGGGACGTCGACGGCGACGAGCGCGGGCGCCACCATCCGGGTCGGTCGCCGCCGGCCGTTCACGGTTGCCGTCCACCCGGGGTCGTAGGAGGCGCTGAGCACCACGACTCCGGGACGGCGCATCCGCACCGTCGCCGCGGCCTCGCCGTCATCGAGGCCGGCGCGTTCCGCGCTGACCGCGCCGGCGGAGGACTGGCTTCGCACCGTCGGTAGCCGGCCATCCCCGCCACCGCCGGACCCGTACCCGACGCCGAGATATGTGCCGTCGCCGGCGAGCCCGGAGCGAAGCAGCCGAACGCTGCGGGCACCCACGTTCGTCCGGTTCGCCGAGATCTCACCGATGATCTGGCCGGCCTGGACGTAGCCGGCGCCGTCGATCGTCCACAGCCGGTAGGGGCCGGAGCGCATTGCCGGCCGGGCGCGCACCGGCGGCTGGTCGCGGGCGGGAAGGATGAGGTAGCGGATCCCGAACAGCCGGTAGTCGGAGGGGTCGCGGTCGTCGAAGAAGTACTCCGGGTCGGTCATCAGCGACGCCGTCCGCAGCGTGTAGCCGACCTCGTCGACGTCCCGGCTCTCCAGGTACTTGAATACGGGCACCGCCCCGACGGTGAAGTCCTGGCCCCAGTTCGACGGCATCCCGGCGTACGTCCGGCCGCCGCCGTCGCGCTCGATCACCGCGACGAGGCGATCGAGCTCGGCGCCCTCGGTGCCGTCCGCGCGGCGCTGGGCCGCGATCGCGGCGCCGTCATGGCGGTCGTAGGCGCCGAGCTGAAGCCAGGCGGGCGCGAGCACCGCGACCGCCGCAACGAGCACGGCCGCCGGGGACAGGCCGGGCGGCCAACGCGAGACGCGGGCTTCGAGCGGCCGCACGCAGCCGGCCGCCAGCCACGCCGCTCCCCGGCCGGCGAGCAGCAGCGCGGCGAGCTGCACGCCCATCATGAAGCGGCGGAAGAAGAGGTCGGCGCCGCCCGGGATCACCTCGACGAGCGACCCGAACGTCGTGCGACCGAACGCGAACAGCAGGCACACCGCGAGCGCGGCCAGCAGGGCGCGGGCGTCGGCGTCCGAGGACCAGGCAAGCCACGCCAGCCCGAACCCGAGCGCCGCGAACACGGTCACGACGGGCAGCCGGCCGTGGTCGAGCAGCTGCCCCGAGACCAGCCAGTCCAGCACGAGACGCGCGCCGTAGCCGTTGACGAGTCCGCTGCCCTGCAGCGGCTCGTTGATCGCCGCCCACCGCCGCTGCTGCACGAGCGGGACGATCACCCACGCCGCCGCGAGCAGCGAACCGCCGAGGAGGACCGCAGCCCGCCGCAACCGGGCCACGAGCGGCCGGCCGGCCACGAGCGGCCAGACGAGCAGCACCGACAGCGCGAGGTAGCCGGTCTCGAAGTGCAGTGCGATGGTGAGCGCGGTCAGCAGGACCGCTTTGAGGTAGCCGCGCCCGTCGCGGATCGCTCGCCAGCTCCAGCCCCATGCGAGCGGCAGCGTCCACGACGCCCACAGCTGCGTCCAGACGCCGAACCCCGTCCACACGTAGGCGTGCTGCTCGTAGCCGACCCCCGTGGCGCTCACCAGGAACGGAGCCATCGCGGCCGAGGCGGCCGCCGCCGGCCTGCCCGCCCCGAACGCGCGGGCCGACAGGTAGACGCTGATCGGCCACAGCGACAAAAGCAGGTACAGCGTCCAGCGAAACGCCACGTCAGGCCCGATCAGCAGGCCGAGCGCGCCGGTGAGGATGGCGGGCAGGCTCTGGTAGTGAAGGAACTGCGGCGACCCCTCCCCGAGGAACGGGAACCAGCTCGTGAGCGGCAGGTGCCCGGCGCGCAGCTGCGCCGTCGCGAAGCGCACCATCTGCTCGTGCAGCGAGCTGTCGTTTAGGTACGTGACCCCGAGCGTGAGCGCCCGGAGGTTCGTGAGGTTCCATCCGGCCGCGGCGGCGACGATCGACCACGGCCACCACGCAGCGGTCCGGCCCCCGCCATCACCCGGGGGCCGGACCGCCGGCCGGGCCATCGCCGACGCCCGCGCCGGGCGGGCGCCGGCGGCCGTCACCGGATCACCCGGCGCCCGTGTTGCCGGTGTTGCCCGAGCCGGTGTCACCCGTGAGGTGGCAGGCGGCCAGGTGCCAGGTGCCAGCGCCGGTGTTGCCCGAGTCGATGACCTCCGTGCCGTTCGTGCCCACGAGAACCTTCACCGGCGGCCCCGGCAGGTTCGACACACCCGGCGCCGGTGTACAGGACACCGGGCCACTGACGGCTGCTGCCCCGGACGCCATATCAATCGTGATCTGCTCGCGGATCCCCATTGCGGTGAGCTTGGCGTTCGCCTGGGGAAGCGCCGAGTTCTGGTTGATCGTCACCAGCACCGAACCGTCGCCGTTCTTCGTGATGGCGTACGCCGGCGTGCTGCCCGTCGCGGTCAGGCCGAGCGTGAGCGCCGCGCCGGCGCCCGCCAGCGCGAGCGTGCTGCCCGCGAGAACGCGCGGACGCGGACGACGGGCCCGGCCCGGTCCGGGCCGGTCGGCGTGCGCGAGCGTCGGGCCGTGCTCCCGAACGAGATCACGCCACAGATTATCTGTGAACTTAGTCATTGCTTTCGCGCCCCTTCCTCAGCCGGGACCTCGCCCGGGACAACCGCTTCCGAAATGCGACACCGGAGACGCCGAGGGCCAGCGCCGCCTCCTTCGGGGTGAGCCCCTCCAAGTCGACGAGCTCGATCGCCGCCCGCTCGACCGCGGGCAGCTCCGCGCATCGCCGCATCAGCGCGGCGCCCTCACGCTCGGCGTCGATCCGCTCGGCGAGCTCCCCGGTCTCGTCCTCGTCGAGCGGCCGGTGGCCGCCGAGACGCGCGACCGCCTCCCGGCCGTCCGCCGACTGCTCGCAGTGGCGGGCGAACACGCGGGCGGCGATGCCGAACAGCCACGCCCGGTCCGATCCCCGGCGAGGGTCGAACCTGGCGAAGCCTTCCACGGCCCGGACGAACGTCTCGGACGTGAGATCGGCGACCGTCTGCGGATCGCGGCACCGGCGCGCGAAGTAGCCCATGAGGACGTCGACGTTGCGCAGGTACACCTGCTCGAATTCCTCAAGCGGCGGGGTCGGCGGCCGCTCGCGCGACCGCGCCCCCGGGACCGGTCGCGCCCGCATCGTCCTCACGGGTGCTTTTGCCTCAGTGCTCATGTCCCCTAGTTGCGATCCTCGCCGTCGGCTGTGACATCGCCCCGTCCGCGACACGCCGCCCGTCAGCCCAAGCTTGGCGGCTGATCCCGCCGCGGTCGCCTCCGGTGTCTCGGCGAAGTACCACTGCGCGGGCGCGGAGCGCATGCGGGGAGTTCCGGGGGTCGCCCCCCGGCTAGCACGGCTAACACCGCGTTAAGCTTTGGTGACACCCATCGTCCTCGCCGTGCCCGGGTCCTACAATGGTATAGACCACTGGGGCGAGCAGAGGGAATGCCATGAGCCGCCGCGCGAAGATCGTCTGCACGCTCGGGCCCGCGACTTCCAGCGCGGAACAGATCGCCCGGCTGGTCGAGGCCGGGCTCGACGTCGCCCGGCTGAACCTGAGCCACGGCCGCTACGCCGACCATGAGGTGGCCTGCGCGCGGGTCCGCGCCGCGTCCAGCGCCGCCGGGCGCGGCGTCGGCATCCTGGTGGACCTGCAGGGCCCGAAGATCCGGCTCGGCACGTTTCCCGGCGGCCCGGTCCGGCTGTGCGCCGACGACGAGTTCACGGTCACCACCGAGGACGTGCCCGGGGACCGGAACCAGGGGTCGACCACCTACCAGGGCCTGGCCCGGGATGTGCGGACCGGGAACCGGATCCTGATCGACGACGGCCGGGTCCTGCTCGAGGTGACCGGGGTCGACGGTCCCCGGGTCAGGACGAGGGTGCTGGTCGGCGGGACGATCTCCGACCACAAGGGCATCAACCTGCCGGGGGTCGCGGTCAGCGCGCCCGCGCTCACCGAGAAGGACCAAGCCGACCTGCGCTGGGCCATCGACTTGGGCGTGGACATGATCGCGCTGTCCTTCGTCCGGCGGCCGGAAGACGCGGAAGTGGCCCGGGACGTGATGAACGAGTGCGGCGTCCGGCTGCCGCTCATCGCCAAGATCGAGAAACCCGAGGCGGTCGAGGCGCTGCCCGAGATCGTGGCCGCCTTCGACGGGATCATGGTGGCCCGCGGCGACCTCGGGGTCGAAATGCCGCTGGAGCAGGTCCCGGTGGTGCAGAAGCGCGCGATCGTCCTGGCCCGGGAGAAGGCGCGCCCGGTCATCGTGGCCACGCAGATGCTGGAGTCGATGATCTCCGCGCCGCGGCCCACCCGCGCCGAGGTCTCCGACGTGGCCACCGCGGTGGACGAGGGTGCCGACGCGGTCATGCTGTCCGCGGAGACGAGCGTGGGGGAGTACCCGATCGAGGCGGTGGCCACCATGTCGCGCGTCATCTGCGTCGCGGAGGACGACAACCTGCGCCCGCTGTCCTCGCTGACCCGGGTGCCGACCACCACCGGCGGGGCCATAGCCCGCGCCGCGGCCGAGGTCGGCGCGATCGTGAATGCCCGCGCGCTGGTCGCCTTCACGATGACGGGCGAGACGGCCAGGCGGCTGGCCCGGTACCGTTCGCCGATTCCGCTGCTCGCGTTCACGTCCGAGCCCGCCACCCGCAGCCAGCTCGCCCTGACCTGGGGCGTGGAGACCTTCATCGTCCCGATGGTGGATCACACCAATGAGATGGTGCGCCAGGTGGAGGCGGTGCTCCTTGACATCGGCCGGTGCGAGAAGGGTGACAAGCTGGTGATCGTGTCCGGTTCCCCGCTCGGCAGCCCGGGCAAGACGAACTCCCTGCGGGTGCACCGCATCGGCGACGCCCTCGCCCTCAGCTGAGCCGCCGCGCGGCCCGGCCCTGGTATTGTCACACCGGGCCGTAACTGGCGCTGAGGTGGACAACCACCGGGGAGCGGTCCGCCGGCCAGCCGCGCGCCTGGGCATCTGCCATATCCGTCTGCCCGGGGAGAAGAAGCCATGGCTGAGACCGATACCGCCCAGGTCAGCACCGTACCTGCGGCCGCTGCGCACGGCGCGGACGCGACGTCCGCGGTCTCCGTCGGCTACCACGCCATGCTGGACGTGATCGCGGGATCCGAACCCGCCGTGGCCCGCGCCATAGCCGACGAGCTGGCGAACCAGCGCCGCCAGCTCAAGCTCATTGCCTCGGAGAACTACGCCTCGCCCGCCGTCCTGATGGCCATGGGCACGTGGCTGTCGGACAAGTACGCCGAGGGGACGGTCGGCCACCGTTTCTACGCCGGCTGCGAGGTCGTGGACCAGGTCGAGGCGCTGGCCGCCCGGCACGCCACCGAACTGTTCGGCGCGGACCACGCCTACGTCCAGCCGCACTCCGGTATCGACGCCAACCTCGTCGCCTACTGGGCCATCCTGGCCCGCCGGGTCGAGCGCCCCTTCCTGGACTCCCGCGGCGCCAAGAACGTCGACGCCCTGGACCCGGCCGCGTGGGAGCAACTGCGCCGCGACTTCGGCGTGCAGCGGATGATGGGCATGTCACTGGACGCCGGCGGCCATCTGACCCACGGGTTCCGCGCCAACATCTCCGGCAAGATGTTCGACCAGGCGAGCTACGGCACCGACCCGGACACCGGGCTGCTCGATTACGACGCGATCGCCGCCCAGGCCCGTGCGTTCAAGCCGCTGATCCTGGTCGCCGGGTACTCGGCCTACCCGCGCAACCCGAACTTCCGGCTGCTCCGCGAGATCGCCGACGAGGTGGGCGCGACCTTCATGGTCGACATGGCGCACTTCGCCGGGCTGGTGGCCGGGGGCGTGCTGACCGGGGACCTCAACCCGGTGCCGCACGCCGAGATCGTCACCAGCACGACGCACAAGTCGCTGCGCGGCCCGCGCGGTGGCCTGGTGCTGTGCACGCCGGACTACGCGCCCTACGTCGACCGGGGCTGCCCGCTGGTCCTCGGCGGCCCGCTCCCGCACGTGATCGCGGCCAAGGCCGTGGCCCTGGCCGAGGCGCGCCAGCCCACCTTCGCCGGCTACGCCGCGCGCATCGTGGCCAACGCCCGCGCCCTGGCCGATGGCCTGCTCCGGCGGGGCACACACCTGGTCACCGGCGGAACCGACAACCACCTGGTGCTGGCCGACGTGACCGCCAGCTTCGGGCTGACCGGCCGCCAGGCCGAGGCGGCGTTGCTGGAGGCGGGCGTCGTCACCAACCGCAATTCGGTTCCGCGCGACCCGAACGGGGCCTGGTACACCTCCGGCATCCGGCTTGGCACGCCCGCCCTGACCACGCTCGGCCTGGGGACCAGTGAACTGGACGAAGTCGCGGACATCGTGACCACCGCGCTGAAGGTGACCACCCCGCAGGCCGGCTCCAAGGCCAAGCACATGATCGACCCGGGCGTGGCCGCCGACTGCCGCGCCCGCTGCGCCGACCTCCTGGCCCGCTACCCGCTGTATCCCCAGATCCAGCTCTAGCCCCGCGCCGCGGCCGAGAACCCCGGTACGACTGAGAATTCCGCCGCGGCTCAGAACTTCGGCCCGACAAACTCGTCCAGCCGCGCCACCGCCTCCCGCCGAGCGACCGAGATGGTGTTGCGGCGCGAGAACCGCCAGCCGACGCCGAGCTCATCAAGCGCCTGCCCGCACAGCCCGAGGATGTCCCGAGATTCGTTGGTGAACATGTACCGCGGGTACTCGTACCATCGGTCACCCCCCGGTAGCGGCCGGCGGACCCGGGAGGTGAACCGGCAGCCGTCGGAGTGAAACAGGCCCCGGGCGAAGTCACTCGCCCGTTCGGCGACCATCTGCCGCTGCCACCGCGCCAGCTCGATCGTCCGTTTGTGTTTCTCACCGGGGCCATGTTGCGGGAACAGGCATGGGCCAGTGCCGTGAATAGGAAATTACCTCCGTGCATCCCTGGCGTTGCCGCGTGGATACCTTATTTTCAGGCCTTATCGCGCTGATCGCACCAGTCCCGCAAAGTGGCGCGGGAAACGCCGGTGGACTTGCTTGTCGCGCGCAGGCTTAAACCTTGCTCGATCAGCCCTAACGCGCGCTTGCGGACATCGCTGTCGTGCATATCCGAAGCATCTCATTCGGTACCGGCAAAACGGCGGCCTTACGTTGCGGATAGGCGGATAGACGGTGACGGGAAACCAGTCTGTGCCCCGGGTGGGACTCGAACCCACACTGCACGGATTTTGAATCCGTCAACTCTGCCGATTGGTTTACCGGGGCCGCGGGCCGTTCTGGGGACCGACCGGGTCATAATCTACCCGCAACCTGTACGCTCGTCAGCGTGAGCCACAAGCAGCTACGAGTCGTTATCGCCGAGGATGAGGCGCTGATCCGCCTGGACCTCAAGGAAATGCTGGAAGAAGAGGGCTATGCCGTCGTGGCCGAGGTCGGGGACGGTGAGGCAGCGGTCGAGCGGGTAACCTCCCTCCGGCCCGAGCTCGCGATCCTGGACGTCAAGATGCCGGTGCTTGACGGCATCTCGGCCGCGGAACGGATCGCGGCCGAGCGACTGGCCCCGGTCGTCATCCTGACCGCCTTCTCCCAGCGTGAACTCGTCGAGCGGGCCCGTGACGCGGGCGCCATGGCGTACCTGGTCAAGCCCTTCACCAAGGCGGACCTCGTACCGGCCATCGAGATGGCGGTCAGCCGCTTCCAGGAGATCACGTCGCTCGAGTCCGAGGTGGGCAACCTGCGCGAGCGGCTCGAGGTGCGCAAGGTCCTCGACCGCGCCAAGGGCCTGCTCCAGGCCGAGCACGGGATGACCGAGCCTGAGGCGTTCCGGTGGATTCAGAAGACATCGATGGACCGCCGGCTCACGATGCGTAAGGTCGCCGAGGCGGTGATCGAGGGCTCCATGTCGGCCTCGCAGCCGACGGAATCGCCCTCCACCTGACCAGGCTCCCAGTCGACCGGGGACAGTCGACCGGGCCATAAGGGAGCCCGGGGTGCCTTTGGTGCCGTATCCGCCTTCCCCGGTCGGACACGTTCTCTACTGAGCTCCCCGGGCTCGCTCGCACAACGTTAGCGAGCTTTCGGCATACAGCGCAAAGGCGGGCCACCTCGCCGAGGGTGGCGGGCCGCCGTCCCGTCGCCCACCGTTCACCACTGCGCGCTCGCGGCAACCCACCGGCTGCGCTGCGCCGACCACGCGCCGGCTTTGGGTGACCCGGGCCGGGATCCGCCGCGCGCCGGCCCGCGCTTCCGGTCACGCAACGTGACGAACGGGGTGCGGGAGAGCGGGGGCCGGATGTGCCCTCGAGGGGCCGGCCCCTGGACCGGCGTCGCGCGAAGCCAGGCCGCCCGCGGTTGCGTGGCGGACCGTGGCCAACTGATCACGTAGTGCCCGATGCCCGCTTCCCCGGGTCGCCGCACCGAAGATAACAATCTCGTTGCCGTCTTGGGGCCGCCTCTGCGTGCGGCCGGGGGTCCCGCGCCCGGTCTGTGCGAGCGCCAAACTCCCCCGGGCCCGCGCGAGCGCCGCTCGTCCCGCCCCTGGCCTGCGCGAGCGCCGCATGTCCCGCTCCCGGGCCGCCCCGGTAACCCCGGCGGATGTCTCCGGCGGACCGCACGGCCCGGTATCAGGCCCATTACAAAGGGCGAGGTTACCGCGCCGTTTCGTATTTTCTTGTGGGAAAAGGCGTGACTTCTACGTTGTTAGCGTTCACAATGCCTCTTGAAACCGGCATAAAGCCGTATCTTCAAGGAACCCAACGAAGGGAGCCTTCATTGTCTGACGAAACGAGACACCGGAGATTCGGGCGGCGAGCCCGGGTCAGCGCGGTGTCGGCCGTCACCGTTGTCGCGGCGGCCGCGGGAGCATTCGGCGTGACGGCCGCCTCGGCGGCCCCGGCCAAGCCCGCGGGGGGAAGCGGCACACCCAGCGTCAGCAGCGAGCCGTTCGGCAGCACCTACGACAGCTACGCTCAAAAAGTCCTCCCGGTCTACCGCTACACGCTCAGCAGCGGCACCGGCGTGACCGCCCAGATCCTCAGTTACGGCGGCATTGTCCAGTCGATCGACGTGCCCGGCAGTAACGGCCAGGAGGCCGACGTCGTTCTCGGCTTCAAGACGCTGCAGGACTACGTCACCTACGACAGCCCGCCGGTCACCGCGAACGGCGGCCCGTACTTCGGCGAGTCGATCGGCCGCTACGGCAACCGGATCGCCAACGGCACGTTCTCGCTGGTCCAGCCGACCGGCAAGGTGACCTACACGCTGCCGATCAACAACAACGGCAACACCCTGCACGGCGGCCTGGTCGGCTTCGGCAGCCACGTCTGGGCGGCCCAGGAAGTGCACGGCAATGGCTCCGCCGGGGTGCAGCTCACGCTGGTCAGCCCGAACGGCGACCAGAGCGCCCCCGCTGGTTCCCCCGGCTGCCCCAACGGCTGCACGGGCTTCCCGGCCACCCTCAAAGACGTGGTGACCTACACGATCAACAGCGCCGGCCAGCTCGGCATCCACTACGCCGCCACCGACGAGTCGACGAACCTGAACACGGTCATCAACCTGACCAACCACAGCTACTTCAACCTGGCCGGTGAGAACTCTCCCGCGGGCTCGGCCTACAGCCAGAAGATCCAGATCAACGCCGACCAGTACACGCCGACGAACCTGACCCAGATCCCGCTGGGCTACAACGTCAGCGTCAAGGGCACGCCGTTCGACTTCACCTCGCCGCAGGCCCTCGGCTCCCGGATCGACGACGTCAGCGCGCCCGACAACGCGCCGGCCGCCTACAACCAGCTCCTGCTGGCCCAGGGGTACGACCACAACTGGGTGCTGAACCAGCAGACGCCCGCGACCACCGGCCCGGACGGCCTCAACCTGGCCGCGCACGCCTGGGACCTGGCGAGCGGCCGTGAGCTGAGCGTCTGGACCGACCAGCCCGGCGTTCAGTTCTACAGCGGCAACTTCCTCACCGGCACCCTGGTGGGGATCAGCGGCAATACCTACCGGCAGGGCGCGGGCTACACGTTCGAGACCCAGCACTTCCCGAACTCGCCCAACCAGCCGAACTTCCCGTCGACCGAAATCAAGGCGGGACAGACCATCAACTCGACGACGATCTTCGCGTTCTCTTCCTGACGCACTGATTTCGTGCGGCCCGGCGGCAGGTGCCGCCGGGCCGCATCACTTTGACCATAAGATTTGAGCCGTGGCGACGAAGAGCACGGCCGCGCCGGGCGGCCAGGAAGCCAAGGCCCAGCCCGCGGGGGATACGCACGGTCGGCTGCTGCTGCTCGACGGGCACTCGCTGGCCTACCGGGCGTTCTTCGCCCTCCCCGCCGAGAACTTCTCGACCACCACGGGCCAGCCCACCAACGCCGTGTACGGGTTCACGGCCATGCTCATCAACGTCCTGCGCGACGAGCAGCCCACGCACATCGCAGTGGCGTTCGACCGCAGCGAGCCGACGTTCCGGCACGAGCAGTACGTCGAGTACAAGGCGAACCGGCGGGAGACGCCGGAAGACTTCCGCAGCCAGCTCAGCCTGATCTTCGAGGTGCTGGACGCGCTCGGCATCGCCCGGCTGTCGGTGGCCGGCTTCGAGGCCGACGACCTCATCGCCACCCTCGCCACCCGGGCCGAGAACGAGGGCATGGACGTGCTGATCGTCACCGGCGACCGGGACGCGCTCCAGCTCGTCGACGGCCACGTGACGGTGCTGATGACGCGCCGGGGGATCAGCGATATGTCCCGCTTCACGCCGGAGTCCGTCGAGGAGAAGTACGGCCTCACGCCCCAGCAGTACCCCGACTTCGCCGCCATCCGCGGTGACCCCAGCGACAACCTGCCCGGTATCCCGGGGGTGGGGGAGAAGACCGCGACCAAGTGGGTCAGGGAGTTCGGCTCGCTGGAACAGCTGGTCAACCGGGTCGATGAGGTCAAGGGCAAGGCCGGTGACGCGCTCCGGGAGCATCTCGGCGACGTGCTGCGCAACCGGCAGATGACCGCGCTGGTCCGGGACGTCCCGCTGAACCAGATCGGCGCGGGCCCCGAAGAGCTGGTGCCGAACGTCTGGGACCGGGAGCAGATCCATCAGCTCTTCGACACCCTGCAGTTCCGCGTGCTGCGCGAGCGCCTGTACACCACGCTGCCCGACGGCATCTGCGGTGTCGCGGCCACCGACGCGGCCGCGACCGAACCGGCCGCCGGGTTCGAGGTCGAGGTGGAGCTGCCCGGGCCCGACGAGCTGGCGCAGTGGATCGCCAACCACGTCGCCGCCCCCCCCCGGAGGGATAGCGGTGCGGCGAGTAACGGTGCGGCGGACAGCGGCGCGGCACAGACCACCCGCTCCGGGCTTGCGGTCACCGGCACCTGGGGCCGGGGCACCGGAACGCTGACCGGGATCGCCCTCGCCGCCCCGGACGGCCACGGTGCCTACATCGACCCCAGCATGCTGACGGAGGACGACTCTGCGGCCCTCGCGGGCTGGCTCGAAGCGGACTCGCTGCCCAAGGCCATGCACGATGCCAAGGGCCCGATGCACGCGTTCGCCGCCCACGGCTTCGAGCTCGCCGGGCTGACCAGCGACACCGCGCTGGCCGCGTACCTGGCGCTGCCCGGCCAGCGCTCGTTCGACCTCGGCGACCTGGCCCTGCGCTACCTCGGCAAGGAACTGCGCGGCGACGCCGAGGCCCCCGAGCAGCTCACCCTGGACGGTTCCGGCGAAGAGGACGCCGCCGCCAACCTGGTCCTGCACGCCCGGGCGACCGCCGAGCTGTCCGACGCGCTCGACGCCGACCTGGAGCGGCGCGGCGCGGCCACCCTGCTGCGGGATGTGGAGCTGCCGCTCGTCGGCGTGCTGGCGCGGATGGAGCGCACCGGGATCGCCGCCGACACCGACCATCTGGCCGCCATGTCGGCGACCCTGCACGGCGAGGTGAAGGCGGCCGAGCAGGCCGCGTTCGCGGTCACCGGGCACGAGTTCAACCTCGGCTCACCCAAGCAGCTGCAGGAGGTGCTGTTCACCGAGCTGGGGCTGCCCAAGACCAAGCGGATCAAGACCGGCTACACCACCGACTCCGACGCGCTGACCAGCCTGCTCGCCCAGACCGGGCACCCCGTGCTGGAGCACCTGCTCCGGTACCGGGACGTGGCCAAGCTGAAGAGCATCGTCGACTCGCTGATCCCGATGGCCGGCGAGGACGGCCGGATCCACACGACGTTCAACCAGATGATCGCCGCGACCGGCCGGCTGTCCTCTACCGACCCGAACCTGCAGAACATCCCGATCCGCACCGAGGAGGGCCGCGGCATCCGGCGCGCGTTCGTCGTCGGCGAGGGGTACGAGACCCTGCTCACCGCGGACTACAGCCAGATCGAACTGCGGATCATGGCCCACCTGTCCGGGGACGAGGCGCTGATCGCCGCGTTCGAGTCCGGCCACGACTTCCACGCGGCGACCGCCTCGCGCGTCTTCGGCCTGCCGCCGGAGCAGGTCAACGGGGAGCTGCGGAACCGGATCAAGGTGATGAACTACGGGCTGGCCTACGGGCTGTCCGCCTTCGGGCTGTCCTCGCAGCTGCACATCCCCGCCGACGAGGCGCGGGCGCTGATGGACGGGTACTTCAGCGAGTTCGGCGGGGTCCGTGACTACCTGCGGGACGTCGTGGCCCGGGCCCGCCAGGAGGGCTACACGGAGACCATGTTCGGCCGCCGCCGCTACCTGCCCGACCTCAACTCGGACAACCGGCAGCGCCGTGAGATGGCCGAACGGATGGCGCTGAACGCCCCCATCCAGGGGTCGGCGGCCGACATCATCAAGATGGCGATGCTGGCCGTGGACCGGGCCATCCACGATCGGGGCCTGAAGTCCCGCATGCTGCTCCAGGTGCACGACGAGCTGATCTTCGAGGTGGCGCCCGGCGAGTTCGAAGCGCTGCGTGACCTGGTCAGCACACAAATGGCGAATGCGGCCGACCTGCGGGTCCCGCTCGAGGTTTCGATAGGCTCCGGATCCAGCTGGTGGGATGCCGCCCACTGACGCCCCGGGCGGCCCGCCGGCGGGCCCCAGATTGACCCAGGGCTCCCACTCTCATATTCTGAACGCTGCGTTGTGTCTCGTGTGGTCCGTCTGTCACTTGACCTCACCGGCGGCCGTCCGGCCGTTCCGAGAACCGGTCTAGGCCGGTCCCGGCAGGTTTCGCGATTCTGGTCCTCCCGGCGGGTGCACCGGGGTTCAGCGCGCCCTCATATTCCTGTCCGCATCCGGAGCCTACCCACACATGACGAGCAGTACAGAAACAACCTCGACCCCTCAGGTAGCGGTCAACGACATCGGGTCCGAGGAAGCATTCCTCGCCGCGATCGATGAGACCATCAAGTATTTCAATGACGGCGACATTGTCGAAGGAACCGTCGTCAAGGTCGATCGAGACGAGGTCTTGCTCGACATCGGCTACAAGACAGAGGGCGTGATCCCCTCTCGCGAGCTGTCGATCAAGCATGACGTCGATCCGCACGATGTGGTCAAGACTGGTGAGCACATCGAGGCCCTTGTCCTGCAGAAGGAGGACAAGGAGGGGCGCCTGATCCTGTCCAAGAAGCGCGCGCAGTACGAGCGCGCCTGGGGCACGATCGAGAAGATCAAGGAAGAGGACGGCGTCGTCACCGGCACCGTCATCGAGGTCGTCAAGGGCGGCCTCATCCTCGACATCGGGCTGCGCGGCTTCCTGCCCGCCTCCCTGGTGGAGATGCGGCGGGTCCGCGACCTGCAGCCGTACGTCGGCCGTGAGCTCGAGGCGAAGATCATCGAGCTGGACAAGAACCGCAACAACGTGGTCCTGTCCCGGCGCGCCTGGCTCGAGCAGACCCAGTCCGAGGTCCGCCACACCTTCCTCAACACCCTGCAGAAGGGCCAGATCCGCAAGGGCACCGTGTCGTCCATCGTCAACTTCGGCGCGTTCGTCGACCTGGGCGGCGTGGACGGCCTGGTGCACGTGTCGGAGCTGTCCTGGAAGCACATCGACCACCCCGGCGAGGTCGTCGAGGTCGGCCAGGACGTCACGGTCGAGGTGCTGGACGTGGACATGGACCGCGAGCGCGTCTCGCTGTCGCTGAAGTCCACCCAGGAAGACCCGTGGCAGCAGTTCGCCCGTACGCACCAGATCGGCCAGGTCGTTCCCGGCCGGGTCACCAAGCTGGTGCCGTTCGGCGCGTTCGTGCGGGTCGAAGAGGGCATCGAGGGCCTGGTGCACATCTCCGAGCTCGCGGACCGGCATGTGGAGATCCCCGAGCAGGTTGTGCAGGTCGGCGACGAGATCTTCGTCAAGATCATCGACATCGACCTGGACCGGCGGCGGATCTCGCTGTCGCTCAAGCAGGCCAACGAGGGCACCATCGGCGAGGCGGTCGGCGACGACTTCGACCCCACGCTGTACGGCATGCCCGCGTCCTACGACGAGCAGGGCAACTACGAGTACCCGGAGGGCTTCGACGCCGAGACCGGCGAGTGGCTCGAGGGCTACGACGCCCAGCGCGAGGAGTGGGAGCGCCAGTACGCCGAGGCGCGCACCCGCTTCGAGGCGCACCGGCGGCAGGTCGAGGAGGCCCGCAAGGCCGACATCGACGCGGCCGCGGGCATCGAGGACGGTACGGCGGTTGCGTCGTCGTCGTCGTCCACGGCCAGCTCCAGCTCGTCGTCGAGCACGTCCTCCAGCACGCCCAGCGGCCAGCGGAGCGGTTCCCGTCCCGGCGGCAGTTCGGGCGGCGGCGGCGCGCTGGCCTCCGACGAGGCTCTCGCGGCGCTGCGTGACAAGCTGTCCGGCAACCAGGGCTGAGCGCGAGTTCAGCCGCTGTCGGTTCGGACCATGAACGGGCGGAGTTCCCTGCGGGAACTCCGCCCGTTCGCTTTCTGGCGAAGGAATTGAATCGCGTGCTTCGGGTCGGGCTCACCGGGGGGATAGGTTCCGGCAAGAGTGAGGTGTCCCGGCGGCTCGCCGCGCGCGGCGCCGCGATCGTGGACGCGGACGTGGCCGCGCGGGAGGTCGTCGAGCCCGGCACCCCGGGGCTGGGGCAGATCACCGCCGTGTTCGGCCCGGAGGTGCTCCTGCCGGACGGCCGCCTGGACCGGGAACGGCTCGGCCAGCTCGTCTTCACCCAGCCCGACCTGCGCGCCAAGCTCAACGCCATCGTCCACCCGCTGGTCCACGAGCGGATGCGGCAGATGGAGCAGGAGGCGATCTCTGCCGCCGGGGCCTCGGGCTCGTCCGCCATCGTCGTGCACGACGTTCCGCTGCTGGCCGAGAACGCGCTGGCCCGCGGCTTCGACGCGGTGATCGTCGTCGACGCGCCCGAAGACCAGCAGGCCCAGCGGCTGATCACGGCGCGCGGGATGGCACCCGGGCACGCCCGGGACCGGATGGCGGCCCAGGCCAGCCGCGAGCAGCGCCTCGCCATCGCCGACATCGTGATCGACAATTCGGGCTCGCTCGAAGACCTCGATCATCGGGTGGACGACGTGTGGGCCATCCTGCGCGACCGCGCCACCGCCCGGTCGCGGGGCTAGCTTCCCGCCGGGTGCCCGCCGGAATCGCAGACCCCGCTCCGGTCGCGGGGCTAACTCGCGCCGGGTGCCCACGCGGAATGTCAGCCCCCCCGCCTATGGTTGAACCAGGAGGCCGATGACTGATTTGTACGGCCGCAAACCCGGAGCCCCTAGGAGGTGGCATTGTGCGTCCCGTGACCGACCTGAAGCGTAAGGTCGCGCCCTTCGACGTGGTCACCGACATGTCGCCGTCCGGCGACCAGCCGGGCGCCATCGCCGAGATCGAACGGCGGGTGAACGCCGGCGAGCAGGACACGGTGCTGCTCGGCGCGACGGGCACCGGCAAGACCGCCACGGTCGCCTGGCTGACCGAGCGGCTCCAGCGGCCCACGCTGGTCATGCTGCCCAACAAGACGCTTGCCGCCCAGTTCGCCAACGAGCTGCGCGAGATGCTGCCCGGCAACGCGGTCGAGTACTTCGTCTCGTACTACGACTACTACCAGCCCGAGGCGTACATCCCGCAGACCGACACCTACATCGAGAAGGACTCCTCGATCAACGACGAGGTGGAGCGGCTGCGGCATTCGGCGACGAACTCGCTGCTGACCCGGCGGGACACGATCGTCGTCGCGTCCGTGTCGTGTATCTACGGCCTGGGCACGCCCCAGGAATACGTGGACCGCATGCTCACCCTCAAGGTGGGCGACACGATCGACCGGGACTCCATGCTGCGGCAGCTGGTGGGCATGCAGTACACCCGCAACGACATTGCCTTCACCCGTGGCACGTTCCGGGTGCGCGGGGACACCATCGAGATCATCCCGCAGTACGAGGAGCTCGCCGTCCGGATCGAGATGTTCGGCGACGAGATCGAGCGGCTGATGACGCTGCACCCGCTGACCGGCGAGGTGGTCAGCGAGGACGACGAGCTGTACATATTCCCGGCCTCGCACTACGTGGCGGGCGCCGAGCGGATGGAGCGGGCCATCGCCGGCATCGAGGCCGAGCTGGCCGAGCGGCTGGCCGAGCTGGAACGTAACGGCAAGCTGCTCGAGGCGCAGCGGCTGCGCATGCGGACCACCTATGACATCGAGATGATGCGGCAGGTCGGGAGCTGCGCCGGCATCGAGAACTACTCCCGGCACATCGACGGTCGTGAGGCGGGCAGCCCGCCGAACACGCTGCTCGACTACTTCCCCGAGGACTTCGTCCTGGTGATCGACGAGTCGCACGCGACCGTGCCGCAGATCGGCGCGATGTACGAAGGTGACGTCTCCCGCAAGCGGAACCTGGTCGAGCACGGGTTCCGGCTGCCCAGCGCCATCGACAACCGCCCACTGACCTGGGATGAGTTCACCGAGCGGATCGGCCAGACCATCTACCTGTCGGCTACTCCCGGGCCGTATGAGCTGCAGCGCGTCGGCGGCGACGTGGTGGAGCAGGTGATCCGGCCGACCGGGCTGATCGACCCCGAGGTCCTCATCAAGCCGACCAAGGGCCAGATCGACGACCTGCTGCACGAGATCAGGCAGCGCGCGGAGCGCAACGAGCGGGTCCTGGTCACCACGCTGACCAAGAAGATGGCGGAGGACCTGACCGACTACCTGCTGGAGAACGGCGTGCGGGCGCGCTACCTGCACAGTGAGGTGGACACGCTGCGGCGGATCGAGCTGCTGCGTGAGCTGCGGCTCGGCGAGTTCGACGTGCTGGTCGGCATCAACCTGCTCCGGGAGGGCCTGGACCTGCCGGAGGTCTCACTGGTCGCGATCCTGGACGCCGACAAGGAGGGTTTCCTGCGCTCGGGCACCTCACTGATCCAGACCATCGGGCGGGCCGCCCGGAACGTCTCCGGTCAGGTGCACATGTACGCGGACCAGGTCACCCCGTCCATGCGGCGGGCCATCGACGAGACCAACCGGCGGCGCGAGAAGCAGGTCGCCTACAACCGGGCCCATGGCATCGACCCGCAGCCGCTGCGCAAGAAGATCGCCGACATCCTGGATCAGCTGGTCCGTGAGGATGCCGACACCGACGAGCTCATCGGGGGAGCCGGGCGTCAGCAGAGCCGCGGCAAGTCGCCGGTGCCCGGACTGTCGTCCCGGGCCCGGGCCCGGGACGCGGCGCGGGCGGCGGGAGTCGCCGGGGCGGCGGCCGGCGTCGAGGAGCTGGCCGGCGAGGGCGGCGGTCCGGCCCGCGACGACCTGATCGAGCTGATCAAGCAGCTGACCGAGCAGATGCACGCCGCGGCCGCGGAGCTGCAGTTCGAGGTGGCCGCCCGGCTGCGCGACGAGATCAGGGAACTGAAGCACGAGCTGAGGGGCATGCAGGCCGCCGGGGTATAACCCCAGGAATGCTCAGCGGCAGCTGAATGTTTGCACCAGCAAAGGACTTCGAGAGGCCCGCATACAAGGCGTAAGGTCGTGAGTTATGGTAGCTAGCCTGGTGGCTGCCGTCTTTGCGGCCGTGTGCTATGGCGTCGCGTCCGTGATGCAGGCGGTCGCCGCCCGTACGGCGAGCCACCGCCCGGCCCCCGGGACCGAGGGCGAAGCGGGGACGGCACCCGCGGGCCTGGATCCCGGCCTGCTGGTGCGGATGCTCCGCCAATGGCGCTTCGTGGCCAGCCTGGGCCTGGACACGCTGGGTTTCATCGGCCAGCTGATCGCGCTGCACCGGCTGCCGCTGTTCGCCGTCCAGGCCATGATCGCGGCGAATCTCGCCGTCACTGCGGTCTGCGCGACCTGGCTCATCGGCGCCGTCCTGCACTGGCGGGAATGGGTAGCCGTCGGCGGGGTCGTGACCGGCGTGGGCCTGCTCGGCAGCTCGGCCGGCGCCGAGGGGGCGAGCCAGGCGGGCGTGGTGTTCAAGCTGGCCCTGCTCGTCGCGGTGGCGGGCCTCGCCGTGGTCGGTGTGGCCGCCGGCCGGCTGCCGGACCGGCTGCGGACCCCGGTCCTCGGCATCATCGCCGGAACCGGGTACGGCGTGCTGGGTGTCGCCGCGCGCGTGCTCAACGGCTTCGCCCCGCTGACCCTCATCCGGGATCCGGCCACCTACGCCCTGATCGCCGCGGGCATTGTGTCGTTCCTGTTCTACGCGTCCGCGCTGGAGGGGGGCAGCGTCACCGTGGCCACGGCCGCGGTCGTGCTGGCCGAGACCCTGCCGCCCGCCGCGGTCGGCGTCGTGTTCCTCGGCGACCGCACCCGGCCCGGCCTGGGCGGCGTCGCCATCGCCGGTTTTGCCCTGGCCGTTTGCTGCGCGGTCGCGCTGGCCCGGTTCGGCGAGGCACACGAGAACGACGGGCCCTATGGCCCGGACGGCGAACCGATCGCCCAGATGGCCGGGAAGGCCAACGCGTAAGACGGGCCCCGGATAGCCCCGGACTGGACGGGCCCGGGATAGCCCCAGACTGGAAAGGTGCGCTGGCGCGTGCCAATGCAGTGCCTGCTGTCTGCGGGCTGTTATCCTGGTGGCCCGTGGACAGGCGGAGTTACCGCCCTATCGACGACCACGGGAGCCCCACCTTGGCTGCATCACCGCACCGGACCCGGCCGGCTTCTACTAGGCATCTCTTCGTCACCGGAGGGGTTGCGTCCAGCCTGGGCAAAGGGCTCACCGCATCGAGTCTCGGGCGGCTGCTCAAACTCCGCGGGCTGCGCGTCACGATGCAGAAGCTCGACCCATACCTCAACGTCGACCCCGGCACGATGAACCCCTTCCAGCATGGCGAGGTGTTCGTCACCGACGACGGGACCGAAACCGACCTCGACGTCGGGCACTACGAGCGGTTCCTCGACACCGAACTGCAGGGCTCGGCCAACGTCACCACCGGGCAGATCTACTCGGACGTGATCGCGAAGGAACGCCGTGGCGACTACCTGGGCGACACCGTTCAGGTCATCCCGCACATCACCAATGAGATCAAGTCGCGGATCCTGGAGATGGGCGGTCCCGACGTCGACGTCGTCATCACCGAGGTCGGCGGCACGGTCGGCGACATCGAGTCGCTGCCTTTCCTGGAGGCCATCCGCCAGATCCGGCACGAGATCGGCCGCGACCGCTGCTTCTTCCTGCACGTCTCGCTACTGCCCTACATCGGGCCGTCGGGAGAGCTGAAAACCAAGCCGACGCAGCATTCCGTGGCCGCCCTGCGCAGCATCGGTATCCAGCCCGATGCGATCGTGTGCCGCTCCGACCGGCCGCTCAGCGACGGGATCAAGCGCAAGGTCAGCCTGATGTGCGACGTGGACGAGGAGGCGGTCGTCTCCGCGCCCGACGCCCCGTCCATCTACGACATTCCCAAGGTGCTGCACGCCGAGGGCCTCGACGCCTACGTGGTGCGCCGGCTCGGCCTGCCGTTCCGCGACGTGGACTGGACCGAGTGGGATGACCTGCTGCGGCGCGTGCACCGGCCGGCCCGCAGCATCACGATCGCGCTGGTCGGCAAGTACGTCGATCTGCCCGACGCCTATCTGTCGCCGGCGGAGGCGCTGCGCGCGGGCGGGTTCGCCAACGACGCGCGGGTCAACATCCGCTGGGTGCCCAGCGATCACTGCCAGACCCCCGAAGGCGCGATGACGGAACTCGAAGGAGCCGACGGCGTGCTGATCCCGGGCGGCTTCGGGGTGCGCGGGATCGAGGGCAAGATCGGGGCCATCGAGCACGCCCGCGTGCACGGCATTCCGCTGCTCGGCCTCTGCCTCGGCCTGCAGTGCCTGGTCATCGAGGCGGCGCGGCACCTGGCGGGCCTCGAGGGCGCCGACAGCACCGAGTTCGACCCCGAGACCCCCTTCCCGGTGATCGCCACGATGGCCGACCAGGAGGACGTGGTGGCGGGGGAGCGGGACATGGGCGGCACGATGCGGCTCGGCCTGTACCGGGCCATGCTCGCCGAGGGCACCCTGGTCCGCGAACTGTACGGCGAGAACAGCGTGGAGGAACGGCACCGGCACCGGTACGAGGTCAACAACGCCTACCGGGAGCGCCTGGAGCAGGCCGGGGTCGTCTTCTCCGGGCTGTCGCCCGACGGGCGCCTGGTGGAGTTCGCCGAGCTGCGCCGGGACCTGCACCCGTTCTTCGTGGGCACTCAGGCGCACCCGGAATTCCTGTCCCGGCCGACCCGGCCGCACCCGCTGTTCACCGGCCTCATCGCCGCCGCCCTGCGGCGGTCCCGCGCCCGCACCCCGGCCGCGGACGCCCGCGCGGCCGCCAGCGCATGACGCCCCCGATCGCCGACGCGGCCGCGGCGTGGCCGGTCCTCTCCTCGGCCGAGCGGTACCGGGGGAAGATCATCAACGTGCGGAGCGACATCATCCGTTCCCCGGACGGAAATACCGCCGAACGGGAGGTAGTGGAACATCCCGGTGCGGTGGCCGTCCTGGCCCTCGATGAGTCCCGCCGGGTCCTCATGATCCGGCAGTACCGGCACCCCACCGGGCGGCTGCTCTGGGAACTGCCCGCGGGCCTGCGTGACGTCGCGGGTGAGCCGCTGCTGCAGACCGCGCGGCGCGAGCTGCTGGAGGAAACCGGCTACCGGGCGGCCCGCTGGGACCTGCTGGTGGACTACTTCAGCTCACCGGGCATCCTGACCGAGCGGCTGCGGGTTTTCCTGGCCCGTGGCCTGGAGCTCGTGCCGGCGGCCGAGCGTGACTTCGTGCCCGAGAACGAGGAGGCCTACCTGCTGCTCGACTGGGTGCCGCTCGAGGCGGCGGTTTCCCTCGTTCTGGCTGGTGAGCTGCATAATGGCGTTGCCGTCACAGGGATCTTGGCCGCTCACGCCGCGAGCGCGGACGGGTTCGGCGGCCTGCGGGCGGCGGACACACCGGAGAAGTGACCCGGGGCGGAAGCGACCCCGGGGAAGAATGACACCGGGAATGACACCGCGCAAGGGCGCCCGGTGCCGGAAGGGGCAGAACCATGAAAGTTGGCGTCCCGCGGGAGGTCAAGAACCACGAGTACCGGGTGGCGATCACCCCGTCCGGAGTGCACGAGCTCGTCCGTAACGGTCACGAGGTGGTGATCGAGGCGGGAGCCGGGGACGGCTCGTCCCTCCCCGACGAGGAATTCACGTCCGCCGGGGCGAAGATCCTCGCCTCCGCCGACGACGTGTGGCAGACCGCCGAGCTGGTCCTCAAGGTCAAGGAGCCGGTGGCGGAGGAGTATCACCGGATGCGCCAGGACCAGGTGCTGTTCACCTACCTCCATCTCGCGGCGTCGCGGCCGTGCACGGATGCCCTGCTGCGGGCGGGCGTCACCTCGATCGCGTACGAGACCGTGCAGCTTCCCGACCGCTCGCTGCCGCTGCTCGCGCCCATGTCGGAGGTGGCGGGACGGATGGCGCCCCAGGTCGGCGCGCATCACCTGCAGCGCGACGGCGGCGGCCGGGGCGTGCTCATGGGCGGGGTCTCCGGCGTGTACGCGGCCAAGGTGGTGGTGCTCGGCGCCGGGGTCTCCGGCATGAGCGCAGCGGCGATCGCGCTGGGCATGCAGGCCGAAGTGCTGCTCGTCGACCTGAACATCGCCCGGCTCCGCGCCGCGGACGCGATCTACCAGGGCCACTGTCAGACGGTGGCGTCCAACGCGTACGAGATCGAGCGCGCCGTCATCGACGCCGACCTGGTCATCGGGGCCGTCCTCGTGCCGGGTGCCCGGGCGCCGAAGCTCATCTCCAACGATTTGGTCGCCCGGATGAAGCCCGGCTCGGTGCTGGTGGATATCGCCATCGACCAGGGCGGCTGCTTCGAGGACTCGCGGCCCACCACGCACGACGACCCGACGTACCGGGTGCACGATTCGGTCTTCTACTGCGTCGCGAACATGCCGGGCGCGGTGCCGCACACGTCGACCTACGCGCTGACCAACGTGACCCTGCCCTACATCACGGCGATCGCGAACCACGGCTGGCGGGCCGCCCTGCGGGCAGACCCCGCGCTCGGCCTCGGCCTGTCCACCCACAAGGGCGCGGTCACCTGCCGCCCGGTCGCGGAGGCCCATGGCCTGCCGTTCACCCCGGTGGCGGAGGTACTCGACTGACCAGCACGGCCGAGGCGATCCGCGGCTATCTCGATCACCTGCTGGTGGAGCGCGGCCTGGCCGCCAATACGCTGGAGTCCTACCGCCGGGACCTGTCCCGTTACCAGCAGGTCCTCGCCGCGGCCGGGCGTACCGAGATCCGCGAGGTGAGCAGCACCGACATCGCGTCGTACGTGGCCGGCCTGCGCGAGGGCGACGCGGATCACCCGCCGCTGGCCGCCAGCTCGGCGGGCCGGGCCATGGCCGCCGTCCGCGGCCTGCACGCGTTCGCCTGTGCGCAGGGCCTGACGGCGGCGGATCCGGCCAGGCCGGTGCCGCCGCCGGTGCCGCCGCGCCGGCTGCCCAAGGCCATCTCGGTGCACGAGGTCGAGCGCCTGATCGACGCGGCCGGGCCTGGGCCAGGTGACCCCGGCCCGGTCAGGGATCGTGCCCTGCTGGAATTCCTCTACGCGACCGGGGCGCGTATCTCGGAGGCCACCGGCCTGGACGTGGACGACCTCGCGCTGGACGGTGAACCGGCCGTCCTGCTCGACGGCAAGGGCGGCAAGCAGCGCATCGTGCCGCTCGGCCGGTATGCGGCCGCGGCGCTGGACGCGTACCTGGTGCGGGCGCGCCCGGCCCTGGGGGCGCGTGCGCCGCGGACCGTGCCGCCCGCGCTGTTCCTGAACGCCCGGGGCGGCCGGCTCACCCGCCAGGGCGCCTGGGCGGTGCTGCGCGCCGCGGCGCAGCGCGCAAATCTGTCCCCGGTGTCCCCACATACCCTCCGCCACTCCTTCGCGACGCATATGCTCGATGGCGGCGCCGATATCCGGGTGGTACAGGAGCTGCTCGGGCATGCGTCGGTGACGACGACGCAGATCTACACGCTGGTCACGGTCGAGAAACTGCGCGAGGTGTACGCGGCCTCCCACCCCCGGGCTCTCGGCTGAGTTAACGCGGGCGATGCCGCCCCCGGACCGCACTTTTCTGATATCCGGTGCTTAGCGGCGCGTCAGCTTGAACGGGGCCGAGCCCAGGCCCTAGATTCGGGAAAACCATCCACCGGAAGGTTCGTAACTTGTGGCAACCCGAACGCTAGAGGCCGATGCCGCAGAGCTAGGGCCCACCGGGCGTCCCCGGCCGGTTTTCGCCGACCCCGGACCGCTTGAGGCGCATGGCCCCGCCCGGATCGTTGCTGTCTGTAACCAGAAGGGTGGCGTCGGCAAGACGACGACCACCATCAACCTCGGGGCGGCCCTGGCCGAGCAGGGACGACGGGTCCTGCTGGTGGACTTCGACCCGCAGGGTGCGCTGTCCGTGGGGCTCGGTATCCAGCCGCACGACATCGAGGCCACCGTGTACAACCTGCTCATGGAGCGGGGGACCACGCCGCACGACGTCCTGATCAAGACGCGGGTCCACGGCATGGACCTGATGCCGAGCAACATCGACCTCTCCGGTGCGGAGGTCCAGCTCGTGCACGAGGTCGGCCGTGAGTACGTCCTGGGCAGCGCCCTGGAGCCGGTGGTCGCGGACTACGACGTCATCATGATCGACTGCCAGCCGTCCCTGGGGCTGCTGACGATCAACGCGCTGGCGTGCGCGCAGGGCGTGCTCATCCCGCTGGAATGCGAGTATTTCGCCATGCGCGGCGTCGCCCTGCTGATGGAGACGATCGATAAGGTTTCACGTCGGCTCAACCCGAAGCTCGAGATCGACGGCCTTCTCGCCACGATGTACGACTCGCGGACGCTGCACACCCGCGAGGTGCTGGCAAATATCGTCAACGGCTTCGGCGACAAAGTCTTTCACACCGTGATCAACCGCACCGTCCGGTTCCCAGACGCTACCGTTGCAGGGGAGCCCATCACCAGGTTCGACTCTGGGTCGATGGGGGCGAGTTACTACCGTGAACTCGCCAGGGAGGTACTGGAGCGGTGGCGGCAAACAGGGGACGGTCGCGGAGGGTAAGCCTTCCGGGCATAGCGGAACTGCTTCGTCCCGCTACGCCCAGTCCCGACGTGGCCGCGCACCGTGCGGCGAGTGGCCGGGAGCAGCACACGCATAAGATCACCGTCTACCTGTCCGCCGACGAGCTGTTCGATCTGGAGCACGCCCGGCTCATTCTGCGCCGCTACGGCATCGCCGCCGATCGCGGGCGGCTCGTCCGTGAGGCCCTGGCCGTGATGCTGGCCGATCTCGACGCCCGCGGCGAGTCAAGCGTGCTCGCCCGGCGCATTGCGGACCTCTCGCCCGTGGACGGCACCGGTTCCAACGGTGACGGCCCCAACGGCGCCAGACCTAACTGTGACGGCGGTGGGCACCACGGCTGATGACCTGACCAATGGTGGCCCCGGTGGTACCACCGGCCTGTTCGGCCCGGGTGACGGCGACGTGCGGCCCTCGGGCTTCGAGGTGCACCTCGACGTGTTCGAGGGCCCGTTCGACCTGCTGCTGGCCCTCATCTCCAAGCATAAGCTCGACATCACCGAGGTTGCCCTGTCGCAGGTGACCGACGAGTTCATCGGCTACATCCGGGAACGTTCCGGCGGCTGGGACCTCGATCAGGTCAGCTACTTCCTCGTGGTCGCCGCGACCCTGCTCGACCTGAAGGCCGCGCGACTGCTGCCCTCGGGCGAGGTGGAGGACGAGGAGGATCTCGCGCTGCTGGAGGCGCGGGACCTGCTGTTCGCCCGGCTGCTGCAGTACCGTGCGTACAAGGAAGTCGCCGCCGTCTTCGCGGGCCGGATGGCCGTGGCCGCCCGCCGGTTCCCGCGCCGCGTCCCGCTGGAGCCACGGTTTGCGCAGCTGTTTCCCGAAGTGCTGCTCGGTCTCGGGCCGGTAGAATTCGCCCGGATCGCGGCGCGCGCGCTCACTCCGCGGCAGGCGCCGACGGTGTCCACCGACCACATCCACGCCCCGTTCGTGAGCGTCCGCGAGCAGGCGCGGCGGCTGGCCGCCAAGCTGCGTGAGCTGCGCCGGGCTAGTTTCCGGCAGCTCACCGCGGATTGCGCGGCGACGTATGAGATCGTGGCGAGCTTCCTCGCGGTGCTCGAGCTCTACCGGGAGGACCGGATCTCCCTGGAGCAGCTCACACCGCTGGGGGACATCTACGTGACCTGGAACGCGGCCGGCGACGACGATGGCGACGTGGCCATCGATGTGGATGAGGACGATCCGCGCGATGTGGACGAGGACGACGCACAGACATGAAGGACATGAACGAGAGTCAGCGAGACGGAGCACCCGAACCCCCCGGTGATCCCGGCAGCCCCGGAGATCCCGGTGATCCCATTAGCATCACGGACCTCAGTTCACCCGCTGACCTCAGCGCTCCCGAGGGCCCCTCGCTACGGGCCAGCCTCGAGGCGATCCTGATGGTCGCGGACGAGCCGGTCCCGGCCGTGGTCCTCGCCCAGGTCCTGGAACGGCCGACCGGGGAGGTGGCCAGCGTGCTCCGCGAGACCGCGGCCGGCTACGCCGCCGAGGAGCGGGGGTTCGACCTGCGCGAGATCGCCGGCGGGTGGCGGTTCTACACCCGGGAGGACTGCGCACCCGTCGTTGAGCGCTTCGTCAGTGAGGGCCAGGAGGTCCGGCTCACCCAGGCGGCGCTGGAGACCCTGGCCGTCGTCGCGTACCGCCAGCCGGTCAGCCGCGCGCGGGTGTCCGCGGTCCGCGGCGTCAACTGCGACGGCGTCATGCGGACGCTGACGCTGCGCGGGCTGCTCGAGGACGCCGGGACCGACCCGGAGACCGGCGCGATCCTCTACCGGACCACGGGCTACTTCCTGGAGCGTCTCGGCCTGGCCAGCCTGGAGGAACTGCCTGACCTCGCGCCGTTCCTGCCGGACAGCATCGAGGATGTCGACGACGCCATGGATGTGGGCCATGACCGGGCCCGGTCGTAACCCGCGCGGCCGCGGCGGCGCCCGTCACTCGCCCGGGCGCCGCGGCGGAGGTTCTGGAAGTCCGGCGGCTCGGCCCGTGGACGCCGGCGACGATGACGACGGCTTCGGCGGCGATTTCGGCGAGGAGCGCGACAGCCTCGTCGACGTTCCCGGCGGCGTGCGCCTGCAGAAGGTCCTGGCCGCGGCGGGCGTGGGGAGCCGGCGGCATTGTGAGGAGCTGATCGGGGAGGGCCGGGTCGAGGTCGACGGGGAGACGGTGCGCCGCTTCGGCGCCCGGGTCGATCCTGAGCACCAGGTCATCCGGGTGGACGGCAAGCGTATCCCGTCCCGCCAGGACCTCGTCTACCTGGCCTTCAACAAGCCGCCCGGCGTGCTGACCGCGATGTCCGATCAGCGCGGGCGTGCCACCCTCACCGACTTCGTCGGCGACCGGGCTGAGCGGCTGTTTCACGTCGGCCGCCTCGACTACGACAGCGAGGGCCTGATGCTGCTCATGAACGACGGTGAGCTCGCGCATCGCCTCGCACATCCCCGCTACGGCGTGCTCAAGACCTACCTGGCCGAGATCCAGGGTCCGCTGCCGAAGGATCTCGGCCGCAAGCTCATGACCGGGATCGAGCTCGAAGACGGCGTGGCCACCGCGGACCGGTTCCGGGTGGTGGAACGCTCCGGGCCGCGCGTGCTCGTCGAGATCACGCTGCACGAGGGGCGCAAGCGCATCGTGCGCCGGATGCTAGCCGAGGCCGGTCACCCGGTGCTCCGGCTGGTGCGGACCGATGTCGGGCCGATCCGGCTGGGGCGCCTGAAGCCGGGAGGTGTCCGTCAGCTCACAACGCGCGAAATCGGCGAGCTCTACGCCTCGGTAGGCCTATAGCCTGGGGATGTCGGCCTGAGACGGTCGGCAGCCCGATACTGAGGTGGTGGGAACGTGCCGGTCAGAGCGATCCGGGGCGCGGTGCAGGTCGAAGCCGATGAGCGTGCGGCGATCCTTGGCGGGACGGCCGAACTGGTCAGCGACGTCATGACGCGTAACGACCTGGTCCCTGACGACGTGATCAGCGTCCTGTTCACGGTCACCCCGGACCTGACCACCGAGTTCCCGGCGCTGGCGGCGCGCAAGATCGGCTTCCATGACGTACCGCTGCTGTGCGCGACCGAGATTCCGGTGCCCGGCGCGCTCCCGCGCGTGGTCCGGCTCATGATGCACGTGGAGACCAGCCGTTCCCGCAGTGAGATCCAGCACGTCTACCTGCGCGGCGCGGCGGCCCTCCGGCTGGACATCGCGCAGTGACCCCGGCGCCGGTCCCGGGACGGGTCGTCGTCATCGGCACCGGCCTGATCGGGACGTCAGCGGCGCTTGCCCTGCGGCGCTACGGGGCCGGCGTCTGGCTCTGGGACCGGGACCCGGCGGCCGCCGCCCTCGCGGCCGACCTGGGCGCCGGCCGCGTTCTGGCCCGCCCGGAAGACTGCCCCGGCCCGGCGGACGTGGCGCTGATCGCGGTGCCGCCCGTCGAGGTGGCCGGCGTCCTGGCGACGTTGCAGCGCGCGGGCCTGGCGCACTGCTACACCGACGTCGCCAGCGTGAAGGCGCTGCCCCTGGCGCGGGCCCGGGAGGCCGGCTGCGACATCTCCCGTTACGTGCCCGGTCATCCGCTGGCCGGCCGCGAACGGTCCGGGCCGGCGGCGGCCCGGGCGGACCTGTTCCTCGGCCGGGCCTGGGCGCTGTGTCCCGCCCCCGAGACGTCCGGCGCGGCGGTGGCCACGGTCACCGCGATGGTCACGGCGTGCGGAGCGGAGCCGGTCCTCACCGACGCGGACAGCCACGACCGCTGGGTCGCGCTGGTCTCGCACGCCCCGCACGTGGTCGCCGCGGCCATGGCGGCGCAGCTCGCCCCGAAATCGGTGCCGCCGGAGGCGCTCAGCCTGGCCGGACCGGGCCTGCGCGACGCCACCCGGATCGCCGTCGGCGACGCGGGCCTCTGGACGCAGATCCTGACCGGGAACGCCGGCCCGGTCGCGGCCGTCCTGGCCGCGGTGGCGGGCGATATCGCGGAGGCCGCGCGGATCCTGGAGACCGGGCCGGACGGCTCGCCCGCGCCGGAGGCTGAGGCCAGCAAGGAACTGACCGGGCTGCTGGAGCAGGGCCGGGCGGGCGTCGCCCGCATCCCCGGCAAGCACGGTGGCCCGGCCCGTGCGTTCACTGCCGTGCAGGTGGTCATCAGCGACCGCCCCGGTGAGCTCGCGCGGCTGTTCGCCGCGGCCGCCGACGTCGGCGTCAACGTCGAGGACGTCGGCATCGAGCATTCGCCCGGAGCGCCGGTCGGCGTGGCCGAGCTTTCGGTCCGGCCGGAGTCCGCCGAGACGCTCATTAACGCCCTCACGGCCGGCGGATGGCCGGTCCGCCGGTAGCCTTGCGGATGTGAGCATATCTGCGGGCAGTCACGGCGATTCAACGGACAGCGGTATCGTCATCGCCGTCGACGGTCCGTCGGCGTCCGGTAAATCGAGCACCTCGCGCGGGACGGCACGCGCCCTCGGCCTTCGCTACCTCGACACCGGCGCCATGTACCGCGCCCTGACCTGGTGGATGCTGTCCCACGGTATCCCGGTTGACGACGCGGACGCGGTGGCACGGCACGTCGGCGCCGCGGCCATCGAGGTGGGGACCGACCCGGACGGCCCATGGGTGACGGTCGACGGCCGGGACGTGACCGCGGCGATTCGCGCCCGTGAGGTGTCCGGCGCGGTGTCCGCCGTCGCCCGTGTCCCGCAGGTCCGCGCGCGGCTGATCGGCATGCAGCGCGAGATCATCGCCCGCGCCCGGGCTGAGGGGCGGGGGATCGTCGCGGAGGGACGCGACATCGGCACGGTCGTCGCGCCGGACGCGGTGGTCAAGGTCTTCCTCACCGCCAGCGAAGTGGCCCGGGCCACCCGCCGCACCGCTGAACTGGCCACCGACCCCACGGCCACCGTCACCACCACCCAGGCCGAGCAGGCCCGCCGGGACCGGATGGACGCGGCGCAGATGGCGAAGGCCCCCGACGCGGTGGACATCGACTCGACGCTGTTCCCGCTGGAGGACGTCATCGAGATGATCGCGGACCTGACGGCGCAGCGGGCCGAGCTGCCCGATACCGCGAGGACAACCCGATGAGCCCCGACGACGAGGCCGCCGGCGTCAGCACTGACGACGAATTTGTCCCGGGCGCGGATGAGGACCTTACCGTGGACAGCGAATTCTCCCCGGAGGGCCCTGGGGATGAGGACTTCTTCGGCATAGACGACGATCAGATTGCCGAACGGCCCGTGGTGGCGGTCGTCGGCCGGCCCAACGTCGGCAAGTCCACACTCGTCAACCGGATCATCGGCAGCCGGCTCGCCGTCGTGGAGGACACCCCGGGCGTCACCCGCGACCGGGTCGCCTACGACGCCGACTGGCGCGGGCGGCAGTTCACCCTGGTGGACACGGGCGGCTGGGAGCCGTCGGAGGAAAAGACCGGATCGCTGGCCGCGCGGATCGCCGGGCAGGCCCGGATCGCCGCGCGGACGGCCGACGCCGTGCTGTTCGTCGTGGACGCCACCGTGGGGGCGACCGACGCCGACGACGCCGTCGCGGACGTGCTGCGCCGCTCCGGCGTGCCCGTCGTACTCGCGGCCAACAAGGTCGACAACTCCGCCACCGAGCTGACCGCCTCGGCGCTGTGGTCGCTCGGGCTCGGCCAGCCGTATCCGGTGAGCGCGCTGCACGGGCGCGCCAGCGGCGATCTGCTGGACGCCGTGCTCGAGGCGCTGCCCGAACCGCCGCCGGAGCCGCGCACGCGGCCGTCCGGGCCGCGCCGGGTAGCCCTCATCGGCCGGCCCAACGTCGGCAAGTCCAGCCTGCTCAACAAGCTGGCCGGGGAGGAGCGGGTCCTGGTCGACGCCGAGGCCGGCACGACCCGGGACCCGGTGGATGAGCTGATCGAGCTGGGCGGCAAGACCTGGCGCTTCGTGGACACGGCCGGTATCAGGCGGCGGTTCCGCGAGAGCCAGGGCGCCGACTATTACGCGGCCCTGCGAACCGCGGGAGCCTTGGAGGTCGCCGAGGTTGCCGTGGTGCTGGTCGACGCCAGCCAGCCGCTGACCGAGCAGGACCTGCGGATCATCTCGATGGTGATCGAGGTCGGCCGGGCGCTCGTCATCGCGTTCAACAAATGGGACATGGTCGACGAGGAACGTCAGCATTACCTGGGACGCGAGATCGACCGGCAGCTGTACAACGCGCGCTGGGCGCCGCGGGTCAACATCTCCGCCACTACCGGCCGGCACATGGACCGGCTGGTCCCGGCGATCGAGACGGCCCTGGCGGGCTGGGAGACGCGGGTCCCGACCGGCCGCCTCAACAGCTGGCTGACCAGCCTGATCGCGGCGACCCCACCGCCGGTGCGCGGCGGGCGCCAGCCGAAGGTCCTGTTCGCCACGCAGGCCGGGGTCCGCCCACCGCACGTCGTGCTCTTCACCACGGGATTCCTGGAGGCGGCCTACCGCCGGTTCGTGGAGCGGAAGCTGCGCGAGGAGTTCGGCTTCGAGGGCAGCCCGCTGAAGGTGTCGATGCGGTTGCGGGAAAAGCGCGGCCGCGGCTCCTCCCGGGGCCATAGCACCAGCCGCCGATAGTCTGTGCTGGCCCGGGGGGCTGTGTTGTCCCGGGGGGCGACCCCCCGGACCCCTGCATGCGCTTCGCGCCCGCGCGGTGNNTACTTCGCCGGCACACCGGCCACTCGCCCGGGCTGAAGCCCGGGACTCGCTGGGCCGGTAGCGAGCGCCTCGCCGTAGCCTGCGGGTGGTGCTCGCCGATAGCACCGGCCGCTCACCCAGGCCTTCGGCCCGGGGTCGCTGGGCCGGTATGAGCGCCTCGCCGTGGCCCGTTTGTGAGCCGCCCAGGTCATCCGCGTTGTCTCTGAGGCCCCAGGGACCGTACCAGTCACAGCCGTCCCTCACCGGAGCTGCCCCGACCACGACCGGCGCCGGCTTCCGGTAAACGTGCGCCCCCACTGACCACACCAGCACCCGCGCATCCCAGCGGATCATTGACGATTTTTCCGCAGCATCTGCGGAAAAATCGTCACGAATGCCGGAATGTGGGCGGGTGCTGTCATGGGGGCTTGGTTCGGGCGTTGGATGCTGGTGGCATGCTGGGCGGATGCTGACCACTCGGCTTCTTGAGACCGACCGGGTACGGGTGTGGCATCCGTATGCGCCGATGCCGGGGATGCATCCGCCGCTGGCGGTGGAGTCCGCGTCCGGGGTCCGGCTCCGGCTGGCCGGCCCGGGCCGCCCTGAGCTGGTGGACGGAATGTCGTCGTGGTGGGCGGCCATCCACGGTTACCGGCACCCGGTCCTCGACGCGGCGGCCCGGTCCCAGCTGGACCGGATGAGCCACGTCATGTTCGGCGGCCTGACCCACGAGGGAGCGGTGCGGCTGTGTGACCAGCTCGCCGCGCTGACGCCCGACGGCCTCGAACACGTCTTCCTGTGCGACTCCGGTTCGGTCGCGGTCGAGGTCGGGATCAAGATGTGCCTGCAGTACTGGCGCTCGCGCGGCCGGACGGCCAAACGGAAGCTGCTCACCTGGCGCGGTGGGTACCACGGCGACACGTTCTGGGCGATGTCCGTCTGCGACCCCGACGGCGGCATGCACCGGATGTGGGAGGGGGTGCTGCCCCAGCAGGTCTTCGCCGGCCTGCCGCCCGCCGGCTTCGCGGCCGGCCTGGACCCCGGCTACGCCGCCGGGCTGACCGGCCTGATCGCCCGGCATGCGAAAGAGGTGGCCGCGGTGATCGTCGAGCCGGTCGTGCAGGGGGCCGGCGGGATGCGCTTTCACGACCCCGCCTACCTGCGCGTGCTGCGGTCCGCCTGTGACGAGCACGGCGTGCTGCTGATCTTCGACGAGATCGCCACCGGCTTCGGCCGCAGCGGGGCGCTGTTCGCGGCCGGTCACGCCGGGGTGAGCCCCGATGTGATGTGCCTGGGGAAGGCGCTGACCGGCGGCTATCTCACGCTGGCGGCCGCGTTGTGCACGCCGGAGGTCGCGGCGGGCATCTCCGGTGGGGACGTGCCGGTGCTGGCCCACGGGCCGACGTTCATGGGCAACCCGCTCGCCTGCGCGGTGGCGAACGCGTCGCTGGAGGTCCTGCTCACCGGCTACCCCGGTGGCTGGCAGGCCCAGGTCCGCCGGATCGAGGCGGGGCTGGCCGCCGGGCTCGCGCCGGCCCGGGGCCTGCCCGGGGTCACCGACGTCCGGGTGCTCGGCGCGATCGGCGTGGTGCAGCTCGATCACAACGTGGACATCGCCGCGGCGACCAGCGCGGCTGTCGCGGAGGGCGTCTGGCTACGTCCGTTCCGTGATCTCGTCTACACGATGCCCCCGTACGTCACCGGCGATGAGGACCTGGCCCGCATTTGTACCGGCGTGCTCGCCGCCGTGGCCGCCGGGTAGCCCCGCGCTCTCCGGGAGCCTCGGGCGTACCGCCGCCCGTGGCCCCCGGCCCCCGCATTGCCGCCGCGCAATTTACTCAGCTGTGTCCGTCAGCTGTGTCCGTCGGCTGGGGCGGGATCGCCCTCGCCGCCGATCTGGAACCAGACGGTCGTCCCCGTCGCGTCCTGGAGAAAGCCCCACCTCGCCGCAAGCTGCTCGACCAGGAAGAGCCCGTGGCCCTCGGCGGCGTACCGGTCCCCGCTCACCTCAGGGCCGCCGTCCGGAGACCCGTCGTCGACTACCTCCACCAGCAGGCCGTCGGGCAAGTCGACGACCACGACCGTCACCCTGCCGCCCTCGCGGCCCGAACTGGTATGCAGCACAGCGTTGGTGACCAGTTCCGACGTCAGCAGGCCGGCCGTCTCCGCAACCGGCCCTTCGGAGCCTTCGGGCCCTTCGAGCCCGGCCAGCGCCGCGACGAACTTCCTGGCCCTTGACACCTGCTCGGGGCGTCCCGGGATAGTCAGACTACCGAGGACGACCGCTACGGGCATCATGACTGGCTGGGCCGGTCATCGCCCCTTGTCCTCTGATCCATGTCTCATTCCTCCCTCTATCACCATGGATGCCCGGGGTTTGAACGCCCGAACTGTGGACGCTTACCGGGCATATCGTTACGCATCAGGTAATAATGTCATCACGGTGCGTTAAAAAACGATGATGGTCCGGATGAGCGGAGCCGCGCAAGTGCATGAAACAAATTTCTCGGATGAAATCCCGGATGGGATTTCATCACGGGCGTGCGTGCTGTATCGTCGTGGTTGTCAAGGGACGGTGCGAAGTGAAGTCGTTACCGTAAGCCATCGAATAGCCTCCGACCTGCTCGTACTTGTTCCGGTTCGCGGAGCCGGGTACCGTGCGGCGGGATGGCTCGAGAGGGTGGGTCACCTGTGACGATGGGCCCAACAGTGCGCCGCCGGCGGCTTGGTCTTGAGCTACGCAGGCTCCGGGACGGGCACTCCATCAAGCTGGAAGAGGTCGCCGAGCGTCTCGGCGTGGCCGCGTCGACGCTGTCGCGCATCGAGACGGGCAAGGCTCCGACCAAGTCGGTGTACCTCAATGCGATGCTCGAGATGTATGGAGTTACGGACCCGGCCCAGCGCCAGGTGCTCATCGACATGGCGCGCGAGGGTCACCGCAAGGGCTGGTGGTCGGTCTACGACGACGTTCTGCCCACCGGATTCGGGATCTACGTCGGGCTGGAGGCTGAGGCCGCAGGCGTGCGCAGCTTCGAGGCCGAGGTGGTGCACGGGCTGTTCCAGACACCGGAATACGCCTACGCCGTGCTGCGGGAAGTCAACAGCCGGGACACTGACGAGCAGATCAAGCGTCTGGTCGACCTGCGGATGAAGCGTCAGGAGATGGTGGACCGGGATCCGCCGTTCGACGTGTGGCTGATCCTGGACGAGGCCGTGATCCGGCGTACCATCGGCGGCCCCACGGTGATGAGAGATCAGCTGGCGCGCCTGATGGACGCGAGCAAGTTGCCGAACGTCACGCTCCAGGTGCTGCCGTTCGACAGCGGTTCGCACGCGGGTCTGAAAGGTCCCTTTTCCATTCTTGAGTTTCCTGAGCGGGCCGACGCTGATGTGGCGTACGTCGAGTCCCTGGCCGGGATCATCTATCTGGAGAAAGACAGGGAGGTGCGCACCTGCGCGGAGGCGTTCGACCGGCTTCGGGCGACGGCTCTGTCACCAGGTGCGTCAGCTGATCTGATCTCCAAAGCGGCGGATGATCTCGTGTTACCACCTGCCGGGGACCGGACGGGCGATGCATCGTCCTCGCAAGGCCTGGCTTTGCCCGACAGCAAGGCCAGAATGATACGCAGTACACCGGAAGGAGACGGATGGAAACCGACCTCACAGGACTGCACTGGTTCAAGAGCAGTGCGAGCAGCACTGGCGGGTGCGTGGAGATAGCCCACCTGCCCGAGGGCGGCGTGGCGGTCCGTGACACCAAGGACCGTTCCAAGTCGCCGCACGTCTACAACCGGCACGAGTGGGAGTGCTTCCTCATTGGTGCCAAGAATGGCGAATTTGACCTCCCCAGCTAAGACTTGACGTCCCGGGGCCATGCTCCGGGCGCTCCCGGGGCATGCCCCCGGGTGCTGGGGGGAGTGGCGGGTCCCGCTGAGGGGTAGCGGGACCCGCCACATTTATCCGGTTAGGTCCCCGGGCCGTTCGTCCCCGGTAACGCCGTGGATGAACGCGTCCCACTCCGTGGCCGTGAAGATGAGCGCCGGGCCCGCGGGATACCGGGAGTTCCGTACCGCGACCATACCGCCGCCCACGGACGTCATCTCCACGCAGTTGCCCCCGGTGGGGCCGCTCCAGCTGCTCTTCACCCACGTGATGCCGCGAAGCTCGCTGGCCCGCATGCCGTTGCGGATGCGGCTCATTGCTGTTCTTCCAGTTCGCTCATGATTGCCTCCAGGATGTCCGGCGTCGCGGAGGGCGGCGCACTCACGATGCTCAGGCGCTCCAGGGCCAGCATGTACTGGTCGACATCGGACTGCTTGTCCATGTAGAGGGCGCTCGTCAGGTGCTCGACGTACACAATGTCGGGCAGTTCCCGGTCACTGAACCGCAGCACGCTGAACCCGCTGGGCACCGCGTGACCCCCGACGCCGTAGGGCACGACCTGAAGCGTGAGGTTGGGCCGTTCGCTCGCCTCCAGCAGGTACCTCATCTGGTCGCGCTGTGTGCGGGCGTCGCTGACCGGGCGCCGCAGCGCCGGTTCCTCGATAATCACCCAGAGCTTCAGTTCGCCATTCGCGAAGCGCTGCTGCCGTTCCTTGCGCACCAGCACGTGGCGTTCCGTCTCATCGGGGGAGAAGTCGCCCAGGGCCAGCACGGCCCCGGCGTAGTCCTCGGTCTGCAGCAGCCCGGGAACGAACTGCGGCTCGTAGATGCGGATGGACGCCGCGGACTCCTCCATCCCGACGTAGGTCTGGAACCACTCGGGCAGGATGTCGTTGTGACGGTGCCACCAGCCCGGCCGGTTCGCCTGCTCGGCCAGCGTCAGCAACTGCTCGCGCTCGGCGCGCTCCACGCCGTAGTAGGTCAGCAGGTCGAGGATGTCGATCTCCCTGATCGCATTCCTGCCCAGCTCGATCCGGCTGATCTTCGATTCTGAGCCCCGGATAACCTTGGCCGCGTGCTGGGCCGAGACGCCTTTGCTTTCGCGCAGCCGCCGCAAGTGCGTCCCGAGAAGGATGCGGAGGACGGTCGGTCCGTGTGCCGCCTCGGTCATCAGACTCACCTGTCCTCTCCCTGATCGTCCCCGATCGCCCTCGAGCGATCCGTCCGGGCCAACTGGCCCGCCCGGGGCCCGGACGTCATGACCGCCGGGACAGTTCTGTCTTGACCGGCTAGACTGGTGTCCGGTCAAACGTGTCGTGATTAGCAAGACAAAACTGTCGCCCAGAAGTGTCCTATCTATGTACTTCATTGGCGCAATTGCGTTCCACGTTATAGCACTTCGCCGTGCCAAAGCAATGATAACGCATTTGGGATTTCACGCTACGCCATCAGGTGCCTGGCCGGAAGGTTGCGCCACGCAACTTGTGAATCCATTAAATGCGTTTTCGCTCGGCTGCGGTCCCGGGATCCCGCCCGCCCTTCAGGGGCCGTCCCCCGGTCGCGCCGCACGGTGGCCGCAATGCGCCTACCCGCCCCTCCCTGTCATGCACCGAGATGGACGCTTCTGTGCACGCCTATAAGCTGGCGTGGACGGCGCTGTGCGCGCCTTTCACCGCCGGGTGACGCGGGCGTCCCGGGCACTCCCGGGCCGCCCGCGCGGGGCGCCGCCCCGGGGCGCCTGACACCCAAGGCCGCCGGACGTGGCCGGGCAGCGTTACGGGTGTCATTACGGGTGTCATCACCGGGCTCTGCCCGAAAAGATCGGTAGAATGCCTGCCAGCCGGATGCGGCGCCGCACTCCCCTCGGCGCGCCGTGATAACAGACCCAATTATCTGCGACCACCCCGGTCGCAATGCATGTGCACAGTGCAATCTCCTTATCACGGCTTTGACGGAGTAATACGGTGACCGAATATGAGGGCTGGAAAAAGAAATTCAGGCCCGACATACCGAGTACGGCACGGATTTACGACTACCTGCTGGGCGGTAAGGACAATTACCCGGCCGACCGGGCGGCCGCTGAGCAGATTGCCCAGGTGCTGCCCAATGTCCGTACTTCCTTCCAGTGGAACCGGGCATTCCTTGGGCGGGCCGTCCGCTACCTGGCGGCCGACCGGGGCATCCGGCAGTTCATCGACATCGGCACCGGGCTCCCCACCGTGGGCAACGTGCACGAGGTCGCGCAGAGCGCGGCGCCCGGGGCTCACGTGGTCTACGTGGACAACGACCCCGTGGTGCTGGCGCACGGCCGGCATCTGCTGCACGGCGTGGCCGGCGCCACGATCACGGAGCATGACCTGCGCCAGCCGGACGAGATCCTCGCCGACCCGGAACTGCGGGCTCTGATCGACTTCGAGCAGCCAGTCGCACTGCTGCTCGTCGCCATCCTGCACTTCATCCCCGACGACGACGACCCGGGCGGGATCATCGGGAAGCTTCTCGAGCCGTTCCCGTCCGGGAGTTACCTGGTCATGTCGCATGGCACCGCCGATGCGGCGCCGGAGGTCAACGCGGCGGCTGAGATCTATGACCAGGCCACCTCGTCGGCGCACGTCCGCAGCCGGGACCACATTCTGCGGCTGATCGAGGGCCTGGACCTGGAGGAGCCCGGAATCGTCTGGCTCCCCCAGTGGCGCCCCGATCCCGGTCGCGAGCCGCCGCCGAACCCCGCGGAGGCGTATTTCTACGCCCTGGTCGCCCGCAAGCCGTGATGCCCGTCGCCGCCCGCCCCGGTCCGGAGCCGTCCCGGCCGCGGCGGATAGGATCCCGGTGGGAAACTTCGGCGAGGCAGGAGAGTATGCGCTACAGGCCGCTTGGGTCGTCCGGATTGCAGGTATCCGTCGTCGGGCTCGGATGCAACAACTTCGGCCGCAGGCTCGACGTCCAGGGCACCCGGGCGGTGGTGGACGCGGCGATCGACGCCGGTATTACGCTGTTCGACACCGCCGACATCTACGGCGGCAACGGCGCGTCGGAGACATTTCTGGGCGAGGTCCTCGGCACCCGCCGCGGCGATATTGTGCTCGCCACGAAATTCGGGCACCAAAAAGTCGATATGGGATATGGGCCGGCGGCCGGCGCGAGAGGCGGGCGCGCGTATATCAAGCGCGCCGTGACGGAATCGCTGCGCCGGCTCCGGACCGATTATCTCGACCTTTACCAGATTCACACGCCGGACCCGGCCACGCCGATCGACGAGACCATCGCCGCGCTCGACGAACTGGTCAGCGCGGGCACGATCCGCTACGCCGGCCACTCCAATTTTTCCGGCTGGCAGCTTGCCGACGCCGAGCACGTGGCGCGCGAACTGGGCCGTAGCCGGTTCATCTCGGCGCAGAATCACTGGTCGCTGCTGGAGCGGGACGCCGAGGCGGACGTCGTGCCCGCGGCCCGGCACTTCGGCGTGGGTGTGCTGCCCTACTACCCGGTCGCCAACGGCCTGCTCACCGGGAAGATCCGGCGCGGCCAGGACATTCCCGGCGGGACCCGGCTGGCTGATCGCCCGGGCTACATCACCGACGAAAAACTCGACCGGGTCGAGGCTCTGATCAGCTGGGCCGGGGCGCACGGGGCCGGCCTCCTGGACGTGGCCATCGGCGGACTGGCCGCCATCGAGGGCTGCGCCTCGGTGATCGCCGGCGCCACGAGCCCAGAGCAGGTGAAGGCGAACGCGATGGCCGGCGAGTGGGTTCCCACCGCCGCGGAGCGCGCCGAACTGGACAGCATTGTGGAGCCCCCGCCAGCGGACGACTGAGCGGATGACTGGACGGGCAACTGGGCCCTAGCTGTCCGCCTCGGCCGTCTTGTACAGCGCGCCGATGTTGTCGCCCAATCTGGCGGCGTAGGAGACGGCCGGGTCGTCGCCGCCTTGCTCGTAGCCGCCGATGACCCCCGTCACCGTGCCCTGCCCGGTCGCCTGGTCCGCGTTGATGAGGAACGGGCCGCCGCTCGTCCCGTCCGGGTAGCCGCCGCAGTCGAACTCCAGCTGCGTCGCGCCGAACGCCTTGGTCCAGGTCTGGCAGATTACCGGCTCGCTGGCGCCGTTCGGGTAGCCGATGACCTGCGTCAGCCCCACCGGGGGCAGGCCGATACCGAGCTCTTCCGCGCCGGTGACGTCCTCGATCGGGGTGCTGGCGCCGTTCTGCCTGACCTCCAGGAAGGCGACGTCATCGTCCTGGCTCGCCGAGGTGTTCCAGGCCTGGTCGGTGAACACCCGCGAGACGTACCAGACGTCGTAGGGAGCGTTGCCGTTCGCGTATCCCGGCACGAACGCGATCGTGCCCTGCCTGCCGGTGACGCAGTGCGCCGCGGTGACGAGCAGGTCCCCGTGCGGGCTGCTCACCACGCTGGCCGTGCAGAAATGCGTCCCGAGCTGGCCGTCGCTGGTGGTGAACAGTGCGCCGACGGCCGGGGTGCCGCCGAACGGCTTCCCATTGTGCGCCGGAGCGGAACCGAGCCCGACGACCCTGGCGATGCGCGCGGCCAGGGTACCGGTACCGCCGCTGGCGGGGGTCGCGAAGATGACGGCGAGCGTCGCGAGCACCGAGGTGCTGACGAGGCGAGCGGACGGCCTGGCCAGCCACCGGAGCCACCGGAAGCTACGCGCCCCCTCGGTTCCCCCGCTCTCCGGACCCACGGCATCCCCCTCCGGGCCTCCGGCCCCTACCTTTGGTTCCCATTTGCCTGGCATTGATACTCAATCGTGACCTCTTATCTTTTTATCTTTCAGCACGAAGCCGGCTGGTGCCAGGTGAAACGGCTGTGAGGTTGCTCAAAGGTTTCTGGGAGTAGCCGGGCGCTGTCCCGCTACTGGCAGGGCACGTTGTTGAACGAGCACTCGGCGGGCGTCGCCGTGGGACCGGACGCGAAGATCGAGACGACGACCGTACCGCCGGGAGGGACCGAGAGATCCTCGGGGGCCGGGCTCAGGAACAGGACGTCGTTCTGGTCGGAGATTTCGGCGTTCTGGACGGCGGACACGGTGTCGTACGGCAGCGCGACCACCATCTGCCAGTTCGCGATCGGGGCCGCGCCCCGGTTGACCACCGTCACCTGGCCGGTGAACTGGCCGCCACTGCCGGGCGTGGCGCTGTAGGTCACGCTGAGCGGCGAGATGCTCTGGCCCGCGGGCGTGGACCGCGGCTGGGGCACCACGGCCGCCGGAGCCGGGGGAGAGGCCGCGACGGCCCGCGGCCGCGGCCGCGTACTTGCCCTGGCCGGCGATGTGGCCGATGGCGCCGGGGCGGAGCCGGAGCCCGGCGGGACCGCCGCCGAACTCGGGATCGGGAACTGGCACACCGGGCAGGACCCGCCCTGTGATCCGGTGTCGACGCCCAGGGCCTGCAGCAGCGCGGGGACACCCACGAAGCCCCCGATACCCACGGCCGCCAGCCCGGTGGCCGCGATGGCGAGCCGGGCCCGGTTCCGGAACCAAGGCCGCGGCGGCGGCTCCCGGCTGACGCCTACCTTCGGCCAGTCAGCCGGGCGGCGGCTGCTGAACAGGCCAAGATCACCCATGGCCACCGTGTCGGACTCGTAACCGCCGGGGCGGTAGCCGAAGCCGGGCCGGTAACCGGGGCCGGTCTGGTCACCGGCTCGTCCCGGCTCGGAGGAGCCGCGGCCGGGCCGGTAGTCGGAGCTTGAGCGGGAGCCGGGGCCGGTCAGGTAGCCGGTTTCGCCCGGCTGGGAGGCGCCGGGCCCGCCGGGCCCGCCGGGCCCGGGCTGGTGGCCGGTTTCGCCGCGGATGGTCACGCGCGTGCCCTGGCCAAAACGGCTGGGATCGTCGGCCGGATAACCGTCCGGACCGCTGTCGTCCGTGCTGCCGACCAGACTCGTATGCCGGCCGCCGGCGGGTCGGCGCCGCGAGACCGTCAGGCCGGGGAAATGGACCTCCATGTAACGTTGCGGACAGCGGCATCGGCGCGACCAGCGGCGGTGTCATCGTCGGCTTGCGGACCATCGGCGTCCCCTATTGCGGCAGGAACTTATCCCCACGCACAGGATTGTGCACCCGTGAGTAACATCCGCGGTGGAATTGGCACGATGCGATAAGAACTTCGTTACAACTCGCGAAATAGGAACATTAAGCCCTTAATACCGGGTTCCGCACGTCCGGGTGCTCCGGGGGCTCCGGGGCGCTACGGCGCGGCCCAGTCGTCCGCCGTCACCAGCGGGCGTGGATCTGGGCCCGGAAGTACTTGTCGTACAGGTTCTCGATCGCGCCGAGGGACTCGTGGTCCAGCGCGGGCAGGCCGGCGGCCGCGGAGTTCTGCCGGGCCTGGCCGGCGTTGCGCGCTCCCGGGATAACGGTCGTGACCCCGGGCTGCTGGATTACCCAGCGCAGCGCGGTCTGCGCGGGCGTCGCGCCCGGCAGCGCCAGGGCGGCGAATTCCCGCGCCGCGTCCACGCCGGCCTCGAAGTCGACCCCGGAGAACGTCTCCCCGACGTCGAACGCCTCGCCGTGCCGGTTGTACGAACGATGGTCGTCGGCCGCGAAGGTGGAGTCCCGGGTGTACCGGCCGGACAGCAGGCCAGAGGCGAGCGGTACCCGGGCGATGATGCCGGCCCCCGCCGCGGCCGCGGCCGGGAGGACCTCGTCGAGCGGCTTGCGCCGGAACGCGTTCAGGATGATCTGCACGGTGGCGGTGCCCGGCCGCGCGATGGCGGCGAGCGCCTCCTCGCACGTCTCGACGCTCACGCCGTAGGACGCGATGCGCTCTTCGCCGACCAGCGTGTCGAGGGCGTCGAACACGGCATCGGTGGAGTACACCGGGGTCGGCGGGCAGTGCAGCTGCACCAGGTCCAGGCAGTCCACGCCGAGGTTGACCCGGGAGCGGTCCGTCCAGGCGCGGAAGTTGTCCAGCGTGTAGTTCTCCGGCACCTGGTCGGCCCGGCGGCCCATCTTGGTCGCGACGGTCACGCCCGGCCCGGCGTTGCCGGCGATGAACCGGCCGATGATGCGCTCGCTGCGGCCGTCGCCGTAGACGTCGGCGGTGTCGAGGAACGTGACACCGGACTCGACCGCCGCGTGCAGCACATCGATCGCGTCGCCGTCGCTTACGTTCCCCCAGTCCGCGCCGAGCTGCCACGTCCCGAGCCCGATGACCGAGACCGGCTTGCCTGTCTTGCCGAGCACCCGCTGTTCCACGACTGGAATCTTATCCAACCGGGCCGGTGCGAGGATGGGCGGTATGCAGCGAGTGCCGAACCGCCGAGGAGGACACCGATGAGGGCGGCTATCTACGACGCCACCGGACCGGCCCGTGACGTGCTGAAGGTCACCGAGGTCGAGCGGCCTGAGCCCGGCCCGGGCGAGGTCCGCGTCCGCGTCGCGGTGTCGGGAGTCAATCCGACCGACGTGAAGACCCGGAGCGGGGCGACCGCGCGGGCGATCGACGGTTTCCAGATCCCGGACCAGGACGGCTCCGGGGTGATCGATGCGGTGGGCCCCGGGGTGGACCCGGCCCGCGTCGGGCAGCGGGTCTGGCTGTTCCTGGCCGCGGCCGGGCGCAGGTGGGGGACGGCCGCGGAATGGACCGTCGTGCCCGGGCGCCAGGCGGTTCCGCTCCCCGACGGCGTGGACCTGGAGATGGGTGCGATGCTGGGCGTCCCGGCCATCACCGCGCACTGCTGCCTGTTCGCGGACGGCCCGGTAACCGGCCAGACCGTGCTGGTCCAGGGCGGCGCGGGGGCCGTCGGTCATTTCTCCATCGAATTTGCGAAACGGGACGGCGCTCGGGTCATCGCCACGGTGAGCAGCCCGGAGAAGGGTGAACTGGCCCGCGCGTCCGGGGCCGACCTGGTGCTGAACTACCGTGAGCAGGACGTAGCCATGGAGGTGCGCGCGCAGGCCGGCCAGGTCCGGCGCGTCGTCGAGGTCGCCCTGGGGGCGAACCTGCAGGCGGACCTGGCGCTGTCCGGCCCCGGGACCGTGATCGTCACGTACGCGGCGGCGCCCCCCGATCCGGTCCTGCCGGTGCGCGCCTGCATGAGCGCCAACGTCACGCTGCGGTTCGTTCTGCTCTACACGGTCCCGGCGGAGGCCGTGGATCAGGCGGTCGCGGACATCGGCAACGCGCTGCGCGAGGGGGCACTCACACCATTGCCGGTCCATCGTTTCCGGCTCGACGATATCGCCACGGCGCATGAGGCCGTGGAGGACGGTGTCACCGGCAAGGTATTGCTCCTGATCGGGGACTAACCCGCCCGAATTACCGGTAAATTCCCGTGTCGTTGGTGCCGCCGAAGAAGACCTTGACGCCTAGCCGGTCCTTGCGCCCGGTGCCGCCGCACGCGCGGCACTTGCGATAGGAGCCCTTGTATACGCTCCCAAAGTGCCGTCCCGTCATCTTGCACACGGGACAGCGCCGGAGCGGATGGATACGGAGGGACACCAGGTAACCGGCCCCCGCGATTAGGGCAATGACGATGAGCGCTGCCATGTTGCTCCCACCTGCTTCGTACTTCTTACGCCCGGTAACGGCCACCTGCGGCGTTAGCTGAAGGTGACCGTAATCGCGGCACGATCACCCCTAATCGCCCCGTCCGGGCACGCCCCCGAATTATGGGATGTGTCCAGGGTAGACCCATGCAATCCCAGATGACAGTGATTTTAATTAGATTAGACCGGTACGATTGTCTCAAATGCTGCATTAACCTTCCGTGTTTGGGCGCGAGCCTACCGGTAGGCGTCGAGGCCAAGCCTGATCGCGAGGGCCATGCCGGCCAGGGCCACGGCAATCCGCAACCCCGCGGCCGGCATCCGGCGGACGATTTTCGGTCCGGTCCAGCCGCCAATGAGGAAACCCGCCGCTAGCGGGAGCACGAATGACCACCGGACCGGCGCGAAGATGGCAAAGCCCGCCGCGGCGACGAAATTGGCCAGCCCGCTGATCACGTTCTTGAGCGCGTTGATCCGCGCCAGGGTCTCTTCCACCATGACGCCGAGCACGGCGAGCAGCAGCACGCCGCCCCCGGCGCCGAAGTACCCCACGTAGACCGCCGCCCCGAACAGGGCCACGTTCAGCGCGATGCTGCGCTCACCGTCCGGCCGCGCCGAGAGCCGCTTGATCCGCGGCTGGATGATCAGCAGCACAGACGCGGCCGCGATCAGGAAGGGCACCACGAGCTGGAACGTCTGGGCCGGGGCCAGCAGCAGGGCCGTCGCGCCCGCCGCGCCGCCCAGCGCCGTCACCGCGCCGAACCGGCGGATGCGGCTCTGCTGGCCGGCCAGTTCCGGCCGTGAGCCCGCGGCCGAGCCAACGGCGGTCAGCACCAGCGAGACCGTGTTGGTCACGTTCGCCACCAGCGGCGGCAGTCCCAGCGCGAGCAGGACCGGGTACGACACGAGTGAGGCCAGGCTCATCACCGTGCTCATGAGCCCGGCCGCCGTGCCTGCGGCCAGCAGCACGAGCGCGTCTGTGAGGGTCATACAGGGCTAAGCATGACCCGCGCCGTCCTCCCGTCGCGCAGTGCCCCTGGAAGACATGTGCCCCGGGAAGACATGTGCCCCGGGAAGACATGTGCCCCGGGAAGACATGTGCCCCGGGAAACATCTGGCCGCCGATAGCAGCCGCCTAGCATGTCCCGGTGGAACTGTCGCGTATCTGTGTGTACTGCGGGTCGTCCGCCGGGAGTAGCCCGGACTTCGCCGCCGCCGCCCGCTCCCTCGGCGGGGCGCTCGCCCGCAGCGGCATCGCGCTCGTCTACGGCGGCGCGGCGGTGGGGCTCATGGGGGTGCTGGCGGACGCCGCGCTGGCCGCCGGGGGCCGGGTCATCGGCGTGATCCCGCGGGACCTGTTCAGCCGCGAGGTCCCGCACCCGGGCCTGACCGAGCTGGTCGAGGTCGGCTCGATGCACGAGCGCAAGCAGGCCATGTTCGAGCTCGCCGACGCGTTCGTGGCGCTGCCCGGCGGCCTGGGCACGCTGGAGGAGCTCACCGAGATCGCGACCTGGGCCCAGCTGGGCCTGCACGGCAAGCCGATCGTCACCCTCGACGTCGGCGGCTACTGGGCGCCCTTCCACACGTTCCTGCGCTCGGCGGTGGGCAACGGGTTCATGAAGGAGGAGAACCTGCGGCTCATCGCCAACGTGGGCGCCGTCGGGGAGGTCCTGCCCGCGCTCCGCGCTTACTCAGCTCCCCGGGTGGGCAAATGGATCGGCCTGGACGAGGTGTAGTTCCCCTCGTCCAGGCCGGCGAAACTATCCCTTTCCCTGGGTGTTTCCCTGGGCGGCGGCCGATACGGGCTGCCACTCGCGCCAGGTGGCCAGGCGGCTCTCGTAGTCCGCCGTGGCGATGCCGAGCGGCGCCTCGCCCAGGAAGACCCGCAGCGGCGGCCGTTCGGCATCAACGATCTTCAGAATCGCATCGCGCGTGGCGGCCGGGTCACCGGGCGCCGAGACGCGCTGGGCGCGCGCCTTCATGGCCTGCTCCCGCACGTTCTCGTACGCGGCCATTTCGGCCGAATGCTTGGCGGACGAGCCGGCCCAGTCCGTGTCGTAGCCACCGGGCTCGATCACCGTGACGTGGATCCCGAACGGCGCGACCTCCTGCGCGAGCGCCTGGCTCAGCCCCTCCAGGCCCCACTTGGAGGCGTGGTAGGCGCCGACGATCGGGAACGCGGAGATCCCGCCGATCGACGACACCTGGATGATGTGCCCGCTGCCCTGGGCGCGCATGACGGGCAGCGCGGCCTGCGTCACCCACAGCGCACCGAACAGGTTGGTCTCGAGCTGGGCCCGGATGTCCTGCTCGCTCAGTTCCTCGACCATGCCGAAGTGCCCGTAGCCCGCGTTGTTGATCACGACGTCGAGCCGGCCGAAGTGCTCGTGGGCCCGGCGTACGACCGCGAAATCGGCCTCGCGGTCGGTCACGTCGAGCTGGATCGGCAGGAGTGCGTCCCCGTACTTGGCCACCAGGTCATCCAGGGAGGATGTGTCCCGCGCGGTGGCCGCGACCTTGTCCCCGCGGTCCAGCGCCGCGATCGCCCACTCCCGCCCGAAGCCTCGTGAGGTGCCGGTGATAAACCAGGTCTTCAGACCCATCAGGTCCCTTTCGTCGGTTCTTCGCGTTCGCGTACTTGCCTGTGTCCGCCTCTTCTCGGGTCAAACAGCGCCCCGTCTCAAAATGTGCCTGACCTCGGCTCTCCCTTAACATCCGGCCCCGGCCTGCGCGATCATGGTTGGCGGCATACCGGACCCGGCACGAGGACAGGGGAATCCTAATGATCTTCATCACCGCCAAGTTCCTGGTGCGTCCCGCGGACGCCGACCGCTGGCCCGAGATCTCCCGTGATTTCACCGCCGCGACGCGGAGCGAACCTGGCTGTATGTGGTTCGAGTGGTCCAGGAGCCTGGAGAACCCGGCCGAATACGTCCTGGTCGAGGCGTTCCGGGATCAGGACGCCGGGGTGGCGCACGTAACGTCCGCGCACTTCAGGGAGGCGCAGAAGACGCTGCCGCCGCACCTGGCCGCGACCCCCAAGATCGTCAGCCAGACGGTCGATCAGGACGGCTGGTCCGAGCTCGGCGAGATGGCCGTGAACTAGCCGCCGGGGAACTTTGAACGTCGGTCTTCCGCAGATGCTGCGGAAAACCGACGCCGATCATGGAAGACGTGGCGCTCGCCGCCGCTGCCGGGCTGCCTCGTACAGCAGTACGGTCGCGGCGCTGGCCGCGTTCAGCGAGCTGGCCGAGCCGGTGATCGGGATCCGCGCGATCCGGTCGCACGCCGCCCGCCAGGCCTCGCTGAGCCCGGTCGCCTCGTTCCCGACCACGATGAGCGTGGGCCCGGTCAGGTCGTGGTCCGCCACGTCCACGTCGCCCTTCTCGTCGGCGCCGACGATCGTCACCGGCACGCCGGCCCGGTGCTGGGCGCGGACCCAGGCCAGCACGCCGGCGGGGGAGCCGTCCCGCACGACGGGCACCGCGAACAGCGATCCGGTGCTGGCCCGGACCGCCTTGGGGTCGTACGGGTCGGCGCTATGCCCGGTCACGATGACCCCGGACGCCCCGAACGCGTCCGCCGACCGCACCACCGTGCCGATGTTGCCCGGACTGGACGGGCGGTCCAGGGCCACGCCGAGGAAGTCCGCGCGGACTCCGATCCGCGCGTAGTCGTCGGCGGGCATCGCCACCACGGCGATCAGTTCCGGGACCTCGCCGGCCTTCTCGCCCAGCTCGCGGAGCAGGTCCCCCGCCATCGCGACCTGCTGGGCACGGCCGGTACGGGCACCGCTGGCATGGGCACCGCCGGCGTCGGCCAGCACCGACTCCGCCCACGCGGAAAGCGCCCGGCCGTCGTCGTAGATCAGCGCCCGGACGGGCCAGCCGTGCTGCAAAGCGAGCGTCACCGGCCGGACGCCCTGCACGATGAACTCCCCGGACCGCTGCCGTTTCTTCCGGTTGGCCAGCAGCGCCTGCCACTCCTGGAAACGTGCATTCCGTGTGGTAACCCTGGAGTTCACCCTCGGAGCCTACGGGTTTCCGGATGCGGCCCGAAAATGCCCCGGAACGGCTTAGCGTAAAGGGGTGAAGTGTGACATGCAGCACCGGTGAATTACATTTTGCCCGGACCCCGATCAGCACCATAAGTGTTATTGCCATTGCAATCAGTAACAAACGCATGCGATCGTGCCAAACGGGTATCCGGATGATGATCTGGCCGAACAGGGACAGAGTGACCCAGGTGCGGCAGGAGCGGTCATGAGCAATCGGAGCCAGGGCGGGACCCAGGGCAGAACCGAGCGCAGCAGTGAGCCGGGCCAGGCCGGCCCGGCGCCGGCCCCAGATCCCCATGCCCCAGATGCCCAGGGCCCAGATGCCCAGGGCACTGCGCCGGCGGCCCCCGATCCTGGTCACGCGCTCGCGGCCGAGTGGGCCGCCGCGCTGGCCGCCGGCGGCGCCTCCGTGAGCGCCGCCGACGTCACCGGAACCCTGCACGGCCTCGCCGTCCGCACGCTGGCGATCGCCTGGGGCGTTCCGTTCCAGCCGCGCCGCGCGTCGGATATCGGCGCCGCCCTGGTCGACGCGAAGTTCCTGGACGCCGGTGTTCTCGGCTGCACTCTCACCGTCATCGGCCGTCACATTGCCGCGGCGGCGCCCGGCCCGGGGGCGCCCGGCCCGGGGGCGCCCGACCGAGTGAGCGCAATCCAGGAGGCGGTCGCGACGGGCTACGTCCAGGCCCTGGTGGAGTATCAGCGGCGGCGCGATCCGCTGACCGGGCTGGCCAGCCACGCCCTGTTTCTCGACCGGCTGGCCGCGGCGACCTCCGGTCCCGGCGAGCGGATCGGCCTCTGCTCCCTGGACCTTGACGGGTTCAAGGCGATCAACGACACCCTGGGCTACGACATCGGGGACGAACTGCTCGTCGCGGTCGCGCGGCGGCTGGAACGCCGGGTCGCGGGACTGGATGCGACCGTGGCCCGGGTGGGCGGGGACGAGTTCCTCCTGCTCGTCGCCGATTCCGGGGGCATCGACGCGATGGTGGCCCTGGCCGCCGGCCTCCGGGCCGCGATCGAGCAGCCGTTCCGCCTCGGCGCCCATCGCCTGTGCCTCACCGCCAGCATCGGGGTTGCCGACCGGGCCGCCGCCGGAACCCGGCCGTCCGAGCTGGTCAAGGAGGCCGAGATCGCGCTGCACTGGGCCCGCGCCGACGGCCCGGGGCATTCGGCCAGCTATGACCCGGCCCGGCAGGCCGACGACAACGCCCGGATAACGCTGACCGCCTCGATGCGCACCGCCCTGGAAGCGGGCGAGTTCAGCGTGGTGTACCAGCCGATCGTCGATCTGCCCGGTGGTGAGCTGCGCGGCGTCGAGGCGCTGCTGCGCTGGAACCACCCGGCCCTGGGGAAACTCTCGCCGGAGACCTTCATCGCGCTGGCTGAGGAAAGCGGCGTGATCACCCCGCTCGGCCGCTGGGTGATCGGCACCGCCTGCCACCAGGCGGCGCAGTGGCAGCGGATCCGCCCCGGCACCGCCCCGTTCATCAGCGTCAACCTCTCGCCGCAGCAGGCCCAGGATCCGGGCTTCGTCGGTGACGTGGCGCGCATCCTGGCCGAGACCGAGCTGCCACCGGAAACGCTGCAACTGGAGCTGACCGAAAGCGCGCTGGTCGAGGCGGACAGCCGCCCGCTCGAGACCCTGCAGAAGCTGTCCGCGATGGGGGTGCGGATCGCGGCCGACGACTTCGGCTCGGGCTACTCCAACCTCGCCTACCTGCGCCGCCTGCCGGTCGACGCGCTCAAGCTGTCGGCCTCGTTCGTCCGGGAGGTGTGGCCGGACGGCCCGGCCGACGAGCCGATCATCTCCGCCCTGGCCGGCCTGGCCCACACGCTCGGCCTGAACGTGACCGTGGAGGGCGTGGAGACCCGCGAGCAGGCCGATCGGCTGGCCGCCCTCGGCTGCGACACCGCCCAGGGCTGGTATTTCGCCTCTGCTCTGCCCGGCAGCGACATCACGGCCACGCTGCGTGACGTCCCGCGCCCGCGCTATCCCCGGGCCTGAGAAGTCCCGGCCGATCGCCGGCCTGGCTCGTTCAGCTCTGGTCGTGGGTCCGTCGGGCGTTCTCGGCGGCGTGCCCGTGGACTTCACCATCTCCACCTGGAACGGTTCGGCCTGGGTGCAGCAGGCTGCCGTCACGGGCAACAGCCAGGTGTACCGCTGGATCCCGTTCACCGCCCCGGTGAGCACGACCCAGGTGCAGATCACGGTGACCAAGGACCAGCCGGTCTACGCGGGGGAGTTCACCCGGATTTCCGAACTGGACCCCTAAACACCAGCTCCTAGGTCAGCCAGCCCTGGAGCCGGCCAGCCCGTAGGTCAGCGATGGTGGCCTATCCCCCCGATACCTGGTCGCGACGTTCCTGGGTGATCAGGGTCCACCTCGGCGCGGGGTATACGACTCTGGCGATGGTGGCCGTGGTCCACCCGATGACCCAGCCGAGGAAGACGTAGCCCATCGTGTGCACAGTGTTCGTGCTGGCCAGGGTGGCCAGCAGAATCCAGATCACGGCCCAGGCGGCAGCACAACCGACAGAGAATCCCAGGTAATCCAGCCGCCAGTACCACTTGCCGTGCCTCGAAGCTTTCATGGGCTCTCACTCCAAGCGATCGGGCTCGGACGGGCCGGTGCCTCCATCGGACTGCCGCCCGTTCCCTTGGATACCCGGTCACNNACACCCGTCAAGAGCGACAATGCCAAGACCGGAAGGGGGGCGCCGCCAGCCGGGTGACGGCCAGCTTCCCCGGGCATCAAGGCGCCCGGAGTGCAGCAGCAAGGCGCAGAACTGAATCGCTTGAAACCGAACCTGATCGGCACCCATTCGCGTGCAACACCATCCGTCGCCGCCGCAGTTCCGGCGGAGATCCTTGAGGTCATCGGCCGCGTTCCGGTGGAGGTCTTCGAGGGCCCCGGCTGTCCCGGTCCTCACGGACCTCACTTTCCGGTGGCTCGGTCCCGGTCAATCGCGAACAGCGCCCCGCGCAGCACCGGCCCGTAATCCGGGTGAAACTGGTCACCAAGCGCGTCGACGAGCCGCTCAGCCGTGCCTTCCGGGTTCTGCTCGCGCCAGGCCGCCACGGCGGCGCGGGCCCTGGCCGGCTCTCCGGGGGTGTCCTCACAGAACCTCACGGCCTGCCCTCCAGATCGGCCCGGATCTTCTCGGGGTCGCTGCTGATCAGGAGCCAGCCGGGAACCCTGGCGGTGTCGTCCCGGCGGGTCACCTGGATACTGCTCCCGCCGGCGAGCACGAACCTGTGCCGGGGAAACGTCTCCCGTAGCGCCTCGACCTGGGTACGGATGTCCGGCTGCGGCGCCGTTCCGGGGTCACTGCCCGATTCCATTGCGGCTTATCTCCGATCGTCTTTCCCGGTTGTGCCATTGCATGTAAATGCGGGACGGGCAACAGGAAAACAGAACGGGGATCAATAGGAAATGGTAATTTCATCGGCCGCTCGCCGGAGTGCCATCCGGCGTTAAATGGGCAGGCGTACGGCGTCGGCCAGGTCCCGTATCTCGGCGGTCAGTGTGCGACGGTGACGGATGATCTTGGCGAGGATGTCGGCAGCGTAACGCTGGCGGAGAAACCACTGGGGACGGTCATCGCGGAGCTGCCTCAAGATGCCGACGGCCTTTTCATCGTGCCGCAGCAGGGCATGGGCGTTTGCTACACCCTCAGCGATCAGAGGCAGAGGGCCCTGCCAAACGAGGGGTTGCCGGCCCTCAGGCCCCAGCCGCAGCCACCCTGGCCAGTCAGGTCGGGTAGGTGATGGGTCCGGTGGTGTACTGGCGGCCGCTGGGGGTGGTCCATGTGTGGTAGCCGGGCTGGTGCTGTTCCAGTCGCCAGCCGGGGGCTTGTTTCTGGTGGTGGTGATGACGACAGCGGGGAATGGGGTTGCATCCGCAGGTTGGCAGCGATGCTTCACGTGCCCTTCGCGCGATTCGGATGGCGCGCCCTCCAGAGCTTCCTCCAGGTCGCGGATCCTGCGGCGGGACGTGCCGCGGGCCAGCTGCGCGAGCGCCTTCGGGTCCCCGGTCCCCGGCGATCAGGTGCTCCGCCGCCATGACCCGGACCTCGACTTGGGGACCATTCTTCAGGACAGAGCTACCTGGGCTGGACGGCCGCGTTTCCGCGGAAAGCAGCTTGTGAAATCGCGCGCAAGGCGTTTCCGCGGAAACGTTTCGCCGTCCGGCTGCCGCACAGACCCGCAGTTAAGGCAGCGGCGCCCGGGAACGTGCGGGTCGGCCCGTCATGGCGTCCCCCGGTCTCGCCACAGCCGCAATCGTGACGGGTGCGGCAGTGGTCCCCGGGAATCCCGGTCATCGATATGACGAATTCCCGGGGCTGCAAGACGGTGGTCAGACAGGCAGTGACACCTCGCCTCGGGCCAGGGCGTGAACGGCCTCGGTCGTCAGCGGCTGACCGCCGATGGCCCAGTCGCCGCTCTTGACCTCCTCGATGACACACCACGTGACGCCGCGCATGCGCTCGCCCTCGATGGCGACCATCGCGTCGGTCAGGTCCCGCGCCATCTGCTGCTTCTGCTCGGGGGTGAAGACGTTCTCGATGAGCCGGACGTTGATAAGAGGCATCGGATCCTCCTGAGAGTCGGTGATGGAGGCTCAAGTCCACCATCGCCCCGGCTCGTGCGGCATCGAGAGTACAAGCCATCTCGCGATGGCCGGATCGGGCCATCGCGGCGCCATGGTCACAGCAGTCCGGCCCGCGCGGCGACTGCAGCGGCCGCGGCGCGCGTGGGCTGCCGCAGCTTCGCCAGGATGTTTGCCATGTGGCGGTGCGCGGTATGCGGGCTGATCACGAGGCGCTCAGCGATCTGCGCGTCGCTCAGCCCCTGTGCGGCCAGTCCGAGCACCTCCCGCTCCCGGGCACTGAGCTCACCCAGCGCGCCGGCGTCGGCCCCGGCAGCCGGCGCGGGTGGCCCTTCGATCCCGAGAAACGGCGCGACGGCGCGCAGGACAGCATCCCCGTCACCGTGCCACGGCAGGTGGGCGTCACCCGGCAGCGTCACGAGGTCGGCGTGCGGGAGCAGCGCGGCCACCTCGCGTGCGCCTTTCAGCCGCATCGCCCGGTCGTACTCACGATGCACGACCAGTGCTGGCGCACGAATCATCGGCAGTTCGTCGCGCACGTCGGTCTCGTAGATCAGTGCGAGCAGATCGGCAGCGACTTCGGCGTCGGCGGCCGCGCGCTGGAACCCAGTGAAGACAGCCCGGTCCTCAGCTGACCAGTTCGGGCCGAACATGTCCGCCAGCAGGCGGCTGCCCAGCCCCCAGTGCGAGCGGACCAAGTCAATCATGCCGGCCCGCGCTTCGGGCGGGCCAAGCGCGTTCCCTTGGGCGTAACTGCCGTAGAGCACGAGGCGATCGACGCGCTCCGGCCGCCGGGCAGCAAAGCTCACGGCAGTACAGCCCCCGCACGAGATGCCCATCAACGTCACGCGCGCAAGCCCAAGCTGGTCAAGGACGGCGCAGAGTGTCGCATCCTCAAATTCCGGCGTGAACATCTCGGGCGGCCGCTCCCGATCGGACAGGCCAGTCCCGAGCCGGTCATACCGAACGACCATGCGCCCGGCTGCCAAGCCTTCAACAAAACGGCGCAGCGGATCAAAATGCCAGTCTTCGACCACGCTGGAAACCCACCACGCCGGCAGCACGACTGGCGGGCCGCTCCCCACCACCGCAAAGGCAATACGTTGCCCATCCGGCAGCCGCGCAAAGCCGGTGGTCTGTCTCACCGCCTCACAGTAGCTCCAGACCGACGCAGGCGTCATCGCTGAGGACTCGCCGCTCTCGAAACCCGAGCGCAAGAGCCCCACGACGCACAGAAACACCAGTTCGGGACCACGTTGATACAGCTTTGCTCACAATGTAGTTGCCACCCGTAGCGGCGGGTCAGCGCGCGGTTATCAAAAGCCCTTCGCATCGTTTGGCTGCCTGGCCGACTTGGTTACGGCTCGGCGATCAGTCGGTCAGGGCTGCATGTTTATGCATCGCCCGTTTCCGTGAACATCCTCAGTTGCCGGATCGCGATTATCGGTTGCGGCGGAAGGGGAAGTCCCATGTGGCCGGTACATCGCCGGATACCGCAAGCGCATGACGCCACGCGTCCGCCAGCTCATCGCCGACCATACGGGAGACGCCCAAGTGGTTGTCCTCGCAACCGCCGCGCCGTGCGCCGCTACCTCACCGGCGTCGCCGTATCAGCGTCTGTACCGGCCAAGCGGCGGCCGCTGGTGAGGACCGTGGCAGATCTCCTTGCATGGCATCAGGGTGGCCAGGAGCAGCGCTGCGGGCCAGCCGACCGGGTCCATTCAGGCAGATGACCAGGCCGAGGCCGTCGACCTGGCGGGCAATGGCGACCACGGTGGGCAGGATGTAGACCGCAGTCAGCCCGTCGATGATGGCCCGCCAGAAGACCCAGCTGTCCGCGATCACTGCGGGGATCACCGCCGCGCCCCGTCGGTGACGCGCCGGAGCTCGCTGGCGTCCCGGAAACAGCACGGGTAGAGCAGTTCCCCGTCCACCGTCCCGGCCGGCGCCGGGCTACCGTCGTCCAGCATGGCCAGCTCGCGGGCCTCCACGCACACGTTCCACTCATCTGGCGCGCACTGGCTCAGGATCGAGCCAGGCAGCCACGGCCATTCCGACCGGTTGCCCAGCTCTTCCCGCAGGTTGCGCGGGTAGCGGACCACTATCGAGCTGTGATCGGGGAACCTGCCGTCGTTGTCCTCGTCCATGTCGGCTCCTTCACGGAGCCACC
>PLRW01000086.1 GCA_003164955.1 Actinomycetota bacterium
TATGTCTCCTGGGTGCTGTCTTCCTCGATGATTTCGAGGGTGAGGTCCTGGAGTTCGGTGATCAGGGCGCGGAGTTTTTTCGCGTTGTCGAACAGTGGCTGGTATTCGGCCAGCTCGTCCGGGGTGAGCCGGCGGGTGATGGTTTTGCCGCCGATTTTGCGGGTCCATTCGGCGTAGGGGCCGTGCAGGCGGGGCGGGTCGGCGTGGCAGCGGCAGTTCGGCTTGCCGCAGGCGTAGGAGCGGACGGTGAGGGTGCCGGGCAGTGCGAGGCCCGCCCGGGCGAGCTGGGCGGCGATCCGGTCGCGGGCCGCGCGCTGGGCTGGGCTTGGTTTCATGCGACACACCGTCTCAGATCCGGAGGCCCGGACGATTTCCACAGTATAGTCCTGTGGAAATTCCGGTCTGGGAGGCCTTGTGGAGCCTGCAGAGCCTGGGGTAACCGCCTATATCGGGCGGTGGCGGCCGTCGGTATCGCCGCGGGCGGCAGCGTTCGCCCGGGATGTGATCAGCCAGGTCGCCCCGGCCAGGCGGGAGCGGGCGAAGAGCCTGCTGTGGGCGGCGGGCAAGCTCGCTGATTACGGCCTCGGGCTGGGTCTTGAGCCGGTGCCGGAGGTGCTGCTGCACCCGTCGGTGACCGAGCGGTTCACCCGGACGGCGCCGGGCTTGTCCGGGGCGGCGCGGCGGACGTTGCGCACGAACCTGCGGTTCATCGGCCGCCGGGTTGTCCCGCAGCTGTATCCGGCGGACCTGCCGCTACCCCGGGAACGGTCCAAGGCGCCGTACAGCCCGGCAGAAATCGATGGGTTCCTCGCGCTGGCGGGCGCCCAGCCCACGGCGGAGCGGCGGATGCGCACGGCGGGGCTGGTCTGCCTGGGGGCCGGCGCCGGGCTGATCCGCGGCGACCTGCGCGATGCGCGCGGCAGGGACGTGGCGTGCCGGTCCGGCGGGGTCGTGGTGACCGTCCGCGGGCGGCGGCCGCGGACGGTTCCCGTCCTTTCCCGCTACCACGGCCCGTTGCTGGCCGCGGCCCGGTCCGCCGGGACCGGCCTGATCTGCGGCGGTGCCGATCCCGGCCGCCGGAACATCACGAACCCGCTGACCGCCGCGCTGGACGGGGGAACCGGGCTGCCACGGCTGGACACCTCCCGGCTGCGGGCCACCTGGCTGGCCGAGGTCGCGGACCTGCTGGGGCTGGCCACGTTCATGCACGCGGCCGGGATCAGCTGCTGTCAGCGCCTGGGGGATCTGGTTGCCGGGCTGGAGCCGGCCGGCGAGGCCGGGGCGGTCGGCCTGCTCGGGGCCGCCGGGCGATGATCCCGCTGCCGGCGTTCGAGGAGGTCATCGATGCCTCCGGCACCGCGGCGCGGATCGAGGCCATGCTGCCGGCCGGGGTGCGCGCCCGGCAACTGAGCGTCCGCACGCTGCTGGCGGGCATGTGCGCGGCCCACGCTGATCACCGGCCGGGGCACCTGACCCGGGTGCACCGGGCACTGGTCAGCCTGCCGGAAGACCAGCAGCGGCGGCTCGGCGTGATCGCGGACTGGAAGAACGGCCCGCATCTGCTGACCTACCGGCAAACCGAGTACACCTTCGGCCTGGTCGCGGGCGCCCTCGCCGGGCACGGGCCCGGCGGGCAGCCACCACCGGCGCTGCAAGCCGTCTGCGACGGCCTGCTGGAGGCGTCCATCCCGGGCCGGTTCAAGGACGCCAGCGCGTCGCTGGCCGTGGACTGGACCGGCATGGAGTCCTTCTCCCGGCCCCCGCCGCGCGGCACCAGCGACTGCGCCGATCCGGAGGCGTCCTGGGGCCATCGCAAGAACAACCTGCTGCGCAGCGAAGACGAACTGTTTTTCGGGTATTACCTGTCCGCCGGGATCATGATGGGCGAGGAGAACGGCCCGGCCGTCCCCGAACTGACCCGCCGCGCGACGGTGTCGTCATGCCGGCACGACCCGGTCCGCGCCCTCGCCCCGGTCCTGACCGCGATGCCCGGCCAGGGCATCGGTCCCGGCGACATCCTCGCCGACTCCGGCTACGCCCACCGCGACGCCAGTGCCTGGGCCATCCCGCTCCGCCAGGCCGGCGCCCAGCTCGTCCAGGACCTGCACCCGCACGACCGCGGCCCCAAAGGCACCCACCACGGCGCCATCATCGCCAACGGCAACCTGTACTGCCCCAAGACGCCCCGCCCGCTGCCGGAAATCGGGCCGCTGGCCCGCACCGCCACCAGCGAAGACGCCGCCGCGCACGACGCCCGCACCGCTGAACTGGCCCGCTACAAGCTCGGCAGGATCACCGCCGACGACGCCGACGGCTACCACCGCGCCGCCTGCCCCGCCGCCGCGGGCAAGATCCGCTGCCCCCTCCGCCCCGCGTCGATGACCCTGGACCGGGACCGCCCGGAAATCCTCCAGCCCCCGCAGCACCCGCAGGCCTGCTGCACCCAGCAGACCATCACCGTCCCGCCCGAGATCACCGCCAAGACCGCCCAGAAACACGACTACCCGTCAAAAGCGCACCGCCGCTCCTACGCCCGCCGCACCGGAGCCGAACGCGGCTTCGCCACCATCAAGGACCCCGCCACCAGCGACATCACCCGCGGCTGGTGCCGCCTCATGGGCCTAACCCCCCTCATGCTGACCATCACCTGCCTGCTCGTCGTCCGTAACCAGCGCATCCTGACCGCCTGGAACACCCGGCAGGAAGAAAACGCCCGCCGCGCCGTCAAAGGCCTGCCCCCCAAAACCCGGCGCCGGCGCCGCAGGACCCTCGCCAGCCTCGCCACCAGACCGCCCTGACCACCGAGCCAGACGACACCAGGCCACGCCACCCATCACCAGCACCGCGATCACCGCCAGCATGCCCGGAACCCAGCCACGCAGCACCGAAAGCCACCAGGCAGGCACGAACCGCACACGAACAAGACAGCAGCCACAGCCACGCCAGAGTGCGTACCGGAATGTC
>PLRW01000349.1 GCA_003164955.1 Actinomycetota bacterium
GCCGAGGGCGACCAGGGCGACGGCGGGGATCAGCCCGAGCAGCGACGCATCGCTGCCGGGCCAGTGGACTCCGGCACCCTCGGCACCCCAGAAGGTGCCGAACGAGGTGAGCATGATGCCCACCGAGAACTTCATGGCGTTCTCCGGCACCCGCGCCAGCGGGGCCCGGGCCGCGATCCCGACGCCCGCGATGACGATGACCGCCGCGGCGGCGCCGATGACGGCTATCCAGATGCTGCCCTGGTTGATGCCGAACGTGAGCACGATGAAGACAACCTCGAGACCCTCGAGGAGCACACCCTTGAACGCCAGCGTGAACGCGTACCAGTCGTTGACGCCGCGCCGGGAGCGGCGCTCCGCGGCCTTGGCCGCCTCCACCTCCCGCAGGTAGGCACTGGCCTCGTCGTGCAGGGCCTTGTGGCCNNTGGCGCGCAGGATCGCCTTGCGCAGCCACATCAGGCCGAAGATGGCCAGCAGCGCGCCAATCACCAGCCGCAGCGCACTGATCGGGATCAGGGTGAGGGCGGGGCCGAGCGCCGCGACCACAATCGCGAGCACGACGAGCGCCGCGGCCATGCCCTGGAAGGTGGACCGCCACTCCCGGGTCAGGCCGGCCGCGAGCACGATGGTCAGGGCCTCGACCGCCTCCACGGCGCACGCCACGAAGACGGTGAGGGCGAGGACAAGCTCGTTCACTGGACCTCCAGGCAGGCTGGTGCGGGACCGACGCTACGCGGCGCCGGGTAGACAATGGCCGCGTGACCGAAAACGACGACCCTGCTGCGGGCGCGGCTGGCACGCAGGACCCTTCGGCCTGGCTCGTGCTGATCTACCGCGTCCCGTCCGAGCCGACCAGGCTGCGCTCCACCGTATGGCGCCGGATCAAGAGCCTGGGCGCCATTTACCTGCAGAACTCCTGCGCGGCGCTGCCCGCCACCGGTAGCGCCGAACGCGCCCTGCGCAAGCTCCGGCACGAGATCCTCGACATGTCCGGCACGGCCGTGCTGATGTCGTGCGACGTGCTGGCCGGCGAGCAGGAGGTGCGGGCGGCGTTCCAGGCGGCGCGGAACGACGAGTACGAGGAGATCGTGGACCGCTGCGAGGACTTCCTGCAGCAGATGAAGAAGGAGTACGCGGCGAACCACTTCACCTATGCCGAACTGGAAGAGAACGAAGTCGACCTGGTCAAGCTGCGCAACTGGTTCGCGAAGGTCAGGGACCGTGACGCCTTCGGCGCGGACGGGCGGCCGGCGGCCGAGAAGGCCCTGGAGGAGTGCGAGCAGTCGCTGGAGGCCTACGCCGCGCGGGTGTACGCGGAAGAGGCGGACGGCCAGTGAGGTCGGCTGGGCACACGTCGGAGCGTTCATGACGGCTCCATGATAACAGCGGTTAGATCTGATTACTAACCATAGTTAGGTATAGATTGTGACCAGCTGTGCTAACCCGGGGCGGCCCCCCGGAGCCCCCCGCATGCGCTCCGCGCCCCGCGGTGGTACTTCGCCGGTACACCGGCCACTCACCCGGACCTTCGGCCCGGGCTCGCTGGGCCGGTAACGATCGCCTCGCCGTAGGGCCGCTGCGGTTCTCGCGGGCGGTTAGATTTGGCGTATTGGTGTGGGTATTCGTGCGCTGACTTGAATTACATGGGGCTTGGTGAAATAGGGTCTATGTCGAGTAATGCGCCAGTCGTCCCGCTGGTTCCAGGCGCCGCTCTACCGGCTTCTGTTCCCTGCCAGCGCACGCGGCACGCTTGCCCCTGTCATGCCGTCCTGCCGCAGCCGCCGGAAAATAGGCACAAAACGCGGCTGGAGCAGGCGCGACGCCGGGGCGGACATGGCGGGCGCGCACCGGTCAGGCACTAGCATCGGCAGGGTGACGATGACGATTCATACCAGCGAGACGACGGCCCACGCCCTCGAGGCGGACGCCCTCATCGTCGGCGTGATCCAGGGCGCGGACGGGCCCCGCCCCGCCCCGGGGTCACGCGAGGTCGACGACGCGCTCGGTGGCACCCTCACAGACCTGCTGACGGCCCTGGACGCGACGGGACGGGCCGAGGAGATCACCAAGATCCCGACGGCCGGGCGGCTCCCGGCACCGGTCATCGTCGCGGTGGGCCTGGGTTCTGGCCGCGCAGTTCCTGGCCGCACNNGCCCGGCTGGATGACGGCGGCAGCAGCGTGCCCGGCAACGGGAAGCGGCACATCGGGCTAGCCCTGCCGGCCCGCGACGCCAGCGAGGTGGCCGCGGTCGCGCTCGGTGCACTGCTCGGCGGGTACGCGTTCCGCCGCTACCGGACGACGGGCGCCTCCCCCGACGCCGCGCTGACCCTGCTGACCAGCGTGAACGGGCCAGAGGCCCAGGCTCTGGCGGACCGGGCGCAGGTGCTCGCCGACGCCGTGACCCTGGTCCGTGACCTGGTCAACACCGGCCCCTCGGACCTGGTCCCGGTCACGTTCGCGGCCGAGGCGCAGCGGGTCGCCGCCGCCTGCGGACTGGCCATCGACGTACTGGACGAGAACGCGCTCGCGGACGGCGGCTACGGCGGCATCCTCGGCGTCGGCCAGGGTTCGGTGCACCCGCCCCGGCTCGTCCGGCTGGAATACACCCATCCCGGCGCCACCCGGACGCTCGTGCTGGCGGGCAAGGGCATCACGTTCGACTCCGGCGGCCTGTCGCTCAAGCCGCCGAAGTCAATGGAGTGGATGAAGTCCGACATGGGCGGGGCCGGGGCCGTGCTGGGCGCGATGCAGGCCATTTCGGCGCTCCGGCCCGCGGTCAACGTGATCGGCTATCTGCCGCTGGCGGAGAACATGCCGAGCGGAACCGCGCAGCGCCCGTCTGACGTCCTCACCATGCACGGCGGCAAGACGGTCGAGGTGCTGAACACCGACGCCGAGGGACGGCTCGTGCTCGCCGACGTGCTGGACCGCTCCGCGGCCGACTCCCCCGACCTGATTGTCGACATCGCGACACTGACCGGGGCGCAGCTCGTCGCGCTCGGCTCGCGGGTGGCCGGCGTGATGGCCAGCGACGACGCGCTGGCCGCGGGCGTCGCGGCGGCATCGGACCGGGCCGGCGAGGCCGCCTGGGCCATGCCATTGCCGGGCGAACTGCGCAAGGGGCTGGACTCGTCCATCGCCGACCTGGCCAACGTTTCGGCCGACCGGGGCGGCGGAATGCTCGTGGCCGGCCTGTTCCTGCGCGAATTCGTCCCGGACGGCGTGCCGTGGGCGCATATCGACATCGCCGGGCCGTCGTTCAACGAGTCCGACCCGTTCGGGTACACCCCGCGGGGCGGTACCGGCGCGGCGACCAGGGCCCTGGTGCAGATCGCGGAGGACGTCGCGGCGGGCAGGCTCCCGGCGGAATGAACTCCTGACCGCGCATGCTGTCCGTAACGTTCCGTACCGGGTGGCCGGGCGGCTTATCGCGCTGTGCGCGGGTGCGTACCGGCGCGGGCACCTGAGCTTACCTGGCGCGCCAGGGTAGGCCCAGCCCAGGGTGGGCAGACTCACTCCGGAAGGGGCCGGTCAGCGTGCCAGAACTCGCCTTCGGGCAGTCCCTCCGGGGTGAAATGATGGAAGCAACTTGAGAATGACAGATAGGGAGCGTTCCGTGGCAGAGGGCAGCGGCGCCTACGACATCGTCGTGCTGGGCGGCGGCAGCGGAGGTTACGCGTGCGCACTGCGCGCCGCCGAGCTGGGCAAGCGCGTGGTACTGATCGAGAAGGACAAGGTCGGCGGGACCTGCCTGCACAAGGGATGTATCCCCACCAAGGCCCTGCTGCACTCCGCCGAGGTCGCCGACCAGGCGCGGGAGAGCGAGTCGTTCGGCGTCCGGTCAACCTTCGAAGGCATCGACATTTCGGCCGTTCAGGCATACAAGAACAGGGTCGTCGAGCGGCTGTGGAAGGGCCTGCAGTCCACGATCGCCAGCCGGAAGATCGAGACCATCGACGGTTATGGGCGGCTCATCTCGCCGACCCAGGTTCAGGTGGGCGACACGGTCTACGAGGGCGAGCACATCGTGCTGGCCACCGGGTCGGTGCCGAAGAGCCTGCCCGGCCTCGACATCGACGGCGAGCGCGTGATCTCCAGCGACGACGCGCTGCGGTACGGGCGCGTGCCCAGCTCGGTGATCATCCTGGGCGGCGGCGTCATCGGGGTCGAGTTCGCGAGCGTATGGCGCTCCTTCGGGGCCGAGGTCACGATCGTGGAGATGCTGCCCCAGCTGCTGCCGCTGGAGGACGAGTCGAGCGCGAAGCTGCTGCAGCGCGCGTTCCGCCGCCGGGGCATCGGCTTCGAGCTGGGCGCCCGGTTCGAGAGCGTCAAGCACACCGACACCGGCGTGACCGTGACACTGGCCGGGGGCAAGTCCCTCGATGCGGACCTGCTCCTCGTCGCGGTCGGCCGCGGCCCGGTCTCGGCCGACCTGGGTTACGAGGAAGCCGGCGTGGAGATGGAGCGGGGCTACGTCAAGGTCGACGAGTACTGCCGGACCAGCGTCCCGACGATCTCCGCGGTCGGGGACCTGATCGCCACCCCGCAGCTCGCGCACGTCGGCTTCGGCGAAGGCATCATGGTCGCCGAGCGGGTGGCGGGCCTGGACGTCACGCCCATCGACTACGACGGAGTGCCGCGCATCACCTACTCCGACCCGGAGGTGGCTTCGGTCGGGATCACCTCGGCGGCGGCGGCGGAACGCGGCATCGAGACCACCGAGTTTTCCTACCCTCTCGGCGGGAACGGCAAGAGCGTGATCTTGCAGACCCAGGGCGCGGCGAAGGTCATCGCGGTCAAGCGGGAGGACGGCACGCCGGGCGAGGTCCTCGGCGTCCACCTCGTCGGCAGCCGGGTCGGCGAGCTGATCGCCGAAGGCCAGCTCATCTACAACTGGGATGCCGAGCCATCGGACGTGGCGCAGCTGATCCACCCGCACCCCACCCAGTCGGAGATCATTGGTGAGGCGATGCTGGCGCTGGCCGGCAAGCCCCTGCACGTCCACGCGTGAGAGTAGAACCCCCCGCACGCTAACGCGCGCGCGTTCGGACAACGAAGGAGTCACGGGAACAATGTCGGTCTCGGTATCCATGCCCCAGCTCGGCGAGAGCGTCACCGAGGGCACCGTCACACGCTGGCTGAAGAAGGAGGGCGAGCGTGTGGAGGCGGATGAGCCGCTTCTTGAGGTGTCCACCGACAAGGTCGATACCGAGATCCCTTCCCCGGCGTCGGGTGTCCTGCGCGACATCGCGGTCGGCGAGGACGAGACCGTGGAAGTGGGCGCGCAGCTCGCGGTGATCGAGGAGAGCGCGGACGCGCCGGCCGGTGGTTCCGGCGCGGCGGGCGGCTCACCGGAGCCCGCAGCCGCGCCCCCGTCCTCCTTCGCGGCCGGGCAGCAGTCCGTCTCCGCACCATCCGCCGATGGCGGGCCCGGCGGAACGGCGGGCAACGGCTCGGCGGGAAGCCAGGAGGCTCCCCCGGCGCCGTCCGCACCAGCATCGTCACCGCCGGCCCGGCCGTCGGCCCCGCCCCGGCCCGCGCCGCCGTCGTACCAGCCGCAGGGCTCGTACGGGTCCTACGGGTCCTACGGCTCCCAGCAGGCCACGCCCCCGCAGGCCCCGTCGGCGCCTGCGCCCAGCGCTCCGCAGCCGGCCACGGCCTCCGGTCCCGGCGGCCCGGCGGCCCCGCAGGGGTACCAGCAGAGCCAGGACGGCCAGTTCGCGGCGTCCGCCCCGCTGCCCGCCAGCGGCGACGGCCCCTACGTGACGCCGCTGGTCCGCAAGCTCGCCGCCGAGCACGGCGTGGACCTCGAGTCCGTGTCCGGCACCGGCGTCGGCGGCCGGATCCGCAAGCAGGACGTCCTCGACGCGGCCCGCGCCCGGCGTGAGGCCGAGGCGACCCGGCAGGCCCCGGCGCCGGCTGCCCAGGCCCCCGCCCCGGCCCCGGCTGCGGCCCCGGCTGCGACAGCGCCCGGGGGCGACGGTACGCCCCAGGCGACGGCCCGGGCGGTGCCGTCTGCGCCGTCCCGGCCGGCTATCGTCCCGTCCGCGCTGCGCGGCACCACCCAGCGGATGTCGCGGCCGCGTCAGGTGATCGCCCAGCGGATGGTCGAGTCCCTGCAGACGTCGGCCCAGCTCACCACGGTGGTCGAGGCGGACGTGACCGCGATCGCACGGCTTCGCGAGCGGGCCAAGCGGGACTTCGAGGCCCGCGAGGGCGTCAAGCTGAGCTTCCTGCCGTTCTTCGCGATCGCCGCGGTGGAGGCTCTGAAGATCTACCCCACGGTGAACGCCGTGATCGACGCGGCCAACTCCCAGGTGACCTACCACGACGCCGAGCACCTCGGCGTCGCGGTGGACACCGAGCGCGGCCTGATGGTGCCGGTCATCCACAACGCCGGTGACCTCAACCTGGGCGGACTGGCCCGCAAGATCGCCGACCTGGCCGCGCGGACCCGGTCCGGCCAGGTCAGCCCGGACGAGCTGTCCGGTGGCACGTTCACCCTGACCAATACGGGCAGCCGCGGCGCGCTGTTCGACACCCCGATCATCAACCAGCCGCAGGTGGGCATCCTGGGCACCGGGACGGTCGTCAAGCGTCCCGTGGTCGTCGAGGACCCCGCGCTCGGTGAGGTCATCGCGGTCAGGTCGATGGTCTACCTGGCCCTCACCTACGACCACCGCCTGGTCGACGGGGCCGACGCGGCCCGCTTCCTCAGCACGGTCAAGAACCGCCTGGAAGAAGGCAGCTTCGAAGCCGCACTCGGCCTCTAAGCCGCACCTGCCGCGGTCGCCATACCCGTCGCGGTCGCCTCACCAGCCCCACCCGCCGCGCCGGTTCGGTCGCTGAGACCGTCCGGCGCGGCGATCATGGCCGCTCGTTTGTACGTAAAGGCGCCATCACGTGTACGGGGATACACGTGATGGCGCCTTTACGTGTAAAGCCCCGCGGCCGCGCCTCGTGCCCGTTACAGCGGCAGAATCCACCACCGCAGTGTCAGGCGGGCACGGACCCGGGCCGACCGGCCCGTGATGAGCAATTCCACGTCGCCCGTCTCCGGGCCGAGCGGCGGCAGGATGCTCAGGTTGAGCCTCGTCTCACCGCTGGCGCCCGCCTCGTACCGGCCGGGAACGGCCAGATGCCAGCGCCCGGCGCTATCCCGCAGCCACCAGGAGAAGCCCATATCGAGTCCGCTGCGGACGGGCACGCCCCGGCCGGGTACGGGCAGGCCGGTCGCCACCACATACAGGATGTTCCGGTTCCAGCCGGCGTGCAGCCCGGCCACCGCGAAACGAACGCCGTCGATTTCAGGAAGGGTCACCGCGACCGTCGCCACGGCAGTCAGGGTCCCCGCGGGCGGCCTGGTGCCGGGACGGATCAGCGGCCGGCCCTTGCCGTCGTAGATACCGAGCACGTCGGCCCAGGGCTGGGGAACGTCTGGGACAGCGTCCACCGCGATGCCGTGATCGCCGCGTCCGAGACACTCGCTGAGCGCGGCCAGGTGGCCAGGGAGGGGACTGTGCCGGGAGAGTGCGCCGACCTCGTGGAGCAGCGTTACTATCTCGCCCAGGTTTTCGATGGCGGGCGGCGGTGGCCCATCGCCGCCCCCGACCAGCAGACGTTCGGCCACCCGGGCGAGCAGGCGCTCACCGGGCGGGATCAGGTGCGGCTCGGCCACGACCTCCGCCGGGGGCGGGCTGGCGGCAACGTCGATGCGGGTGAGGGCGCCTGTCCCGTCGGCGAACAGCTCCAGCCACCTCACCCCCGTGCCCGGTGCCGGGCGAAGGTTGAGGAAGCCGTTCCACTCCTCCGGTCCGTGGGAGCCGGTGAAGTACAGCTCGTAGCCGGAGCCTTGGTCGTCGATGGCGGTAAAGCGGTCAAGGAGGGCGCCGGGCTGGCCGAACGGGTCGGCAGCAAGGTCCGCAGCCGGGTCGGCTGAATGGCGGGTATGCATGATCATGGTCAGCGTGGTCATCCCGGGCATGACCACGGCCGCCATCAGGTACAGATCGGATGGCATGCCCTCGGCCGGAACCTGGACCAGCCGGCCGATGGGCGCCACCCGCAAATCAGCCGGCCCGCCCCCGGTCTGCGCCGCCTTCTCCCGGTGTCCCCTGGTCGGGCGGTATACGTCCCGCGCGAGCGTCCCGGAGATGGTCCGCGACCGCACGATCAGGGCCTGGGACAGCCCGGCCAAGATGGCGTCCGCTAGCTCCTCATCGATCGCCCCGACTGCGCTCAATGCGTCGGCGACGTCCTGCACGCCGGCGAGGCTGTCCCGGATCACGGTTTCCGCCGACGGCGGAGCGGCCAGCGGCGGCGGGCGGATGAATCCTTCGTGGTCGCGGTGCTCGCCGGCGGTGACGTCCAGGCACCCGCTGGCACGGCGCAGGGCGCGTTCACAGAGCAGCCGGAGACCCCGTTCGGCTCGCTCATGATCCACACCGTCACGGTCTCACCATTGCGGCGGTGCCGCCAGCCGGATATCCGCCGGCATGCGCCGGGAACGGGTGCCAGCGCTTCCGCCGAGACGGTGGTATCTGCTCGGTACTCCGCGCCCTGATACGTGGCCCGTACGGGCTAAACGGTCCCGATGACGCGCTCGGCGTAGGACTCCAGGGTGGCGTCGGCGCCGTCGTGCATCAGGTAGACGCTGAAGTGGGACGCGCCGATCTCGCGCAGCTCCTTCAGCCGGTCAATGTGCGCCTCGGGCGGCCCCAGCAGGCAGAAACGGTCCACCACCTCGTCCGGGACGAACGTCGTGGACGGGTTGCCGGCCTTGCCATGGTGGGAGTAGTCGTAGCCCTCCCGGGCCTTGATGTAGTCGGTCAGCGCGCGCGGGATCATCTCCCCCGAGTCCCCGTACCGGGCCACCAGGTCCGCGACGTGGTTGCCGACCATACCGCCGAACCAGCGGGTCTGCTCGCGCATGTGCGTCAGGTCGGTGCCGGTGTACGCCGGGGCCGCGATGCAGATGGTCACGTCGTCCGGGTCCCGGCCCGCCTCGGCGGCGGCGGCGCGGACGGAACCGATGGTCCAGCGGGCGATGTCGGGGTCGGCGCACTGCAGGATGAAGCCGTCGGCCTCCGCGCCGCACATCCGCAGCGCCTTCGGCCCGTAGCCGGCCATCCAGATCTCGAGCCGGCCGTTGCGCACCCACGGGATGCGGACCGGGGTGCCGTCCATGTCCACCGAACGCCCCTCGGCCAGGTCCCGGATGTCCCGCATGGCCCGGGAGAGCACCGCCAGGGATGCCGGGCGCCGGCCCAGCACGCGCAGGGCGGAGTCCCCGCGCCCGATGCCGCATACGGTCCGGTTCCCGAACGTGTCGTTGAGCGTGGCGAACAGCGACGCGGTCACCGAAGGGTCCCGGGACAGCGGGTTGGTGACGAGCGGGCCGACCATGACCCGCGAGGTCTGCGCCAGGATCTGGGCGTAGACGACGAACGGCTCCTGCCACAGCACGTGCGAGTCGAACGTCCACACGTGGCTGTAGCCGCTGTCGTCGGCCCGCCGGGCCAGCTCGATGACGCGCCGCGCCGGCGGGTCGTTCTGCAGGACGAGGCCGATGTCCATCTGCGCTCCCTCCGGGGGATAGCTGCCCCAATACTGCTCCGTGGGGATAGTTATCCCAGGTACTGGCAGGTGCCGCGGGGCAGGAACCGGCCCCGGCCCGGCTGGCCATGCCATTCGCCGTTCTCCAGGATGATCTCTCCGCGGGACATCACGGTGGTCACCTGGCCCTGCACCTCGCGGCCCTCGTAGGCGGAGTAGTCCACCGCCATGTGGTGCGAGGAGGCGGACAGCACGTGCCGGGCCGCCGGGTCGTACAGCACGATGTCGGCATCCGAGCCGGGGGCGACCGTGCCCTTGCGCGGGTACAGGCCGAACATCCGGGCCGGGGTCGTCGAGTTGACCTCGACCCACCGGGCCGGGGACAGCTCACCGTCGACGACGCCCTGGTGCAGGAGGTCGATGCGGTGCTCGATGCCGGGGATACCGTTCGGGATCTTGGAGAAATCGCCCCGGCCCAGTTCCTTCTGCTCCTTGAAGCAGAAGGGGCAGTGGTCGGTGGACACCACGGACAGGTCATTGGTGCGCAGACCGCGCCACATGTGCGCCCAGTGATCCTTGGTGCGCACCGGCGGGGAGGCGACGTACTTGGCGCCCTCGAACCCGGGGGCGTCCAGGTCGTCCTGGGACAGGTACAGGTACTGCGGGCAGGTCTCGGCGAAGACCGGCGCACCGCGGTCGCGGGCCTCGGTGACGGCGTCCAGGGCCTGCCGGGCCGACAGGTGCACGATGTACAGCGGCGCGCCCGCGACCTGGGCCAGCCGGATCGCGCGCGATGTGGCCTCACCTTCGAGGTCCGGCGGCCGGGTGCGACCGTGCCAGCCGGGATCGGTGTGGCCGGCCTCCAGGGCCTGCGCGACGAGCGCGTCGATCGCGATGCCGTTCTCCGCGTGCATCATGATCGTGGCGCCGTTGCCGGCCGCCTTCTGCATGGCCAGGAGGATCTCGGCGTCGGTCGCGTAGAACACGCCCGGGTAGGCCATGAACATCTTGAAGCTGGTGACGCCCTCCCCCACGAGGACGTCCATCTCCTTGAGCGTCTGGGCGTTCACGTCCGAGACGATCATGTGGAAGCCGTAGTCGATGCTGGCCTTGCCGCTCGCCTTGCCGTGCCAGGTGTCCAGCGTCTCCTGCAGGGAGGCGCCCTTCTTCTGCACGGCGAAGTCGACGATCGTCGTGGTCCCGCCCCACGCGGCCGCGCGGGTGCCGGTCTCGAAGTCGTCGGAGGAGAACGTCCCGCCGAACGGCATCTCCAGATGGGTGTGCACGTCGATGCCGCCCGGCATGACGTACCGGCCGGACGCGTCCAGGGTCCGGTCCACCGTGCCGCTCAGCGCGGCGGTGTGCGCGGGATCCAGGAGCGCGGCCACGGTCTCCCCGTCGACCAGCACGTCGGCGGGGAGCGTCCCGGTCGCGGTGACCACGGTGCCGCCGCGGATGAGAGTGCGCACGCTGCGTCTCCTTACAGTCCTTCGTACCTGTGATGCCAGTGTGACTGCCGGTTCCGGTAGGGATGATGAGGCCGGTAGGTGGGTTAATTTAATTACGAGGCCCGGTCCCGTGGGTCCGCTACGGTTCGGTGAGCGTGCCGTAGGAGTCCGGGCGGCGGTCACGGTAGAACTGCCACTGGTGGCGGACCTCTTCCAGCAGATCCATGTCGAGGTCGCGGATGAGGACTTCCTCCTGGCTGTCGGACGCCGTGCCGCCGATGATCTGCCCGCGCGGGTCGGCGAAGTAGGACTGGCCGTAGAAGTCGTCGTCGCCCAGCGGTTCGATGCCGACGCGGTTGATGGTACCGACGAAGTACTCGTTGGCCACGGCGGCCGACGTCTGCTCCAGCTTCCACAGGTACTCCGACAGCCCGCGACTGGTCGCCGACGGGTTGAACACGATCTTCGCCCCGGCCAGGCCGAGCGCGCGCCAGCCCTCGGGAAAGTGCCGCTCGTAGCAGATGTAGACGCCGATCCGGCCCACGGCGGTGTCGAACACCGGGTAGCCGAGGTTGCCGGGGCGGAAGTAGAACTTCTCCCAGAACCCGGTGACCTGCGGAATGTGGTTCTTGCGGTGCTTACCGAGGTACCGGCCGTCGGCGTCGATGACCGCGGCGGTGTTGTAGTAGACACCCTCCTGCTCCCGCTCGTACACGGGAACGACCAGGACCATGTTGTGCTCACGCGCGACGTCCTGCATGAGCCGCACGGTCGGGCCATCCGGCACGTCCTCGGTCCACCCGTACCACTGCGGGTCCTGCACCTGGCAGAAGTACGGGCCGTAGAACAGCTCCTGCAGGCACGCGACCTGTGCGCCCTGGCTGGCCGCATCCCGCAGCGCGGAGACGGCGTTCTTGATCATCGAGCCCTTGTCGCCCGTCCATTTCTGCTGGATGAGCGCGGCGCGTACGGTCGTCATGGCGGTCTCCTCCCGGTGGTGGGTTAATCAGGCAGTTCGGCCAGGATGGCGGCGGACCGGGACAGCCCCAGCCGGGTCGCGCCGGCCGCCACCATGGCCAGGGCGTCGGCGGCCGTGCGGATGCCGCCGGAGGCTTTCACCCCGAGCCGGGGCCCCACGGTACGGGCCATCAGGGCCACCGCCGCGGTGCTGGCCCCGCCCGCCGGGTGGAAGCCGGTCGAGGTCTTCACGAAGTCGGCCCCGGCGGACTCGGCGGTCCGGCAGGCCATGACGATGCTCTCCTCGTCGAGGACCGCCGACTCGATGATCACCTTCAGCAGGGTGGGGCTGGGCACCGCGCCCCGCACGGCGGCGATCTCCTCCTCGACATGTTTCCAGCGGCCCTGCCGGGCCAGGCCCAGGTTGATCACCATGTCGATCTCGTGGGCCCCGGTAGCGGCGGCCTCGCCGGCCTCCTCCGCCTTGAGCCCGGCGCTATGCGCGCCGGACGGGAAACCGGCCACCGACGCCACCTTGACGAAGCTCCCCGCCACCTCGCGGGCGGCCACGGTGGTGAGGGTGGGTGACACGCACACCGCGTAGGTGCCGAGGCTTTTCGCCTGGGCGCACAGCGCGTCGATGTCCTTCGGGGTCGCCTCGGGAGCCAGCAGCGTGTGGTCGATCATCGCGGCCAGCTGGTTTCTAGTCAGGGACGGGGCCACAGTCACAGGTTCAGCACCTCCGTTACCTCCTCGCGCAGTTCAGCGAGCCGCCGGGCCGACTGCGCCCGCAGTGGCGCCAGATCGGTGCGCCCGGCAGCGGGCAGGACCACTTGCAGATAGATCTTCACCTTAGGCTCGGTCCCGCTGGGCCGCAGCGCCACCCTGGTCCCATCGCCGCACCGCCAGATGATCACATCGGAACGGGGCAGCGCGAGAGGGTCCTTGGTGCCGTCTTCTCGCGAGCGCAGGCCCAGGCCCAGATCGTCGACGACGGTGACCGGCTGGCCGAGGAGCGACACCGGGGGGTTGGCCCGGGCGGCCTCCAGCAGGGCCGCGCCCGCGTCCTTGTCCTGGCCCGCGGCCGCGTCGTGGCCCGCGTCCTGGCGGCTGGCCGGGCCCGCGTCCTTGTCCGCCCGCTGGTCCGCGTCCTGGCCGGCGGCCAGGGCCACGGAGAACTGTCCGGTCGTGAACAGGCCGAACCGGCGGGCCAGGTCGTCGAGCCGGGTGGCCAGGGAGCCGCCCTCGCTCCTGGCTTCGGCGGCCGCGCCGGCGAGCGCGATCGCGGCCGACATCCCGTCCTTGTCGCGCACCCGGTCGGTCACCGCGTAGCCGAGGGCTTCCTCGTAGCCGAACAGGAACGACGGGCGCACCTGCCCATCGGCCCCGTCGGCAGCCCGCATGATCCACTTGAAGCCGGTGAGGGTCTCCGCGTACCCGGCGCCGGCCGCGGCCGCTATCCGGCCCAGCAGGCCGGAGGAGACCACGGTGGTGACGAGCAGGCGGCGGCCCGGGTCGCGCTCGTGCCGGAGCAGGTGGTCCCCCAGCAGCGCGCCGATCTCGTCCCCCGTCAGGACGCGCCAGCCGCCCGCCGGGCCGGGGATCACGGCGGCGAGCCGGTCCGCGTCGGGGTCGTTGGCCAGCAGCAGGTCCGCGCCGCTGCGGTCACCTTCGGCGATGAGCAGGTCCAGGACGCCCGGTTCCTCGGGGTTGGGCCGGGGCAGGGTCGGGAACGCCCCGTCCGGTTCGGCCTGCGCGGCCACCACGGCCGGCTCGGCGAACCCGGCCCGCGCGAAGGCGCGCAGCACGGTGCCCAGGCCGACCCCGTGCAGGGGGGTGTAGGCGAGGTGAAGCTGCTGGCGGGCCGCGCGATCACCCGGCGGCACGGCGGCCAGGATCGCGTCGAGGTAGGCCTCGGTGACCTCGTCGCCCAGAGCCTCGCCGGGATCCCCGAGCGGTATGTCCCGCAGCGGGCCCGCGGCCGCGGCGGCCGCCGCGATGCCGGTGTCGACGGGCGGCACGATCTGCGCACCGTCGGTCCAGTACACCTTGACCCCGTTGTCGCCACGGGGGTTGTGGCTGGCGGTGACCATCACGCCGGCTATCGCGCGCAGGTGCCGGACCGTGAAGGCCAGCACGGGCGTGGGCACCGGGCCAGGGGCCACCCTGCGGGAACGGCCCCTGTCCCGGAGCCGACCACGCCCCGCCGACGGCCAGCAGCCCGCCTACCCCCCGAACGCGACCACCGCCCGCCAGTTCCAGCCACCGTTGTACCAGTATGCGCCGCCACGGCGGTAGAGGTCGGCCAGGCGCAGTTCCGTGTGGCGGACCAGCCAGTAGTCGGCGATCAGCACGCCCGCGACCGCGCCGAGCAGGCCGCCGTAGAAGCCCAGCCAGACGTAAATGCAGACGTGCGGGTTGGCCAGCAGGCGCCACGGCTGGATGAGGACCCCGATGACCCCGGTGATCATGCCGCCGGTGCGGAAGCTGACCAGCTTGGGTGCGCCGGGTGATCGGCAGCGGGGCGAGGTCGCCGTTGGCGTACCCGCCGGCCGCGATCTCGTCGCTGCTGGCCAGGGTGACCCGGCCGTCGGGGTAGTGGACTTCCTCTTCCTGGACCGGCGACGTCACCATGTCAGCGCCTCCTGCCGCGCCTGTACAGCTCACCGCAGGGACCACCCAGCGTCTTTCCCGCCTTCCTTAAGGTCAACCTTCCAGCGGGCACAGCAGATGACGGGCCCTTTACAGGCAGGTAAAGCCGGTCAGGCCGCCTGGCGGGCGTGATCCTCGGCGGAACGGGGGATCTGGGACCCGGGCAGGAACAGCACCGAATTGATGTAGCGCGGATAGGGCCAGAGCGCCCGGGCCAGCAGACCGCGCTCCGACACCCGGGACGTGCTGGCCTGATGCGCGGCGAGCGGGAAGGCCGATACCGGCACCCACTGGCGGCTGGGCCGGACCCAGCCCCGGTAGCCCCACGATTCGACCAGGTCCGTCACGTCGGTGATCTGCTGGATGCGCTGTTCGACCTCGACGAGCAGCCGGGGATGGTCCCGCTTGATGGTGCCGGCGGCGCCGCGGAGCACCGGGACCTCGTGCCCGTCCACGTCGATCTTCATGAACGTCACGTTGCGGAGGCCGAGGCCGTCCACCGTGACCAGCGGCACCTTCATCGAGGTGCCGTGGATGCCGCGCCGGTGCAGCGAGGAGACGCCGCGCGATTCGCCACCGGACGGCGGCAGCCAGAGCTCGGCCTCCCCGCGATGATCGGAGGCGGCCGCGGCGATGACGTCCACCGCGGGGGGCAGCGTCCGCCGCAGGACGCCGTGCAGCGGCGTCGGCTCGATCACGACGAGCTGATCGGCCCGGCCGACCAGCCGCCGGGTCCACGGCCCGTACCAGCCGCCGATGTCGAGCATGGTCCCGCCGCGCCCGCACACCTCGTCGAGGTGGCGGATCTCCGGCTCGAATTGGCCGTAGACGAGGCTGATGAGTCTCACCAGCAGCCGTTCCGGCATCTGGGCCGCGGCGCGTGACGCGAACGTCATGGCACGGTACTCCTTTGCGTGACGCGAAGTTACCCGCTGGTAGCGAGCTAGCGTACCCCGAAATCACCAGGAATAGGCAGAAACTTCCACGTGATCACGACCCGGATCGAAGTAGGAGATGAGCAGCCGGCTCCGCGTGGACAGTTCCGGGTGCCCGATCAGGGCCCGGCAGAGGGCGTCCACCGCCCCCTGGGTGCCCTTCGTGCACGGCACCTTTCCGGTGCGGAGCGGCCGCCACGGCCCGGTCGGCGAGGCGGCCTGCCACACCTGGAAGTACCCGGCCAGGCTCGTCTGCTCGACCATGACCAGGCCGTGACCGACCGCCCGGTAGTCACCGACGGAGATGCTGAGCGGCCGGCTCGCCGCGGCCGCTACCAGGCTCGCGGGGCTCGCGGACGCGGTGGGGCTGGGGAAACCCGCGGACGCGGTGGGGGCCGGGGGGGTTACGGGGGTGAGCGGGGCCGGTACGCTCCCGGCCAGCACGGAGGCGGCGGCGGCCGACTGCGGCGACCATCCGGTGCCGGTCCAGTATGTGTAGCTGAGCGGATCCTGCCAGGACGCGGGCTGGGCCGGGGTCCGGACCAGGAACACGCCGCCCGGGCCGCACCCTGCGGACAGCGTCGCCGGGCAGAAACCGAACAGGTAGAGGTAACCGTCGGCGCCGAGGACCGGCGAGCCGAGAACCTGCTGGGCCGGCAGACCGCCGACGCTGGCGAACACCCGGCCCGTCGGCCCGAGAAGGTTATGCGCCGGATCGTACTCGACCAGGCCGAACCCCTCCGCGGTCAGCGAGCCGGCGTTGCCGGTCACGCAGTAGTCGTCGTAGGTGATGAGCAGGTTGGACGACGCGGCGCCTCCCGGCGCCCGGGTCACCCCGGTGATCCACGAGGCCGGGTAGGTGCCCGGGCCGCTGCACGGCAGCGTGCTGCCGGGCAGCAGCAGGCCCTGCGGCACGGGCAGGAACGGCTGCGGCGCGCCGTCGCCGGGCAGGGTCACGGGCGCCGGCGGGGTCGCGATCTCACTCAGCCGGCCCGGCACCTGGCCCGCCCGGTACGGGCCGACGGCCGCCGTGTCCGTGCCGAGGATCAGGTGCTCGATCTTCCCGTCCCGCGCGCCGGTGACCGCCGTGTCGCAGAACAGCCAGAGGCTCCACCCGGGCCGGCCCGGCAGCGGGCTACTGTAGCCGCAATCGCGCGGGATCGTGTTGCCGGTGGCCCGCTCGTAGTTCGACATCACCGGCGAGAGGGCCGCCGATGACGGCGACGGGCTGGAACCGCCGGAACAGGCCGCCACCGCGAGCAGGGACAGCGATACACCAAGGGCGCGGGCGCGGCCGATCGGACGGCGCCGCCGGGGCGGGAGAACCACGCGGGACACGAAGGGCTCGCAGGGCACGCAGGGCCGGGCCGGTCAGGCGGACTGCAGGGCGATCTCGACGGCGGCGTGCCGGAACGGGCTGGTGACCCCGTACCGGGCGGCTTCGGTGGCGTCGTCGACCCGCTCGAAGTTCGTGATCAGCGTCTTCTTCACGGCGAACACCGCGTCGGAGTCGATGTAGTCGCTGCCGGCCACAAAAATATGCGTGGTCAGCGGGCGGTACCCAGCCGCGGTCACGATGAAGTGGATGTGCGCGGGCCGGTACGGATGCCGGCGCGTGGCGAGCAGCAGCCCGCCAACCGGGCCATCGGTCGGAATCGGGTAATAGCTGGGCACGATCGTGCGGAACCAGAACCGGCCCTCGTCGTCGGCGGTGAACAGCCCGCGGCCGTTGCCGGGAGGCTGGGCGTCCGGGACCTGCACGTCGTAGAAGCCCTTGTCGTCCGCCTGCCACACATCCAGCACGGCACCCGGCAGCGACGTCCCGTCCACCGAGACCACCCGGCCGGTCACCACGCACGGCTCGCCCTCGCCGACCAGGTCGATGGTGTCGCCCAGTGCCCGCACCGGGGATTCCACCACGTGGAACGGGCCCAGCACGGTGGACTGGGTCGCGCCGACCGCGCCGCGCTCGTTGATCGTCTCCACCAGCATCGAGACGCCGAGGACGTCGGAGAGCAGGATGAACTCCTGCCGCACGTCGGTGCACTTCTGCCCGGTGGCGGTGAGAAAGCCGATCGCCTGCTCCCACTCGGCGATCGACGGCTCGACGTCCCGCACGAAGGCGTGCAGGTGCCGCACGAGGCTGGTGAGCACCGTCCGGAGCCGCTCGTCGGGCGTGCCGGCGAAGCTGTCGATGACGGCGTCCGCGGCGTTTTCCTCGGTGAAATCGGTGGTCATGTGCTGAGGCTACCGATCTCCCCGCAAAAACGCCTCCGAGGTGGCACGGGGATGTGACAGCCCGGCGCGCACCCGTGTGACGGGCGCCCCGGCTGGCAGACGCCCGGCTGGCAGACGCCCGGCGGGCAGACCGCCCGGCGGGCAGACCGCCCGGCGGGCAGACCGCCCGGTGACCCCATTAGGAGACGGCCTCCTTCTCGGCCTGAGCCTTCTCACCCTGCCGGTAGCGGGCGGGCAGCGTGCCGGCCAGGCCCTCGGCGAACAGCGGGATGCGCCACAGCGACGGAACCGGGCTCTCGATGCCCTCGAGCTGCATGACGATGCCGACGCTCATCCGGAGCAGCCGGCGGGCCACCACGAACATCAGGACCGCCAGCGGGATCTCGGCGAACACCGCCGAGGCCAGGCTCTCCAGGATATTGCGGGTACCGAGGTCGAACAGCAAGTCGAACCAGGCGTCGCAGCACAGCAGCGTCCCGGTGACGGTCAGGCAGATGATCAGCACCTGCCGTTCGCGCCAGGCCGCCCACGCCGTCGCCGCGAACGCACCCAGCAGGGCCATGTCGAAGCCGACCCAGGCGCCGCGCCAGTGACCCTCCGCGTAGTGCTTGGGCAGCGTCACCATGAGCACGCCGATCCAGGCGGCCAGGACCACGCAGGAACCCATGAACACCAGCAGGGAGAAGCGCCTGCGGCGCTGGAACGCCGGGTCCCGCAGCACATGGGGCTCGTCGATGGCGGCGAGCATCTGGGCCACGTGCCGCCGCTCTTCCCGGCTCATCCGGCGCAGATCGTCCTCATCTATCACACTCTCTATTAAAGTTCGTGCCGTTTAAATATTCCTGAGCGCCTCCCCCGGCTTTGTTGGGAGCCGGCTGGGCGGCGACGGTATGCGCCGGGTCCAGCGGGCGGGGCGCAGCCCGGGAGCGCGGCTGGGCGCACGGTGTGCGGGTCGACGTACGCTGGCACTGTGAACGATGAGCTGGTCTTCGCGCACGTCGGCTTCGGTGCGGACGCGGTCCCCTACCGGGCGGCCTGGGACCTGCAGCGCGCCGTGCACCAGCGCCGCGCCGACGGCGAGATCGCCGACGCCTGCCTGATGCTCGAGCACGAGCCCGTCTACACGGCGGGCAAGCGGACCGAACCGTCCGACCGCCCGATCGGCGACCCCGGCGCGCCGGTGGTCGACGTCGACCGGGGCGGCCGGATCACCTGGCACGGCCCCGGGCAGCTGGTCGGGTACCCCATCGTCCGGCTCCGCGAGCCGGTCGACGTGGTCGGCTACGTCCGGTCCTTGGAAGAGGCGCTGATCAGAACCTGCGCCGATTTCGGCGTCACGGCGCAGCGGATCGGCGGGCGCAGCGGCGCGTGGGTCACCGGCGGCGGTTCGCCGGACCGCAAGGTGGGCGCGATCGGGGCGCGGGTCGCCCGCGGCGTGACCATGCACGGCTTCGCGCTGAACTGCGACTGCGATCTGTCCTGGTTCGGCCGCATCGTGCCGTGCGGGATCAGCGACGCGGGCGTGACGTCGCTGACCGCGGAGACCGGCCGACCGATCACGGTCGCCGGCGCGCTCGGCGTGATGGAAGGTCACCTCGCCGATGTGCTGGGGCATGCGTCGTGGCGTCGTGTCGAGGGCACGGGCACGCTGACCGGCGCCGGCGCGCTCACCGGTCGCTAGCCAAACCGGTCCGGGCCCCCCGGGGCCGGGCCGGCCCGTCCGGGCAGCCGCGTCGATCATAGTTTCGAGGCCGCCTTCAGATTGCCGGACGGAACGGTTATCATGTACCCATGACCGCTACGTCGACCGTTGCCACCCAGGCGCCGTATCAGGCGCGCCCGGGGCGCGGCACGCTGGTCGCCGGCGACCTGGCGGAGCTGCGCGGCCCCGCGTCCGGGACGGTTGAGCTCCCGCTGTGGCTCTTCTGGTGCCCCGACCGCACGTTCGACCTGGACGACCCGGCCACGCTGCGCTGGATGTACCAGACCGTGCTGCGGGAAGCGTCCCGGCCCGAGGACCTGACCGCCTTCCTGAACGGTGACACGCTCGTCGCCCTGTGGCCGGACCTGTTCCTGCCCAGGGGCGTTCGGCAGGCGTGGGAGGAGCGCTACCCGGTCCTGCGCGGCGCCCCGGCCGTAGCCGCCTAGCTCCCGGCTGCCGTTCGTGCCGGTTGACGAGTTCCACCGTGGTGTAGCGGCCGTCGCACTGCGGGCGGCCGGTAAGCACGGCTTCGCGCTGGGCGGCGGCAACGCGCTGATCGCGCACGGGATCATCAGCCGGCCCACCGAGGACGTGGACCTGTTCACCAACGAGGACGACGGCGTGAAAGCGGCCGCCGGAGCGGTCGGGGACGCGCTGCGCGCGGCCGGCTACGACGCCGAGCGCCGGGACACGGCGGGCGGTCTCGCCGACGTGTTCTACGGCATGGGCGACGGGCTGGCCGAATGGATCGTCACCGCCCCGGACGGCGCGCAGATGATGCTGCAGATGGCCTACTTCGACCGAGACCGCAGGCCGGTGACGATGGACGTCGGCCCGGTCCTCGATCTGGAGGACGTGATCGGCTCGAAGGTCTGCGCGCTGGCCAGCCGGGTGGAGCCGCGCGATTACGTCGACACGGCGGCCGCCCTGGAGCATTACACCGTCGATCAGCTGATCACCTTGGCCAAACGGCTGGATCCGGGCCTGGAGGACCGGGACTTCGCCGACGCGGGCCGGCATCTGGACCAGATGCCCGACCGGCTATTCACCCGCTACGTGCGGAGCCGCGAGGACATCACCCGGGTGCGTGAGCGGTTCACTGATTGGCCCCGCGCCTGAACCGCGGGGCTGGCCGCTGGGTCATCGCGCGGGCATGATCTTCGGCTGTGTCAGGTACTGATGTCACGGCGCAGGAAGCTGGCTGCGCCGAGGGTAAGCGCGGCGGTGCTGAACACGAGCGAGAAGATGAGCGCGCGCTGGTATGAGGAGGCGGTGCCACCCGTGGCGATGGCGTTGAAGAGCAGCCCGGGCAGCCAGTTCGCCGCGCTGCTCCAGGACAGCTGGAGGATATGCTCGACGGGGCCGAGCCACGCGATGCCTAGGCCGAGCGCCAGTGGGGTGGAGCGCACCAGCACGCCGATTGCCGCGCCGGTCACGCCGTAGCAGGTGGCGGTGATCAGGGCGTTGGCGTAGTCGCTGGCCACATGCCGCAGCCCGGTGCCAGTGAACCAGGCGGCGGCGGAGATTCCCCGTGCATGAGCCAGCGCTACCGCGGCGCCGATGCTGAAGATTTCAGCCAGCAGCAGGGCGGCGGCGGCGCAGCAGACGAGGGCGAGGAGCTTGCCGCCTAGCAGCCGGGACCGGGCGGGCTGCCTGGTGAACATGACGCGGATCGTGCCCAGGCCGTACTCGGTCGTGACGCTGGTCATAAACAGCACGAAAACCAGCAGGCCGAGGACACCGGCCGCGATGCTGAACCCGCGGCTCAGCCCGCCAGAACCGGCGAGCTGACCGAGGGTCGTGGTGAGGGACGCCGCGACGTTGAGCACTCGCGGCGGTCTGGCCTTGGCGGTGGTGAAGGTCACGATGGTGGCCAGGAGCGCGAGGGCGACCGCTGACCCGCCAGCCCCGTAGATGATGCTGGGGCGGCGCAGCTTGAGTAGTTCGGCGCGCAGCGAGCGGATCATCGGGCACCTTCTGCCATCAGTGTTTCGTAGCGGTCTTCGAGGCTGGCGTGGGTGGTGGTGAGCTCGACCAGTATCAGGTCCTCGGCCATGGCCGCTCTGTTGATCTCGGCGATCTGGTCGGACAGCCCGGCCGCCCGTTCGAGATCAGCCTGCAGCTGGCGCAACGGCACCCGCAGCCGACTGCCGTCGCGTGCCCAGTGCAGCCCGCGGCGGGTCAGCAGGTCGCTCAGCCGGGGCAGATCAGCGGGGTGCTGGCAGCCGAGCACGAGCTCGTCGCCGCCGCTGGCGAGCAGCTGCGCGGTGGAGCCCTGGAACACACGCCGACCATCCTTGATCATCACCAGCCAGTCGCAGGCCTGCTGCACCTCGCTGAGCAGGTGGGAGGAGATCACGACGGTGGGCCCGTCGTCGGCCAGCGAGCGGACCAGGCCGCGCATCTCACGGATCCCGGCCGGGTCGAGGCCGTTGGTCGGCTCGTCGAGAATGAGCAGGGCCGGGTCGCCCAGCAGTGCGGCGGCGATGGCGAGGCGCTGCTTCATGCCCAGCGAGTAGGTGCGGTAGGGATCCTCCGCGCGCCCGGCCAGGTCGACCCGGTCGAGCAGCGCCGGGATCCGCGCTGGATCCAGGCCGCCCAGGGTCGCCTGGACCATCAGGTTCCGGGTGCCGGACAGGCTCGGGTAGAAGGCTGGGCTCTCGATCAGCGCACCCACCCGGCCCAGGTACCGGGCGGGGCTGGTCAGTGGCGCGCCCAGGACCCGCCCGCCCCCGGCGCTGGGGCGTACCAGGCCCAGCAGCATCCGAAGGGTGGTCGTTTTGCCGGCGCCGTTGGGCCCCACCAAACCGGCCACCACCCCGGCTGGTATGTCAATGTCCAGGCTGTCCACGACGGTGCGGGGGCCATACCGCTTGGTCAGGCCCCGCGTGTGCACGGCGGGGGCGTCGTCGCCGTCACCTGCCGCACCGGCTTGCGCCCTGTGTTGTCCCGGGCCAGGGATCTGCTGCTGGCTGGGCGTCGCCAGGTTCTCGGTGTTCACCGGTTTTGTCCTTCCTGGTGGCCCGGGTTTCCCCGGTTTGAGTCCGCGGACCTGGGCGGGTGGCTGGAGCGAAGGATGCCCCGGCTCATCTGCCGCCGCCTGTGACGGTGCGGCGCCGGCCCCACGGGGTGCGGGCCCGTGGCTTGAAGACCGCCAGGGCGATCGCCACGGCGAGGACGCAGACGTGGCCGATAGCGGCGCCGCGCAGCACGCCTGAGGCGTGCCCGCTCTGCACGGCATGCTGGGCGGCAGGGCCAATGATCAGCGCGTCGGCGAGGATCACCGCGGCGGCGATGACGATCTTGGCGACGACCCACCAGTGGCGGATCAGGCCGTGGGTCGTCCCCAGCCCGAGGAGGACGCCGGTGGCCACGGCCATCAGCCCGACGGGGATGGACAGCCAGGGGGCCGTCTGCATCATCGTGAAGAACACGCGGGGCAACGCCGGGTTGCCCGTCGCCGCCGCGGCGATTCCGCAGAAGGCAACGACGACCGCGATGCCGAACCACGCGGCCGCGGCCAGGATGTGGGCGGTGAGGGCTGCCTTGTAGGCCGCTCCCCGCAGCCGGAACCGCGATGAGACCCGGAGCGCGCCTGTGACCGGGTCCGTCCTTGCGGTCGCGGCGGCGGGGGCAGGGGCTCCGCCGGGGCTGCGCCGCGCGCGCTGACTGTACCGGGAGTCACGGTTCCTCCTTCTGCAGGCTGTGTCAGAAAGATTATGCCGCTAAAACTTTTTGGCCGCTCAGAGTCTTAGGTCACTAAAGGAACTCTGCTAGGCTGGAGGCTGTGACCGTCGAACTCGGCCTGCGCGAGCGCAAGAAGCAGCAGACCAGGCAGCTGATCTTCGAGGCGGCGTCGCGGCTGTTCGCCGACCGCGGCTTTGACGCGGTGACCGTCGCCGAGGTGGCCCGGGCGGCCGACGTGTCCGAGGTGACGGTCTTCAACTACTTCCCGGCCAAGGAGGACCTGGTTTTCGCGGGCCTGCAGTTCTTCGAGGAAAAGCTCATCGAGGCGGTCCGCCGCCGCGGCCCCGGGGAGTCAGCGGTCACGGCGTTCGGCCGCCTGCTTGTCGAGGGCCGGGGACGCCTCGCTACCGACGAAGCCGCAACGGCAATCACCAAGGGCGCAACGCTGATCGGCGGCAGCCCGGCGCTGCAGGTACGCGAGCGGGAGGTCGTGGCCCGCTACACGCAGGCGCTCGCCCGCCTTCTTGCCGAGGAGACCGGCCGGGACGCCGGGGACGTCGAGGCCCAGGCGGCGGCCAGCGCGCTGATGGGGGTGCACCGGGCGCTGGTCGCCCACGTGCGGGTCAGAGTCCTCGCCGGATGGCACGGACGGCGGCTCGCGGCGGACGCGCGATCACAGGCCGCCCGCGCCCTCGCCCGCCTGGAAGGCGGCCTGGCCGGCTATGCCGTCAGCAACCAGCCCGCGGTCCCGGACGCGTCGGTGACCAGCACGGCTACGACAACTTAGGACCGCCAAATTCCGCTCGGAGCCAGCACGGTAACCGGACCCTCGACCACGGAAGGTTCGCAGGCGGGGAAGCGGGGTGCGGGATCTCGCTCTCGCTAGTTCAGAGAAGCCAGCCGGGTGGAGCCGCGCGATTACGTCGACACGGCGGCCGCCCTGGAGCATTACACCGTCGATCAGCTGATCACCTTGGCCAAACGGCTGGATCCGGGCCTGGAGGACCGGGACTTCGCCGACGCGGGCCGGCATCTGGACCAGATGCCGGCCCGGCTGTTCGCCCGCTACGTGCGCGATCAGCAGGACGTCACTCGGCTGCGGGAGCGCTTTGCCAGCTGGCCCCGGAACGTCATCCCGGAGTGAGCTTGAGGGGTGCGGGATCGCTCCGGGCCGGATCGCGATCGCTAGCCGCGATGGCGTTATCTTCTCCGCGACCCCGTGTGGGTGGTGAGAGCCGTGGCCGCCACGACGGCCGCGGTGAGCACTGTGACGCTCGCGGCTATCGCAGCGATCTTGGCCTTAGACATACGCCCTGAGCCGCCAGTTGAGCCCTCGGCGGAAATACACCAGTGGTTCCGACGGCCGGACGTACCCGTTTTTCACGACGCCGATGCTGATGGCATGATCGCCGTGGTAGAACAGCGCGCTGACGACGCAGTTCAGGTAGACCGGGACGTCATCGAGCTGCGGCACGGTGCCGTCCCAGCTCCAGGACAGGCCAGCGAACTTGTCGTCGGCCTGCCCGGCGAACGTGTTCGCTATATCGGTGTGCTCCCTCCCCAGCAGGTGGGTGCCGAATTCCTCGCAGCTGGTCAGCGTCGTATAGCTGCGCGTCGATTGATCGATCGCGATGAGCACCGAGGGCGGATGGACGCTGTAGGAGCAGATGGACGAGACGAGCAGGCCGCATGGCATCCCGTCCGCGCGCCGGGCGGTGATGACTGCGACACCGGAGACCAGCTGGGTCATCGCCTCGGTGAAAAACTCCGTGAGGACCGGCGCGACGGCCTGGGCTGCGGTCATAATGCGGTCGGCTGGCTGGCGCTGACGCCGTGGCGACACGTTTCGAGCAGGTGCAGGGCGTCGGCGTCGCCGGTGGCGTCCACCACGAAGTCCAGGTCCTCGATCGCCTCGGTCAGACGGCCCGCGGCCTGGTACACAACGGCCCGGTTGTACCGCACTTCCGGCGCGCCGCTGAGGCCGACCGCACGGTCAAACGCCGCCGCTGCCTGATCCAGGTCCGCCGCCTCGAACGCGACCTGGCCCAGGATCGCCCAGGCTTCGGCCAGGCCCGGGTCTGCGGCCAGCGCCGCATCCAGCGCCTGCCGCGCCGCCTCGGTATCTCCCTGCTCGGCGAGCAGCCGGCCGCGCAGGCTGAGCAGGTGCGCGTTACCCGGCTCCTGGTCCAGCCCGGCCAGCACGTCATCCATAGCGGCGCCGGTCTCACCGCGATCGGCCAGCAGCGACGCCCGTGCCAGCCGCGCCGCCGCATACTCAGGATCCAGCTCGATCGCCCGGCTGAAATCAGCCACCGCCTGATCCTCCAGACCAAGCTCTATCCGCGCGTCACCAAGGTTGTAATGCACTTCGGGGAAGGGCGCTTCGAGCTTTATCGACTGCTCGTAGTCGGCGATCGCCTCTTCGGTCCGGCCCAGCTGGCGCAGGATATTGCCCCGGTTGAAGTAGTGGTCGGAGAGCGAGTCGTCGACCCGCATCACCGCGCTGTATTCGGCCAGCGCCTCCTCCAGGTGACCGCTCAGGGAGTAGGCCTGGGCTCGGTTATAGCGGAGTCCAATTCGGTGCATGATCTCCTCGTCCGGAGCCATCTCGCGATCCAGCCGCGCCATGCCGTCTTCGAGCAGCCGCAGTGCCTCACCGAACTTGCCTACGCGCGTTTCTACCAGCGCGAGGCCGTTGCGGTAGAAGACCGAGTAAAAGGCCCGGTCATGCGGGTCCTGGATCAACGAGGCAATCGCGATTGCCTCGTTGATCCAGGCGCGGGCACGGTCTGGGTCGCGGCGGTCGTCATCGTAGTGGCGGGCATACAGCATCCCGGTCTCGTAGGCGACCTTCATGTGGATCACCGGATCGGTGGAGAGCATGCGGGTCTGGTCGTGCAGTGCTTCGGCTTCGGCGGGCCGGCCGCCGGTGGCCAGGCCGACCCCGGTATCCAGACTGAATTTCGACCATGCCTTGTGCTGGCTGACCGGATCGACCAGCCGCAGGCCGCGCATACCGTACTCTGCCGCGCTCTGGTAGAAGCCGAGGTATTTGCAATGGGCTTGCGCCCATTGCAGTGCGGCGACGCCGGCTCCTTGCGGATCGGTACCGTGCTCGGCATGATAGGGAATCGCACCCGTCTGGAGCGAGGGCGTGCCGATGGCCTCGAGCACGGCCCCGCGCTGGTCGTGCAGCGCGGCACGCAGCGCCGGGTCCGCCATCTCGTACGCCGCCAGCTCACGCGGGTCATCACTGGTCCCGTCACTGTCCACGAACCGGCGAGCAAGGTCCGCGACCTCTCCGTTGGCGATCTCCCGGTCGGCATCGGCGGCGGTCCCGGTGATGTGCATGGCGTAACGGCCGATCATCTGCGGCAGTGATGCCGACACCGGCCCGGGCGGGTCGGCCAGCGGCCCCTCCGCCGAGCACACCACGACCGTCAGCTGCTCTGGACTGACCCGCCGCAGCAGCACCGCCAGGAACTCCCGGTCAGTCGCATCCGCATCATGCACGTTCTCGACCACCAGCGCACGCGGCTGACCGCCCAGCGCGGCAAGATATGTCACCAGCAGATCAACAAGCCCATGCGCAAGCCGCAGCGTATGCAGCGGCGCCGGGAATCTGCTCTGGCCACCTTTCGCTATGGACTCGAGTGGCCTACCGATCGGGGGCACCCGGTCGGCGAGTTCCGGCGTGGTCTCCTGAATCTCGATGTAATGCCTGGCGCCAAGCCCGGGACAGCGCTCCAGCGCATCATCCCCGATCAGCCGCAGCATCGTGCCCGCCGCCGTATACGGCCCGCGCAGTCGGCGATGCGCATCCACGACGGCAAGAACCGGCGCAAGCGCCAGCCCAGCCCGGACCTCGTCCCGTCCGGATCGGCGGGAGGCAGTGACCCAGTAATGCGTTGCCATGATCATCCTTCCAGGTGATGACCTGCCGAAGGCCAGTCAGCTGATGACATGCTCAAGGCGCGCCCTACGGCGGTCGGCGCGTGCGCGCATGGCCAGCCACATGGTGGTGGCGATCTGAGAGACGTTGAGACCAAGGAAAACCACGGAATCGGCGAGCGCTCTGGCGGATACGTTGCTTGTCCCGGTAAAGCGGTCGATCGCCCCGGCGAACATGTGGATGGCGATGGGCCCGCCCGCGAGAACGATCGTGGTCAGGCTGGTCAGGTAGCCGCACAAAATGAGCCATGAGTACCACTGCGCGGCCCGCCGGTCGGCCGGATACCAGTCCGACTCATCGGCCAGCCGACCGCGGAGGCCCAGCAGTCGCTTGATCCGGTTGAACAGCAACAGCATCGCCGTGGTGTGCAGGTCTACGCAACCGAGCACGGTCGCTATCAGCACGTAGAGGTCGGTCCTGACGTAGAAGAAGAACTGCCAGACCAGCCGGACTACAACAGCGAACGCGAACGCCAGGCAGAGCCGCCCGGCGAATGAGCACGCACCGTCTGGCTCGCGGCTCAGGTCGGCGGCGATGATGAGGGCGGCCAGCGCTACCGTGTCTATCAGCATTCCGGCCAGTATCGGCAGGTATCTCTTGCGGCGCGGTACCGTCACCAGCCCGTCAATCCCCGTTTCCACGACCATGTAATAAAATCGCTGCGAGATTCTCAGCCGCGACCGGAGTCCGAGCCGGCGTCCAGCTAGCGCATGAAAACTCTCATGCAGGAGAATCAGCGGGATCGCGCCGGCAAACAGCCCCAGCTCAACGAGCGAGTAATAACTGGTGAAGAAGATGTCGTTGTAATCGGGCACGAGCGTTGGCACGCGCACCATCACTACAATCGCCCAAATTATGATCGAGCAGTAGGCGACCCAGGCCACCGGGCTGAACGCCGCGCGGCCCAGCCGCTGCCACCGTACCTTTCCGGCATCCGCCGGTGGCTCGCCGTCCTTACGGATGAATCCCAGTTCATCCAGCGCCGCCAGGACATGGTCGACGCTGGTTGCCTGGCCATACTCCGACTCATACCATCGCGCCGCCTCTTCGGGCGTTGCCCCGTCGGCAAGACGCCGGACCAGCTCCGCGCCGTCCAGCGGGAAGATGGCATAAGAGTCGATATCGGCCCGCCCGATCGTCACTTCTTCACCGTCGGCGAAATAAATCAGCGGATGAATCGCCAGTGCGCGGTCATTAGCGTAACCGGTATCGTCAACTGACACGATAACACCCTTATGTGCGTGACTGGTTTACGCGATTGAGATGCGTGTAGGCGCCACAAGTGCGCCCACACGCATCACCGGACGGGTTAGCCGGGCGCGTGGTACGTGGTGCACGCAGGCGAGGTCAGGCGCACGGGGCCAGCCTTGCGAATCTTGATCACCTTCATGGGGATTCCTCCCTTCCAGGAACTCGTCACAACCAAATTCCTGTAAATGGTATAGGCCTCCTGCAGGGTGTCACAATTACTCCACCATGTCAACGCCGGCCGAATTTTAGCCCTTTATAGTGTCGGTTGAATATTGACCCCCCGCGCCTTATCTTTGCCGTTTTAGCTTGTTTATGAAGGTACTTAACGGGACTTTTCGTTCTCTGCTACATCAGCCCCTCCCTGGCGGAACTCGGCCACAAGATGACCTGGACGGAAGGGCACGGGATTGCCGGGCTGTACGACGACCCGGGATACCGGGGCACGTGCGACCGGTGCGGCGGTGCCGGCCGGATCACCAGCGAGCTGTGTTGCGAAACCGTCCACCGCTGTTGCCTGGCGATGGGCGTGATCTTCTGCGAGCCGAGCGTGTTCCCGCTGCCGACGCTCGTACGCGTTGCCGCACGGCCATCCGCCGACATGCACCTCGACGAACGGCTGCTCGGGATGGCAGCCGAGCTTGGCGAGCGGCCGTGTCGCTCCATGCAAGATCGCTGGCAGCTGGACTCGGACCGCCGGCAGCTCTGCCTCTCGCTTGACGAACCCGGACCGGCCGCGATCGGCGACGCGCTGTTCGTACAACGCGAGCTAACCGGCGACCTGCTCGACTTCCACGACAGCTACGCCCCGGGCGAGCTGGAACGTCGCGGCCTTCGTGTCGCCGGGCGGTTGGGGCCTGCCGCGCTCGCCATTCGGCCGTGAGGAAAGCGCCCCGAGCAATCACACACCACCAACGAAGATGATCAACTCTTAGTTCAGAGAAGCCAGCCGGGTGGAGCCGCGCGATTACGTCGACACGGCGGCCGCGCTCGGCCGGTACAGCGTCGACCAGCTGATCTGCTTGGCCAAGCGGCTGGATCCTGGTCTTGAGGACCGAGACTTCGCCGATGCTGGCCGGCAGTTGGACCGGATGCCCGACCAGCTATTCGCCCGGTACGAGCTCGGTCAGCAGGATGTCGCCCGGCTACGGGAGCGCTTTGCCAGCTGGCCCCGGACCTAGTCACCACCAGCTCATACCCCCGGGCCGGGACGCTACCTGAGCTCCGCTGCGACCTCCCGCAGGCTGCCATCGGCCTTCGCGACTTTGGGCCTCATGGCCCGGGGAAGCAGGAAGAGCAGGCCGGTCGTGGCCAGGAAGACACCGACTTCGTAAAGCAGGGCTCGTTGGATCGCTGCGGCGAAGTTGTCTTTCCGCGCTTCGGTCGCGGCCGTCGTCAGCACGGTATGGATTTTCTGCTGAACCGCCCCCGGGAGCTGCCCGGCTTGGTTTCCCCGGCAGCTCGCCGGAACCGCCGCCGGATCCTCCTGGCGCGAGCTGTCGGTGAAACATACCTGGAAGGCCTGAATGGCCGATTCACGCGCCGTGGCCGGTACTTCGAGCGCGGTGAGCTGCCGGGAGATCTGCGGGGCCACATTGGCTGCGCTCCGCCCCGCGTGTGAGCCGATGACGCTGAACAGGATCACCCCGATGATGGCGACCCCGACCGCGTTCCCGACCTGCATTCCGGTGTTGAGCACGGCCGACGCCGCTCCCGCGTTGCGTTCGTGCACCCCCGCAATGATCACGTCGGCGAGCGAGGGCAGGATCAGGCCCATTCCCAGCCCGAATACGAAGATCACCGGCCGCACGTCCCACGGAGTCAGATGGTCTCCGTGCAAGTGCACGATGAGTGCGAGTCCCGCCTGGGCCGCGACCATCATGAGCGCGCCCGCGGCGAGGACCGATCGGCCCAGGCGAGGCGCCAATCGCGTCGAGGCTTGCGAGGCAACGACCAGGCCGACGGAGCTCGGGAACGTCGTCAGCGCGGATTGCAGGGGCGTATAACCGAGCCCCAGCTGAAGGAAGATCGTGAAGGCCAGAAAGAACCCCACGATGCCGGAGAAGAAGACGAGCATAACGACCAGCCCGGCCGAGAAGGAGCGATCCCGGAACAACGCCATCGATACCAGCGGCGAACCGCCCCGGGCCTCCTTGCGCCGCTCATAGTGGGCGAAGAAGGCGAACAACGGTACAGCCGTGGCCATCATCGCGAACACCCACGCCGGCCAGCCGAGCTCGCGTCCCTGGATGATCCCGAAAACCAGCGCGAACAGGCCCGTACTGACCAGGGCGACGCCGCCCAGGTCCAGCTGCCGGGCCTCTTTCGACCGCGACTCCGGGACGATCGCGAGGGCGGCGAACGTCACCACCACGCTGACGGGAACGTTGATCAGGAAGATCCAGCGCCACCCAAGATCCAGCACATTCAAGATCACTCCGGCCATTAGCGGGCCGCTCATGACCGCCACCCCGGCGATGCTGCTGTAAAGAGCCAACGCCTTGCGCTGTTCCTCGCGGGGGAAGCTGACCTGAATCACCGAGAGGATCTGCGTGATCATCACCGCGGCACACGCTCCCTGCAGCACGCGCGTAATCACCAGAAACATCGGCGTCGGCGCGAGCCCGCAGGACAGAGACATGATTCCGAAACCGATGACTCCGCAGAGGAACACCCGCTTGCGGCCGTACAGGTCGCCCAGCCGCCCGCCGGTTATCAACGTCACCGCGACAGCAAGCAGATACCCGGCGATGAACCACTGGACGACCGCATAGCTGGCGTTGATGTCCGCTCTGATCGACGGGATCGCGACGTTGACGATGGTCGTATCTAGCAGGTCCATGAAACCAGCCGCGAGAAGAACCGCCAGTGCTGCCCAGCGCCGCGGCGACCATGACGCGTCGGCGGTGCCGGGAGGACAGTTGGCGGGAGGACAGTTGGCGGGGGGATGGACGCGGCTCATGCTGGGCCTCCTTGTACGCATAGCTCGGCATAGGGCGGCCGCGCGGAATCGGCCCACCGCATGCTCGACTCGATTTCGCTCGCCAGCGCGAGCAGGGTCCGCTCATCTCCGTAGCGGCTGCCCAGCATCGCTCCGATCGGCAGAGCCTGCTCGTTCCAGTGGACCGGCAACGAGATGGCCGGCAGCCCGGCGATGTTGTACATCGGCGTGTACGGCATGAAGGCCGTCATCCGGTCATAGTCCGCCGCCTGATCCGGGTCTGAACTGAACTCACCGATGAGCGCCGGCGGCTTCGCCACCGTGGGGGTCAGGATCAGGTCGTAGGTCTCGAAAAAGAGGTCCGCGAGCATCTGCCCGATTCCCCGGAACGTCGTCAGGGCGGCGTGCATCTCCGCCCCGGAGACACCGCGGCCCATGTCGCGGAGGTAACGCGTGAAGGGCGTCAGCTGCTCTTCCTCGTCCTCCTCGACGGTGATACGCGCGGCCTTGACTGACCACGCCCGGGCAAAGGCATCAGCGACGCCCTGGTCAGCGCTCATCTCCACCTCCTCGACGCTATGGCCGGCGTCGAGGATCACCTGCGTGACACCATCGAGCGCATCGAGGCAGTCGCGGTGCGCGGTGACGCCCGGGACCATTGGCTCGGGTATGACCACGACGCGCAAGCGGCGATGCGGGCCGCCCTCGGCGCCGGGCACGTTGGGCGGAGCCGTGTAGGCGTCCCCGGGCATCACGCCGGACATGACGTCGAGCAGCGCGGCTGCGTCGGCGACATTGCGCCCGAGGGCGCCGTGCACCGATAGCCCGGTCACGTCATGATCGATCGGACCGTTGCTCACCCGGCCACGGCTCGGTTTGAGGCCCACGATGCCGCACGCCGAGGCAGGAATCCGGACGGATCCCCCGGCGTCCGTTCCGTGTGCGATCGGCGCCAGGCCGGCCGCGACAGCGGCGGCTGAGCCGCCGCTCGAACCGCCGGGTGAGTGCTCCAGAGACCAAGGGTTGCGCGTGACGGGGGCGATCCGGTTCTCCGTATAGCACGGCAGCGCGAATTCTGGTGTGTTCGTGGTACCGAGGATGACGAGCCCTGCGTGCTTCATACGCGCCACCACATGGTCGTCGATGTCGGCGACCTCATCCGCGTACACCGCCGACCCCTGCGTGCAGCGGACGTTCTCGATGCGGGCGAGATCCTTGACCGCGACCGGTACGCCATGCAGCGCCCCCAGATCCTCCCCCGTCTCACGCGCCTGCCTGAGTCTGCGCTCCGCCGCCCGGGCCTGTTCGAGCGCAAGCTCCTCGGTGATCGTGACGAACGCGCCGATTGTCTCGTCCAGCGCCCGGATCCGGTCCAGATAATGCGACGCGATCTCCGTCGGAGACAGGTCACCGGCGCGGATGGCCTCGCCTTGCCGCAGCGCCGTCAATTCGTGGATGTCGCTCATGCTGCCTGCAATCTCTTCTGGGTTTCCCGTGACCGGTGCAGCTCCATGAGCCGCACGATGGCCATGCGACGCGATTCCGTGTCGTCGTCGGCCAGGCCAGACTCGATGGCTTTCATGTACTCGGCCAAGTCGTGCGGCAGGGCTCCGACGAACGGCTTGGCCAGCTTCTCCCGCGGGAATTCGTAGCTGGGCCACATGAGCTCGCTGCGCGGCAGCCTTGGCTGGGTGCCCTCGACCACCACCAGATCGAAGCCAAGCAGTCGCAGGTGCCGGAGCGCGCCCCGCTCGCCCGAGTCGCCGAGCACCACGTGGATCTCCTCCAGCCGCAGACCCACCGTGCCAATGGCGAGGATCAGATGCCATGGCACGCGGTCGCTTTGCGCCCCCCGGGGCATTGACCGTTCGCGCACGAACCGCTTCACCTCGTACGCGTTGTGGCTGGTCCGCCCGGACGCCGCGTGGGATGCCAGCAGGTCGACATCGTGCGCGACCTCCGCGGGGAATCGGGCGCGGGCTGCGGAGTCGAGCGGCAGCGGTGCCGCATCATCGGATCCGACCAGGCCGATGTAGCCGACGATCTGGCCCGAGTCCGTCACCGTAACGGTGTGGATGGTCTCCGGGCCCTTGCTCGGGATCACAGGTTCGTGGACCAGTCCCTGCTGGTACACAAGGTCCGGGTCCATCAGCCCTAGCTGGAGGAACTGCGTGAGCCGGAAGCCGAGCACGCCGCGGAAAAAGGGGCCAGGCAGCTGGCTTTCCCGGAAACTCACCGTGGTCAGGCCGTCGCCGTATCCGTCAAGCCTGCACAGTGGCTCGCCCTGCACCGCGCCGGCCAGACCCGGGTAGCGGCGCGCCGCGTGCGTCCGCACCAGCTCCCGCACGTAGCGCTCGGCCGCGCCGCCGGCCGCCGGCGGGTGGAAATTCTCAGACGTCGTCATCGTCGAAGCCATCCTCGTCATTGGCGCGATACAGGCAGCCGGCAATGGCCAGCGCGAGCGCTTCCGGCGTCCCCTCGTAGATGCGAGCCCCGTAGGAGTCACGCAGAACCTTCTCCAGCCCGAATTCGCGGATGAACCCGCGTGAACCGAGGAGCGAAACGGCCTCGCCCGCGACCTCGATCGCGATCCGGTCGGCGAAGAACTTGGCCACCGCCGGCTCGTACTCGGGGGCAGGCAGCTGATTGTCCACCTTGTCGGCGGCGGACAGGTACAGCAGGCGAGAGGCATCCACCTTCGACGTCATCTCCGCCAGCTTACGAGCGGTCATCTGGTGCTCACGGAGGGCGACGCCACCTTGCACTCGCTGGCCGCAGTACTCGACCGCAGCCTCCAGCGCATGCCGCGCCACCCCGGTCGAGACGGCCGCCACCGATGATCTCGCCATGTTCCCCTGCGCGACCAGGATGTCGAGTCCTTCGCCCTCGCCGCCGACGATGTTCTCGACCGGGACGCGAACGTCTTCGAAGAACAGTTCGCTGCCCAGGCACGCCCGGTAGCCCATCTTGTCGGCCACCGGCCCGCGGGTGACGCCCGCGCTGTCGAGCGGCACCATCACGCAGGTGAGACCCGCCTCGGGCCGGCGGCCGTCCATGTTCACGAACACCGAGGCGAAGCTGGCGACGGCGGCGTTCGTGATAACACGCTTGTGCCCGTTCAGCACGTACTCGTCACCGTCGCGCCGCATCGTGGTCAGATTCCGCGCGTGGCGGATGTTCTCCGGGATCACGAGATCCAGTCCCGCGTCCTCCTCGCAGACCGCGTTGCACGCGAGAACCGCATGCTCGCCGCTGAAGAGGGGCAGGAAACGCGACTGCAGCCGGGGATCGCCGGACAGCAGCACTGGCGCCTGGCCGAGCATCGTGGCCCCGAAAATCAGGGCCACACCCGGGCACGCGGCGGCCAGCTCCTCCATCGCGAGGCATACCCCGACGACACCGACGCCGAGGCCGCCATATTCCGGCGGAAGTATCGCGCGGGTGAGCCCGAGTTCATGCCCCTTGTTCACGAGATCCCACGCGAAGTGATCGTGCGCTTCTTGATCGAGCTCCACGGCCCGCGGTGCGATCTCCTCGCGGGCAAACTCCCGCACGGCCTGGCGGAACTGCCTTACCTCCGGGGGAAACCCATCGAGGTCGAGTTCGAATGCCTGGTCCATCACGCTCATGATGATCGACTCCCGCGATGCGTCAGCCGAGGATGCCGCTGGCCGCGGCGATCTCGGGATAGCGGTCAAAGGCCGGCTGGAGGATCGGGACGAACTCGAGGACCTTCGCGACCTTGCCGCGGATGCGCACCCTCCCGGTCGCGACGGCCGTCGGCATCATCAGCTTGCCCATCCACAGGGCGTGCGCCGTATCGCAGGACATCTTGATCGTGATCGCCGAGTTCTCCGGAACGGAGTCGCCCACGACGACCCCGTCGGGTGATACGAAGATGCTGCACTCGGGCTTGTTGTGAAGCAGCCGAACGGTCAGGCCGCTCTCGCGCAGCCGTGCCGTGAAGGTCTTGTCCTCGATCAGAATCCGGAACAGCTTGCCGAAGACCTGCTCGGCCTTATCGCTCGTTTCGTACGTAGCCATGGTGATCGTGTCCTTCTGGTAGTGGTTGCTCGAGGTGGGCCACGCCCTGGTAGTGGTTGCTCGAGGTGGGTTACGCCGCAGCCGAACGGCGAAGCTGGGCGAGTGCGGCGATGGCACGGAGCGGACGCTGGAAGCGCGCGCGCCACCGCGGTCCCGTGGGCCGCACCGCCTGGTGCAGGTCGAGGTAGATGTGCTTGCGCACCGGCTGATCGGTCAGCAGCTGCACCACCGTGTGCGCGCTGAGCGCCCCGAACAGATCGGCCGCGTAGACGAGCTGCGGAAAGCTGAACTCGGGATTATCTAGGTTGTTCGTCGCGACGGTGAGCATTTCCAGCGGCACGTAGCGAGCCGGGACCATCCGCCTGAGCAGTTGCCACATGCCAAGGCGATCCACGTCCGCGAGCGTCATCTGCCCGTCGAACGCGCGGCGGACCTCCCGATAGTCGTAACAGCGGACGTACTGGGCACCCGCCATGTCCCAGCCCGTGATCAAGGGAAGCCTCAGCCGCGCCGCCTCCTGATGCAGTAGGTACTTCGCGCGCAGGCCGGACATCGTGGTGACGTCGACGCCGTCGACCACCACGTCACAGGTCCCGGTGAGGTCCGCGAGCGTCTCCCCCGTCACCCCCTGCCGGAACACGCGAACGTCGCATGCCGGGTTGACCGCCCTGATCCGTTCGGCCGCGACCTCGGCCTTGTTACGGCCGATGTCGGAAATCGTGGCGTCCTGCCGGTTGAGGTTGTTCAGTTCATAGGTACCTGGATCGGCGACGGTGAAGTGCTGGACCCCCAGGCGCGCCAGTGGCTCGACGGCGGCTCCGCCGATCGAGCCGCAGCCGGCGATCAGCACGCGGGCCGCACTGAGCACCTCCTGCGCGGCTTGATCGATGACGCCGCGGTTACGCGCGGTCAGCTCCGGGTAGAAGTCCGCGTCAACGGATTCACTCATGGGGCTCACCGCCGACCTGGAAGCTGTCAAGCGGCCGGTGGACGCGCGAGGCGGGATAACGCATCGGGTGCGACATGCGGATGTCGGCCACTGCGAAGCATCGGCGCAGCCAACGGTCACGACTGTCGTACCGCGGCGAGAACGCGGTACGGCCGTGGACCGCCTTGCGGTTGTCGACGATCAGCATGTCGCCAGGCTCCAGCGCCACGCCCACGAGCGACCCGAACATGTGCTGGCGCAGCTCCTCGAGCGCGTCGCGTGCCATTTCGTTCATCGGCTCGGTGGCGTGGAAGTCGACGCACAGGTCCGGATCGGTCAGGCATCCGCTGAGCACCGGCTTCGGGCGTGAGTACGTCGTCACGTCGGCACCCGCGAACGAGCTCGCCAGCCTGATCCTGTACCAGGGCTCGCGGAGAACCCCCACTACTTCCGGCTCGAGCTGGGCCAGGACCGCGCGAATACCGCAGGCCACGGTCATCGCTTCGCTGGCGTGGTCAGAGCGAAGCGCCAGCAGGCTCAGGAAGGCGGGCTTGTTGGGATGGAACCCATCCTCGGTGTGCAATTCGAGCAGCGTGCTGCCCGTATTCTCCTGCTGGTGCTCGGCGCCGGGCACAGGGCAGATGTCCTGGATGAGCCGCCCGTCCTTCTCGTCGGCGTAGGAGATCACGTCGCCGAGCACGCTCATGACCATGAGCTGCGTCATCGTGCTCCGGCTCAGTTCGCGCCACGAGCCCATAAAGGAACCGCCGCGCGGCGTGGGTGGGAGCGGATTATCGATCGGCAGCCCGCGCAGCAGCATGATGCCGTCGCGCGAGCCCATCAGGCGAAAGTGAACCAGTGAGGCGACCAGCTCCGGAGATGCCCGGCGAATCGCAACCTCAGCCCGCACGAGGAACTCGTGGTCGTCGATCCCCTTCGCCGCGCCGTGCTCGCTCGCCAGGCGGTGCGCTACGTACGCCAGGTCCGCCGCCTCGAGCGCGCCGACCGTTAGGACCGCATCGTGCGGATCGGTGATGCGCCAAGACCGACCCGCAGAGTCGATCACCGGCGCTGAACACATGACACTTGAAGCCGCCATACCTAACCCCGTCTCAATGGCCTGCTGTCTCAAGACGTCCGGCCGGCATCCCCGACAGCACGGACGTGATCTCAGGTGGCCTGCGCATCTGGCAGCAGGCACATATGGTCAGAGACCTAGCCCGGCGACTTGATACACGGCGCGGAGCGGAACCTGCCATCGATTCGAGCCACCGCGAGCGCTCGTTTGCGGCCCAGCGCCCGTTCCCGCCCGTCAGCGCCGCGACGGATCCCATCAGGCGGCGATCAGCTCCCCGAATTCGGCGACACCGCCGGAGGGGATCAGGAAGTTAGCCGCACCGCAGCGGAGATCATCGAGCCGCGCCGATGCCGGAGAGATGACACGGTCGCGGTCGGAGTAGTAGGACAGCCAGGCAGTTCCTGCACTTGTCGCCATGCCGGCTAAAAGCGCGACCGGTGAGATCTTGATATAGCGCTCCCGTCGGTATCAAACGGGCTGGCGACGCCTCCTCATCATTACCCAGGCGCATAAGCGAACGCAGCGCGTGGCCGTAGCGCAGTCCTTTAGGAGCGCAGTCCTCTTGGAGAAATCAGTGACCACCATGCCTGAACGAGCAGAATCCGTCTTCTCCGCTGAGGCCGGCATCGACCGGGATGCTGGTTTACTCGTCATGAATCAGCTGGCAAAGATCTTCCGCACCGCCGGTGCGGCCATTCCGTTCCCGGCGTCGGCGCAGGTCGGCGACTCGCAGCCGGACGAGACAGAGCCGGGCGTGGACGATGAGCGGCGTGCCTGGCGAACGCCCAAGTGTCCTGAGCCAGTAGTTCAGAGAATCGAACAGACGTTTGACTCGCGATGCGGCTGACGTGGCCGAACTGCTCACCAGGTTCAGTGTCGAGCAGCTGATCACGCTTGCACTGGAGCGTGACACCGGCCTGCAAGCCGCGGACTTCGCGGACGCGGGCCAGTACATCGACCGGGTGCGCGATGACGCGCCGGCGGCGGTGCTGGATGGCACCGGCAGGGAAGTCACCTGGCTGCGCAGGCAGCTCAAAGACTGGCCGCGGACCGCACCGCCGCGCCAGTAAGAGGAGTCAGGTGCCGGAACAGATCTGAAGCTGGCCGTGCGCGGCCGCGGTAGTTCAGAGAAGTAAGCCGGGGTAGAGCCACGGGATTACGTCGATACGGCGGCCGCCTTGGAGGGCTGCACCGTCGATCAGCTGATCGACTTGGCTAAGCGGCTGGATCCGGGCCTTGAGGACCGAGACTTCGCTGATGCCGGCCGGCAGTTGGACCGGATGCCCGACCAGCGGAACCATCCAGCGCAAAAACAACGCAGCATCGGTCACCGGCTACGCGGCGGCCGGCTGAGCAGGGCCCGGGAGCCATGCCCTCCGTAAGCTTCCCAGCGCCCGGTTTCGCGGAGCCAGGCTTGGGCGCCTATCTGGATGGCGTCCCATGGGCTGCCGAGGGGTGGCGTATAGGACAGGTCCAGGTCGCTGAGCCCGTCGACGGTCATGGCGTGGAAGATGGCGGTGGCGGCGATGTCGACGCGCTTGGCGATCTCGGCGTGCCGGTGCCCGAACAGCTGCACGCCGAGGAGCTGCCCGGTGCCGCGGTCGCCGGTGAACCGCATGGTGATGCGGTGGCTGCCGGGATAGTAGGCCTTGTGGTCATCAGCCTCGGACTGGACGGTGACCGGGTCGTACCCGGCAGCGGCAGCTTCGTGGTCGCGCAGCCCGGTGCGCGCGGCGGCCTGGTCAAAGATCTTCACCACCTGGGTGCCCAGGCTCCCCGCGAACTCCCGGTCCCCGCCGAGGGCGTTCTCCCCGGCCACGCGGCCCTGCTTGTGGGCGGTGGTGCCGAGTGGCAGGTAGGTCTCGCCGAGCAGCCGGTGCCAGGTGACCACGCAGTCCCCGGCGGCGTATACGTCAGGGAGATTGGTCCGCATGCCGCGGTCCACGGCGATCGCGCTCCTGACCCCCAGCGCAGCTCCCGCGCTGGCCGCCAGGGTGGTGTCGGGGCGGACACCCACAACGACCAGGACCATGTCAGCCTGCCGGGTCACCGCCGTGCCGTCAGCGGCGGCGGCCTCCACCTGGAGCTGTCCCGCCTCGCCGCCCGTGCGGGTGATCCGCCGCACCGTGGTGCCGGTCAGGACCTCAGCGCCGCGGTCGGCGAGCTGGGCGCGGACGAGATGGCCGAGCGCGGGATCGACGGTGGGCAGCACCTCGGGCAGCTGTTCCATCTGGATGACGTGCAGGCCGCGGGTGGTGAGGGCGTCGGCCATCTCCAGGCCGATGTACCCGGCGCCGACGATCACCGCGGTGCCCGGTGTCTTGTCCTCCAGGGTGCGCATGACGGCGAACGTGTCGCCCATCGAGTGCAGCAGGTGCACGCCATCATCGGGGCCCAGCGCTTCCAGGCCGCCGATCGGCGGGCGGACCGGGACCGCGCCGGTACCGATGACGAGCTTGTCGTAGGCGAGCAGCTCCTCATGCCCCCCGGGGCCGGTGACGAGGAGCTTGCGGTCAGGGACATCGATCCGGCGGGCGGTGGTGTCCAGCCGGAGGCTCATCCCGGTGGCTTCCAGGTCAGCGGTGGTGCGGTGGGCGAGGTTACGCCAGTGGGTGACCTCCCCGGAGACGTAGTAGGGGATGCCGCAGATCGAGAAGTTCGGGTAGGCGTCCGCGACGACCACGCTGACCTCGGCGCCGGGGTCGAGCTCGCGGGCCCGCAGCGCGGCGCTGATCCCCGCGTCGCTGCCGCCGATCATGACCAGATGCATGGCTGGATCCCTCCGGGTCGTGCGGTCAATGGGACGGGCCGTGGCCGGGCAGCGGTCCGGCCGCCGCCGTGGCGCCGCCGGGCGTCGCGTGGGCCTGCGCCGCCTCAGCCTGGCTGGCGTGGTGGGGGAAGAGGATGTCGGAGGCCTGCGCCGGGGTCAGGCGGGGATACAGGGCCATCTTGACGGACAAAGATAGGTCAGTCAAGATTGAGTCAATGAACACTGAGCAAATGGCTGACGTGGCCGCCCGGGCCGCGGTGCATGCGGCGCTGGCCGACCCGGCCCGGCTGCTGATCACCGACATCCTCGCCGCCGGCGACGTCTCCCCGTCGGAACTGGCGGCCATGCTGGCGATGCCGTCCAACCTGCTCGCCCACCATCTGCACGTGCTCGAGCAGGCCGGATTGCTCACGCGCCGCCGTTCCGAGGGGGACCGCCGCCGCAGTTACCTGCGGCTGGTACCGGGCGCGCTCGATTCGCTCAGCTACCTGCCGTCGCGCCGGGCGCGGCGGGTGCTGTTCGTGTGCACCGCTAACTCGGCGCGTTCGCATCTGGCGGCCGCGCTGTGGCGCCGGGCCAGTAAGGTCCCGGCGGCATCAGCCGGAACCCATCCCGCCGCGATGATCGCGGCGGGCGCGATCGCCGCCGCGGGGCGGCATCACTTGCCGCTGCGCCGCCAGCAGCCGCGGCATATCAGCCGGGTACGCCAGGACGGCGACCTAGTCGTCACGGTATGCGACCGGGCCCGCGAGGAGCTCGGCCCGCTGGCGGCGGTGCACTGGTCAGTCCCCGACCCGGTACCAGCCGGAGACCCCGATAGCTTCGACGCAGCCCTGGCTGAGCTGGGTCATCGCATCGAGCGGTTCGCGCCGAGCCTCACCGCTGCTCCCTGACCCTGGCATGCCTGCCGGTGCGCGCTGTCCCCGGCGGGCCGGTGACTTTGTGTGGCCGGGTGCGGCCAGTGCGGCCAGGTGTTCCTCCCCGGTGGGTTCGGTGGCGCGGAGGGGCACGAGGGCGATCCGGCCGGCCAGGGCGCTCACCCGCTCGATCGGCCCGGCCTCGCTGGCGGCGCGCAGCCGGAGGAACGGCGCCTGGGGGCGGGCGGCGGCGATGGAGTTGTTGATGACCCACGCCCAGGGACGGATACCTGCGCGTTCCAGGTCTTCCTGCAGGTCCTGGGCTTCCAGGACCGGTGTGGTCTCGGCGAGGGTCACCAGGATGACCTTCGTCTGGGCTGGGTCCTGCAGGCGCATGAGGGGGGTGGTGAAGCTCGCCGAGCCTTTCATGTGGCGGGCGATCTCGCGGTGGTAGGAGCCGGTGGCGTCCAGCAGCAGCAGTGTGTGCCCGGTGGGTGCGGTGTCGACGACGACGAAGCGGCGCCTGGATTCGCTGAGCACCCTGGAGAACTGCTGGAAGACCGCGATCTCCTCGGTGCAGGGGGACAGCAGGTCCTCGGCCAGCACCGCCCGCCCGGCTTCGTCCAGGTCTTTGCCCTTCGTGGCCATCACATGGTCGCGGTAGGCCTGGACCGCCGCAACGGGATCGATGCGGGAGACCTGCAGGCCGTCGACGGTGCCGTGCAGTGTCCCGGTGAGGTTCGCTGCCGGGTCGGTGGTGGTCAGGTGCACCTGGTGGCCGGCGTGGGCCAGCGCGACGGCGATGGCCGCGGCGATGGTGGTCTTGCCGACCCCGCCCTTGCCCATGCACATGACCAGTCCGTGATCGGCCCGCAGGATCTCGCCGACCAGCCTGGCCAGGGGCGCATCGGGGAGATCCGGCAGTGGGGGCGAGCAGGTTCCGGCGGTCGTGCTGGCCGCGCTGAAAAGCGTGCTCAGGGTCTCCACGCCGACCATGTTCGCCGCCTTGAGGGACAGCATGTCGCGCGGCAGGCCAGCGATCGCGGGCGGCATGGCAGCCAGGGCGCTGGCCTCCCTGGCCCGCACGGCCCGGGTGAGGTGGTCCTCACCGGCCGTCTGGGGCAGGACAGCGTTGATGACGACGTACTGGCCGGTGATGCCGATCTGCCCGAGTTCACCGCTGGTGCGCTCGATCTCGGCCAGCGCCGAGGCCTGCGGGCGGCCGACCAGGACCATCCTCGTCTGGCCCGGGTCCTGCAGCGCGCCGACAGCCCGCGCGTACACGGCTTTCTGCTTCTCCAGGCCAGACAGCGGGCCCAGGCAGGACGCGTCGCCCTTGCCCGCCGCCAGGAAGTCAGTCCACGACCCGGGAAGCTGCAGCAGGCGGATGGTATGACCCGTCGGCGCGGTGTCGAACACGACATGGTCATACCGGCCGGTCAGGCTCTCGTCGGCCAGCAGGGCAGTGAACTCATTGAACGAGGCGATCTCGGTCGTGCACGAACCGGACAGCTGCTCGGTGATCATGGCCAGCTCTTTGTCCGGGAGCAGCCCGCGCACCGGGGCGATGATCCGCTCGCGGTAGGCCTCCGCTGCCTGCCCGGGGTTGATCTCCAGGGCCGACAAGCCAGGCACCTGGTCAACCGGGGTGATGGTGTTGCCGATCGTGACGCCGAGGACCTGCCCGACGTTGGACGCCGGGTCCGTGCTGACCAGCAGCACCCGCCTGGCGCGGCCAGCCAGCTGCAAGGCTGCGGCGCAGGCGACGGACGTCTTGCCGACCCCTCCCTTGCCCGTGAAGAACAGGAACCGCGGGGGGGTTTCCAGGAACTTCATCCCGCTGGCTAGCAGCATCCGGCCGGCCCGCAGCTGTCGCCGGTGACGGCGGTCAGCCCCAGCTCGGTCACGCCCGCCGGGGCGGCCACGCTGGCCAGGCCCGCGTAACGGAGCAGCTGATCCCGGGCCGGGTACCGGCCGGTGGCGACGGTTACGCCGTCGACCATGGTCAGTGGCAGCCCCTCAGATCCGGCCACCTCCAGGAAGGAGCGCACGCTGTCGTTCCCGGCAAAGGCGGCCGGGTCGCTGGCCAGGTTGTGCCGGGAGATGTCGGCGCCCAGGCTCTTGAGGTGATCGACGTCGGCGGTGAATGTCACCAGGGCCTGGTCGGGGTCGGGGCCGCACACCCCGGTGCTGCAGCACCGGGGTGGCTCGTAGACGTTGATCACGGGCATGGCGTTCTCCTCTTAGCAGGCCGGGTTAGCGTGGCCCTCGTCCTGGCCACTGACTTCAAGAACCAGGTGGGCACGCGGCGCTGGAAGCTCCAGTCACCACGCCCGCCCCTCCGGCTTTCCTTATCGATAAACATCGATGCAGACTCCAGCTTGCCAGCCTGGATAGATAACCGTCAAGATAGAGGAATGTCGATACAGGCGGAGCGCTCCCCGGCAGCATTCATCCCAGCCGCCGAGTTGCGGGTCGTGGTCGACGCGTGCTCTGCGCCGCTGGTCGGCGAGCCGCTCAGCCAGAGCGCGGCGGCCGGGCTGGCCCAGGTGTTCAAGGCCCTGGGCGACCCGGTCCGGCTGAGGCTGGTGTCGCTGATCGGCGCGCACCAGGGCGGCGAGGTATGCGTCTGCGACCTGACCGCCGCGTTCGACCTGACCCAGCCCACCATCAGCCATCACCTGAAGGTGCTGCGCGAGGCCGGGATCATTGACTCCCAGCGGCGCGGCACCTGGGTCCACTATTGGCTGGTGCCCACGGCACTGGAACGCATGTCCGCCCTGCTCTCGCCACCCGCCCGCTAACTTCCGCCGCCTGGCGGCGGGCCCGGCCGACCGCCAGGAGCTGGCGGCTAGGGGCAAGTAGCCGCCGCTAATGCCGCCCAGGTCGCTGGGCTCGGTGGCGATCTGGCCGAAGGCGCCGGCCAGTGCGCCGGTCACTTCCTGGCGGAGCGTGCCCGCCTCAGCCCGGCTGAACAGGCCACGCAGCGTAACGTACCCGAACGTGTGGAAATGCAGGATCTGCTGGTGGGAAAGCATGACGGAAGTCCTCGTCGGCTCGGCTGGTCAGGGACACGGACGAGCCGGATAGGCGGAGCCCGAGCGGATCAGTCTCAGACGCGGGTGCGCATGCTGGCCAGCGTACTCTGCTTCACGTGGCGGCCAGAGCCGTTACGTCGGCCGTCATGGCCCCAGCTCCGCCGGTCGTGTCCTGGTCGCGCCAGCGCCTCCGGGCCTGCGTCATTAAGGCCCAGGCGGCGGACGCGGAGTTGCCGGGAAGGTCCGGTGCGGTGCCTGGCGAGCGCGAGCAGCGGTCACGACCAGCGGCGCACCCGCGACAGCCGCGGCTGTGGTACCCGGTCGCCGCCGCCCGCCTGGCTGCCCTTGCAGGCGCCGGCCCGTTCACCGGTCGCGGCTTTCAGCACGGCATAGCGCGGCAGCCTAACGTGGCATCCGCGACATAGTCCGGCCCGCCGCGAAGACGGCCAGCGAATGCGCGGCCAGCCCGACGGCCACGAGCGCCGTGACCAGGCCGAGGTTGAGCAGCAAGACGACGGCCAGCCGCTGGGTACGTGACACGGCCTGATCGTAAGAGGTCCTGGGTCCTGCGGGCTTATGCTGACCGCAGTCGCGGGCTGGGATGATCATGGTCATGACGGGCGCGGATGATCCGGCACATGCGCGGCTCCTGCGTCGCGGGCTGACGCTGGAGTAACTGACGCTGGGCTGGAACGTGGCCGGGATCATCATCCTCGCCATCGCGGCGATCGCAGCCCGGTCCCTGGCGCTGGCCGGGTTCGGGCTGGACTCCCTCATCGAGATCGGCGCGTCCGTCGTGGTGATCTGGGAACTGTCCGGCACGGGCGAGGACCGGCAGCGGCGGGGCCTGCGGCTGATCGGGTACGCGTTCGCCGCCCTGGCCGTCTACCTGGTCATCCAGTCCAGCGTGGTGCTTGCCACCTCATACCACCCCGGGCATTCGCTCCCCGGGATCGCCTGAACCGCACTGACGGTTTCGGTCATGTTCGCGCTGGCGGCGGGGAAGGCCCGGATCGGGCGGGAACTGAGCAACCCGGTGCTGCGCACCGAGGGCCGGGCCACCATGATCGACGGCATCCTGGCTGTCGTGGTGCTGGCCGGCCTGGCACTGAACGCGGCGGCAGGCTGGTGGTGGGCTGACCCGGCGGCCGGCTATGCGCTGGTGTACTACGCCGCCCGCGAAGTCCGGGAGATCTTCTCCGCTGGGCGCTGAGCTGCAAGCCGGAGGAATGCGCTCCCCGACGGCGCGCCTTCACCGCTGCGAGGCGCCAGTTTCGCTAACGAGTCACGTTCCGGCCCTACTGTTTCCCGGCGGAGCACGGCGCCGGCCGCAAGCGGCGCCGGGGAAGAGGAAGGACGATGACAGCTGTCCCGGCTGAGGACACCGCTATGGGACCGGCCGACAGCCTGGAGGTGCGCTGGATAGTCCCCGGCCGGCTGCCGGAGGCGATGCGCGCATGGTTCGCGCGCTTCCCGGCCGGGACCGAAACACGGGAGGACATCTACCTTCTCCAGCCGCGTCTGCGAGGTCTTTCGGTGAAGCTGCGGGACGGCCGTTCCCCTGGACGTGAAGTCCTTCCTCGGCAGCCCCGGAATCCTCGGCCTGCCCCACCGCGGCCGCCTGGAGTCCTGGCGCAAATGGTCCTTCCCGTGCGATCTGCCCGGCGAGGATGATGATGTCCTTCCGGGCTGGGTCACCGTCGGTAAAAGGCGGCGCAGCAGCTGGTTCCCGCTGGCCAGCCAGGACCCGCCACAGGCGGCGCGGCCAGCCGGCCAGACAGGCTGCACGGCGGAACTCACCGAGGCCCATGCCCGCGGCGAGCCATGGTGGTCAGTGGGATTGGAGGCGACCGGCTCCGCCGGCCTGCTGCGCGACGCGCTGCAGTACGCCGCCGATCTCGTCTTCGCCCAGCCGCTGCCGGCCCGCGCCGGCCTCAGCCTGGCTAACTCCCGGTCCTACGCGCAGTGGCTGAGCCAGCCGCCAGGCCCGGACGCCGGGGACACAGCCCAGCCGCAGAGAAGCCGCCCGCTCCCATGACTTGTCGGCACCACCCCAAGCCTGCTCGCAGAACACGTGCGCACCGGCCGGCGCGGGCCAGGAATACCCGTGGTGTGCCTGGCCCGGACAACTCACGGAATCCCTGCGACCGCTGAAGATGTCAGCTGAGCCACCCGGCTGCACCCTTCCCCTGTCCCCCGCCCGCCCGGAGGTGACCTGCCCCTGGCAGGAAAACGGCGGCGCGGCTCCCCATGGTCTTGTTGACTGAGCCGAGGCGGGTTAGTTGACACATAGGCGGGCTTTCTGTCACCACGGTGTTCCTGCCGGGCATGGAGCCGGAGGTCAGCCCGATGATCCGGCCCCAGGTCGCCTGGCGGGCGATGTGGCGGCGCGCGAACTCGCTGATCATCAGGGCGGCGCCCATCGCGTCAACGGTGAACTGGCGGGTCCATGTCGTGGCGGTCACCGGCTGGAGGGACCTGCCGAGCCGGTCGGCCAGGGCCGGCGCGAAGGTGTCGGCCAGCCACCCGGTCGCGTTGTTGACCAGGATGCCGGCCGGGCCGAGCTGCTCCTCAGCGGTGCCGAACAGCAGCGCGGGGGTTGCCGGGCCGGACAGGTCGGCCTCGACGGCGGCTGCCCTGCCGCCGTTTCCCCGGATACGGGCGACGACTGCCGCGGCGTCCTGCGCGCGGTGATCCCGGTATGCCTGCGGGGTTCCGGGATCGGCCCGGCTTCTCGCCTCTGACCTGGCATTTCAGGATGCCTGCCTGCTGCTGCCGTCTCAGCCATCGCCGGATCCAGGCTGGGGCCTGCCCGCCCAGCTCGGCGAACCCGCGCTCGTCGACGACACCGGCCTGAGCATCCACGGGTGGAACGGGCTGCCCGGCGCCCTCGTCGCCTGGTTCCCCGACACCGTCGGCCCGCACGGCATCCTGGACATGGCCGCCGGGCTGACCGACCGCCGCGCGACCGTCACCGTCGCACTCGGCTACGCCGACGCCGACGGGGTCCGCGTATTCCAGGGAACCGAGAACGGCTCCCTGGCCACCGAACCACGCGGCACCTCCGGCTTCGGCTACGACGCCATCTTCATCCCCGGCAGCGACAGCAGCCACCGCACCTACGCGCAGATGACCAGCCAGGAAAAGAACAAGATCTCCCACCGCAGGCGCGCAGTCGAGGCCATGCGAGACGGCCTGGGACTCCCATGACCCCTCGGGCCCGGCGGCGGGGCGCCAAGTCCAGGGACGACGGCGGGCAAGACGGCCAGACGGTGCCCTGGCCCCTGCCGCAGGCCCATGCCAGGTACCTGCGAGGTCAACGGGAGGTCCACGCCAGGTCCACCGCCGGACAACAGGGTCAGCCGGACAGCAGATCGAACCAGGTCACTGTCCGCCCGCCGCGCCGCCGCCAGCCCCACCGCGCCGCCAGGCCCGCCACCATCTGAAGCCCCCGGCCGCCTTCCGCATCCCGGCCAGCAGGGTGCAGCTCCGGCGCCCCAGGCCCGCTCCGGTCGGTGACCTCGACCCGGACCACGCCGTCCCCCGCCCTGACCGCGACCGTGACCGTCGCGCCCGCAGCGCTCGATCGGCTATACCGGACACTATTACCGAAAAGCTCGGTTACCAGCAGGGCGGCATCATCCCCGCACGGGTGCCCGGGACCGAGCACTCCCCACACGAACGCGCGGGCGACCCGTGCCCGCTCCACCCGCCCGGCCAGCGTCACGCTCTC
>PLRW01000001.1 GCA_003164955.1 Actinomycetota bacterium
GCGGCGGGCGGCAGCGGGCAGGACGGCGATAATTACGGGGATCCCGGCAGCGGCGGTATCCCGGGCCCGGCGGGCGGTCCCGGCGGTGACGGCGGCGGATACTCGCAACTCGGCGCGAAAGGCACCACCCCCGGCGGCGGTGGCGGCGGCGGCTGGGGTGACCCCGACACGTACTGGCAGCCCGGCGGGGCCGGTGCCCCCGGTCAGATGCTNNTGCTCATCTCCTGGGTCATTCAGCCGGCGCAGCTCGTGCCCATCTTCACCACAGACAGTGACGTCGATGACCTGGATGTCATCAACACCTCGACGGGCGGCACCGGCCTCGACACCGGCGGGACGTCCCTCTACGGGTGGGGTATCGGCGGCGGGACGGACGACGGCTCCTTCAGCGCCGACGGCTTCCTCGCCCAGGAAATCCAGGTCACTTTCGACGCCGACGGGGCCACCGACTTCCAGATCGACGCGAAATGGCAGCTCGCGGTCCCGGAGGCGGCGGTGGATTCCGCTTCACCGTCGATCCCGCACGGGGAGTGCCGGATCATCGTCCAGCTTGACGGCACGACCCTCGACACCGTGTATCTGTGCTGTGCGGCGTCCGGTGGGGTCACCTATCCGGGGGATGGGGGGGCGTTCACGGTGTACACGTCGGCGCAGCGGGGCACCACGCCGGGCAGCGGCTCGCACACGGTGACGCTCGCCATCCAGACGGAAAACACCCTGTCGGGGAAGCTGTCCGGTGTCCATATCGGTGACGTGGCGTCGGTGGGGACGTCCCCGTACCCGTTCGCGGGGGGCGCGCTGCCGTCGCCCTATACGGCGGGGCTGGTGGCGGAGAACTGCTCGCTGCGGGTCGCCGGGATCATCGCGGCGACCCTGTGAGCACGCCGCTCCAGCAGTATTACGCCTCGGGCGGCCCGTTCCGGGAAGCACGCCAGAGCACCTACCGCTACCTCGCGACCAACGTCCTGTCCGGTGCCCTGATGGGGGACTGGCTGCCGATGGAGCCGGAGAACTTCTCCCGGGCGATCAACGGCACCGGCAGCCTCACCGGCTACCTTGACCTGATCCCCGGCAGCCCGCGGGAGAACATCGCCAACATCCAGGCCCTCACTCCCCGCAAGGCGCTCCTGTGGGTGCTGCAGGACGGGGTGCCAATCTGGAACGGGATCCAGTGGGACTGGATACCGACCACCGCTCTCAGTCAGCAGCTGCAGATCCAGGCCAGCACGGTGGACAGCATTCTCGCGCATCGGGTCATCGACACCGACCTCGTGTTCAGCGGCGCCGACGTCTTCGACATGGCGCGCGGGATCATCCAGTACGCGCTCAATAAGTCCCCGAACGGCCAGGTCGCGGGGATCACCTACAGCCAGGGCTATTCCGGGATCACCGACACGGTGACCTTCGACGGCGCGCAGAATCAGTACGCCAGCGAGGCCCTCGGCACGCTGGTCACCACGTACGGGATCGAGTACGCGTTCCGTCCCTACATGGACGACGCCGGGAACCTGTTCACCAACGTTGACCTCGGCTACCCGGCGCTCGGCCAGAGCTACCCGGCATCAGGCTTGCAGTACTCGTTCCCGGGCAACCTGCTCGACTACCAGTTCGTCGCCACCGGATCGACGGGCGCGAACCGGGTCATTGCCACCGCCCAGTCCTCGGACGGCTCCGGGAACGCCCTGACCGGCTCGGCGACCGACACCGTGGACATCGGCAACGGGTACCCGCTGACGGAGCAGGCGGTCTCCGCGACGGGTGTGACGTTCACTTCCGATTCCCAGCTCGACGACTACGCGGCCGGTGTCCTCCCGAGCGTGACGGCGACCCAGCTGTCCCCGATCGTCGTGCTGGGTAACGGCCAGTACCCGCCCCTGAACGTCACGTCGCTCGGCTCCTACGCCGCAGCGGCGTTCACCAGCCCCCTGCATCCGGCGAACGCGGACGGGTCGCCGGGATTCACGGGGCTCGGCCGGGTCGTGGCCTGGACCGCGTACCCGCCGACGAGCCAGCAAGCCGAGTACTCGTGGATCCAGCTGGGCGATATGCCGTTCGAGGGAGGCGGGGCACCGTGAGGTTCCCGAACCAGCTGCACTCCCGGCTCGCCTCCACGGTCGCCTCCTCGCAGCGGCTCGTGCAAATCGCGCACCAGCGGCTCAACACGATCGGCTCCCAGGTCAACGCCCTGCAGCCCGGCGACTGGGGGGAACTCACACTGCAGGGCGGCTGGTCCAGCACCGGCGGCCACATCCCGGCCCGGTCGCGGATCCAGCAGAACGGCGTGTCGTGGCTGATCGGCCACATCGAAGGCGGCACGGTCACCGACGGCACCGTGATCGGCACCCTCGCGGCGGGATTCTTCAACGAGACCTACGCGCACAGCTTCACGGTGAACGCCATCACCGGGGCGCAGGCCGCCTCGCGTTCCGGCGCGACCGCATCGTTCAGCGTGCCGTACAACAACTTCTCGGTGACGGTCAGCGGCGGCGTGTGGCTGGCGGGCCCGGGTGAGTACGCCTTCGTGGGCCAGCCGATCACGACCGCGACGGCGGTGAACCTGAACACCCCGACCGCCACGATCGACACGGGCGGCAACATCACGATCAGCAACGTCCCCCCCGAGGCGACGCAGCTCAGTTTCAGTGAGTTTCTCCCGCTCATCTGACCTGGGGGTGAGTGATGGTCGCGTCCGGGTATGCGTCCGACGACAAAGTCGCCCGCGCCGGGGACAGCATGACGGGGCCGCTAGCGAACTCCACGGCGATCACCGCCGGCGTCGCGGTCCTGGCGGACAATCCCCTCATCGAGGTGGACGTCTCGCAAGGGAACCATTTCCGGGTCACCCTCGGCGGGAACTGGACGCTGGCCAATCCCGTCAACCTGATCGACGGCCAGAAGATCACGTTCGAGGTCATCCAGGACAGCACGGGTGGCCGCACGCTCACCTACGGCAGCGCGTACGCCTTCGGGACATCGATCCCGCAGCCGGTCCTGACGGTCACACCGGGGAAACGGGACTTCCTCGGGTTCTGCTACAGCGCCCAGTCCGGGCTGTGTTACCTCATCGGCCTGGCGCAGGGCTTCTGAAACGGGCCCGCGGCATGAGAGCCGGGTGACGCCGTGGCCGGGATCGGCATTGATGCCAGCACCCCCGCGCTCGCCAATGACGCGACCGGGACGATCGCCACCGCATCGTTCACGCCCCCCGCCGGGTCGCTGGTCCTGGTGATGTGGGCCTGCAACGCGGCCACGGCGACAGACTCCCCGCCGCCCCCGTCGATCGCGGACAGCCTGGCATCCCCCCTGGCCTACACGCTGGGACCGTTCGCCACCCCTGCCTCGACGGGCACGACCACGGTCGGCGGGCAGGCCGCCCTGTGGACCGCTCCGGTTCCCGTTGCGGCACCGATGACGATCACCGTCACCGACCATGACGCGACCACAGGCTACGCGCAGGCCGGCCTGCAGGTGATGGTCCTCACCGGGGCGAATCTCTCCAGCCCCGTCCAGTCGTCCGGCGTGGGTGCCCTCTCCACGGCCGGCGCCACGTTCAGCCAGAGTTACACCCCGGCCCGGAGCGGAACCGGCGGCATGGCCTTCATGGCCGCTACCGACTGGGCCATCGACGCCTCCTCAATGGGCGCCGGGACCGGCTGCACGCTGATCTCGTCGGACTACCAGTCACCCAACGTCCTCTACGGGTTCCTGCGCCGCACCAGCGCCGACGACGTGGCCGGCACGCCCAGTTCCGTCAGCGGCACGCTGAACATCGCGGACACGATCCTGTGGGCGTGGGCGGACATCGCGCCCGCGAGCAGCATTCCGGCGCCACCGCAGACCCTCCCCGGGCCGGTGTGGCGGCGGCGGTTCCAGCGCCCGCAGACACCGCCCGTATCGGCCGTGACGCCCACGTCAGGGCCGCAGCTGTACCCGCTGCAGCAGCCCGCCGGGAACATCGGCACCTACACGCCGCCGATCCCGCCCACGACCGCGACCTCACCGCCCATCCAGCCGGGCACCACGTGGCGAAGGTACTTCCAGCACCCGCAGCAGACAATCGTCGTTCCGGCACCCCCGGCCGTATCCCCGGACCTGCCGCTGAGCAACCCGACGTTCGGCGCGGCCGCGCGGGTATCGCGGGCCGGGGACACCATGTCCGGGCGCCTGGTGAACACGAGAGCGATCACGGCCGGGACCGCGGTCCTCACGGACGCGCCCACGATCACCGTGGACGCCTCCGCCGGCCTGCATTTCCGGGTCACGCTCGGCGGGAACCGCACCCTGGGCAGCCCGGTGAACGCCACCGACGGGCAGAAAATCACCTTCGAGGTCATCCAGGACGGCACCGGGGGCCGGACGCTGGCACTCGGCAGTGCCTACGCGGTCACCTCACCGCCGGGCCTGACCTCCGCCGCGGGGAAACGGGACTTCCTCGGCTTCATTTACAGCGCGACCACAGGGCTCTGGTATCCGGCCGGGCTCGCGGAGGGCTTCTGACCTCCTGACACACCCATCAACCCCGGCCACACCCGGCCGGGGTTTCTTCATGCCCGTGAAGGAGAGCCAGTCATGGCCATCGGCCGTACTTACACCGTCGACTCCGGTCTCCAGACCCTCGCGTCCACGTCCCAGACCTGCCTGCTCGTCGGCACGTGCGCTTCCACCAACCCCGTCGACATTCAGGCGATCCGGGTCGCCATCCACTCCGGTTCGGGTGTCTCCTATCCGTCGAACGGGTCCGTGCAGGTGCTTCTCGCCCGCGCGTCGGGCACCATCGGCGGCGGCACGTCGACGGCGACCGTGAACCCGCACAATGCCGGGGATATCGCCGCGAACACCACGTGGAAAGACAACTCCACGTCGATCTCGGCGACCATCGGCACGATCCTGTGGGGCCAGGTGCTCCCGTTCACGGCCGGCGCGAACTGGGCGGAATGGGTCACCCCAGGTGCCGAGTGGCGGGTCGCGGCGAGCGCGAGCGTGGGCGTGTACCTGACGTGCTCGTCCGCCGGTACCGCGACCAAGTTCCAGATCGAGCTCGTCACCGCCGAGTAACCCCCACCGCCGCAGCCGTATCCGGCCGCGGCTTTCACATGCCCCGTCGCCCTAGAAGGAGATAGCGATGAGTTTCTACTCCGGCACTCAGGCCGAAGTTCTCCCCGGCGGCAGCGGGCCGCCGTCCAACTACGCCGCCGCCGCCGCGTCGAGCTCGGCCGCGCAGAACCTGATGACCGGCGCGTCCGGCGATTATGTGCAACCGTATGTCCCCGCGTTTTTTTTCCAGATGGGGCGCACCGGGCAGCTGATCGCCGGGCGGATGAATGGCCTGATCGCAGGACAGTCCAGCGCCACGACCGCGATTATCACCCTCGCCTACAACTCGTCGTCGAACAGCATCAGCGGTGCGACGACCCTGGTCGCTTCCCCGGCGATCACGGTCACCTCGTTCTCCAGCACCCTCGGTGCGTGGAGCATGGACTTTGCCATCCTGTGCCGGGGCGCGGGCTATGGCACGTCGGCTACGTCCACGTCGCTGCTGTGCTCCGCGACGACAAGCATGAGCACGGGCACCACGGCCGGGATCACGACGGTTTCCCCGCCGAACAGCGTCACAGCGCTGGACTGCTCGGTGAACAACTGGCTCGTGGCCTCCGTGACGTTCTCGACCGCCTCGGCGACGAACTCCTGCACCCTGGAGTCGTATTACGTGTGCGGCATGAACTAGCGGAGCTAATTCAGCGCGCGGCCGGACCGGAGGGAGTGATACGGCCGCGAAGGTTCCGGCTGCGGGAATGAGGTGACGGCCCATGACTTCCCTGACCGTCACCGCCACCCAGGGCGGCTCCGGGAACACCAACGGCATCGTCCTGGACGTCCGGGTCGTCACCGGGGCGGCCGCCGTCCAGAACGGCAAGACCGGCTCGTCGGCCACCATCACCACACCGCAGCTCGCCATCACGCCGAACGCCACCGGGTCATGGGTCTATGTCTCGATTGACGCATTCGGTAACGCCTCGACGCTGACCGCCAATGCGGCGACGACGCTGCGGGAGAACGTCGACCAGTCCGGTAACCCCACCACCTACGGCACTGGCCGCACCACGAGCACGACCACCGCCGCGACGCCGGTCACGGTCGGCGCGTCCGCGCCGACGGGGTACAGCGCCGACGCGGTACAGCTGGCCCTGGCGGAGATCCTGGCCGCGCCCGGGGCAACGCTCGCCGAGGACGCGTCGACCCCGGCCGTCGCCTACACCACCGCCGCCGAAACGGTCACCACCGGCAGCTTCTCCCCGCCACCCGGCTCGCTGCTGGTCGCGATCGTGGCACCGAACTCGACCGGCGCGGCGGGCATCCAGACCATCACCGTCTCTGACTCGTCTGGTTTGACCTGGACACCCCTGGTCGTCATCAGTTCTTCCGGGGACAGCGCGAACGGCATCTGGGTGGCCGTGGTGCCGCCGGCTCCTGCTGTCATCCCGGCGCTCCCTGGCCCAGCATGGCGGCACCGGTTCCAGCACCGGCAGGTACCGGGGCTGCCGCCGCCGGTACCGCCTGCCTCTGGTCCGCTGCTGTATCCGCTGCAGCAGCCGGCGGGTCTTGCGCAGCGTGCACCGGGACCGTTCCGGGCCGGCCGGGCGCAGGGACGTCAGGGCACTTTCTCAGGCCAGGGCCCGCGGCTCACTCCGCTGCAGCAGCCCGTTGCCAGCCGCGGATCCGCGCCGGGCCCGCAGCGTTACGGCCGCGCGGCGGGGAACGCCGGCGCACCGCCGCCGGCTATTCCCCCCGGTTACCGCCTATTCCCGTCCACTTACGGCCCGGGCAGCAGCGTCTCTTATGGTGGCGTCATAGTCCAGGGCATCCTGTTCGAGGTCACCGACCCGGGCATGGTGCTGCGGGGCTACTGGTTCTGGCGGGCCGACTCACCCCAGTCGGCGTCGGCGTCGTTCGCCCTGTGGCAGGCCACGGGGTTCGGCACCGGGACACTCATTTCCAATTCGTCGGCATCCACCTCCACCATGGTTGCCGGGCAGTGGAATTACGTCCCGCTGCCGGGCTCGCTGGCGCTGACGTCCGGCACGGCTTATAAAGCGGTCGTCGGGGTGTCGGGGAACTTCAACGACACCACCGGCCAGTTCGACACGGGCGGCCCGTACGTGGGCGGCATCACCAATGGGCCGCTGACCGCGTTCTCGGCGGTCGCGGGAACCGGCGGGACGCTGCCGGACGTTTACGGCGACTATCAGTGCACTTACGACACCTCCACGTCCGACCCGACCGCTGTATATCCGGCCAGCGACAGTAGTTCATATAACGCCTGGATCGACGTACAGGTCGATTTTGCCGCCACGCCCGGCCCTCCCCTTTATCCGCTGCGGCGCCCGGTCGCGGCGAGGCTACCGGCGCCGTTCATCCGCGGCACCGCCCGCAACAGCCGTGGCGTGTTCTCTGGCCAGGGCCCGCGGCTCACTCCGCTCCAGCAGCCCGCGGGGAACCGCGGGCACACGCCCGGCCCGCAGCGGACGGGCCGCGCGGCCGGGAACGCCGGCACTTACGCGCCGCCGCCGCCCACGTCAGGGCCACCGCTCACTCCGCTGCAGCAGCCGTGCGGGAACCGCGGGCGGATGCCGGGGCCGGCCCGCTATGGCCGTGTTCAGGGCATCAGCGGCGGGACGTTCAGCGGCCACGGCCCGGCGGTCACACCGCTGCAATGCCCCGCCGGGATCGGGTACCGTGCACCCGGGCCGGCCCGCACCGGCCGCGCACAGGGCAGCCCCGGCGCCCCGTACACCGCCACACCACCACAAGCGGCACCACCACAGGCCCAGCCGGGGCAGACATGGCTGCGGCAGCACCGCCGCCATCAGCTCCCCATGCTCCCGCCGCCCGGCACCGCAGGTCCCCGCCTGTACCCGTTGCAGCAACCGGTGGGGCAGAACGTCCGCTGCACCATCCGGCCGTTCTTCAGGGGAGGCACCGGCCACGCGACCCCGCTGCCACCGAAACCCCTCGCCGGGGTCTTCCTGACCTGGCTCTTCTGAAAGGAACGCCATGGCGCGGTGCGCATGCGGCCACGGCCGGGCCGTTCACCGGCATTACCGGCCCGGAACGGACTGCGGGCCGTGCGGGTGCCCGCGGTGGCGGTGGCGGCTGGCCGCCCGCCTGACCCGCAAATACCACCCGGAACCCCCAGCAGTGAGGAACATGTGAACCCGGGATGGCTCACCGCGCTCACCGCCCTGGCCGGGGCCGTCATCGGCTTCGCGGGCTGGGGGGCGCGGCACCTCTGGCACATCACCCGCCGCACCAGCCATTTCCTCGACGACTACTTCGGTGAGCCGGCGACCCGCGACGGGCTCCCCGCCAGGCCCGGTGTCATGGCCCGGCTCGCCTTCCACGAGAAGCTCCTGGAAAAGCTCGTCGCCGAGACGCAGCCGAACGGCGGCTCATCCCTGCATGACGTGATGGCCCGCACCGAACGGGCAGTGGACGAGATCAGGGACGAGCAGGCGAAGATGCGTGCCCGGATGGAACAGCTGGAAACCCAGCGCCACGTCCGCGACGACCCCGGGGCCCGCCCGTGAGAGCCAGACTCATGAAGCCGGCGATCCTCGGCGGCTTCGACGGCACCGCCAGCCTCCTCGGCGTCGTCATCTACCTTCTCCTCACCCATCCGCTGCTCATCTTCCCCACGGCCGCCTCCGGTGCGACCAGCAGCGCCATCAGCATGGGCGGCGGGGAGTTCCTGTCCGACTCCGATAACGGGCTCGCCGCGTCCGGGGTGATGGCCGCCGCCACGTTCACCGGCGCGATCCTGCCCGCCGTGCCGTTCGCCCCGTTCGTGTTCGGGACCGGGCCGCTCGCCATCGCCTCGTGCGCGGTCATCACCTGCGGCATCGGTGCCGCCGTGTCGTGGATGCGGCCGAACCGGGGCCGGATGCTCGCCCTCGCCGAGACGTTCGGGCTCCTCCTTGCCGTCGCCGTGGTCGTCCTGGCCTGCGCACTGTTCCTGCCGGGAAGCACGGCCTGATGTGGTGGCACTGGTGGTTTCCCCTGCAGCACTGGCTCGCGTACATGACGGGGAGCCTGAACACCTCAGGGGCACCGCCGAACTATAACTTCTGGTCCGGTTTTGGATCTGATCTTGGTGAGGTCACGATCGTCGGGGGCTTGCTCGCCATCTACAGGAAGCACACCTGCCATCAGCACTGGTGCTGGCGTTTCGGTCATTACGACTTCACCGACGAGGCGACCGGGCTCACCTACCGGCTCTGCCGCAGGTGCCATCCCGCCCATGCGGGCAAGCACCTCACCCGGGGTCATGTCGCCCGGATCCACGCCCGGAACCGCGACCGTGCGGCATACAGCGAGACGAGGGAAAGCGATGACTGCTAGCGCACGGGGCCGCCCCGTCATGTTCCGGGCGGGAGGTGCCCGGGAAGACGCCGCCGCCGGGCCCGTTCCCGGCGCGGGGCCCTCCGTGCTGTGCGCGGACATCTCGGAGTTTCAGCCCGACATCGCCGACGCCGCCTACCTGGCCTGGTCGCAGGCGGTCGTCATCCGCGCGCTGTACGGCGATGCCCACGACGACGGCGCCTGGTACGGGGGCGCCCGCCGCGCCGCCCTGCACGCCGGCGGAGCCAAGTTCGTGGGCATCTACCAGTACCTCGTCGCGGCCCAGTCCGGTGCCGCGCAGGCTCAGGCGTTCCGCCTGCTCGCCGGCGCGATCCAGCCCGGTGAAGTGTTCATCGCCGACTTCGAGGAAGGCAGCCGCGCCCTCCTGACCGCCTGGTACAACGAGATGCTCACGCTGTACGGGCCCGGGATCGCCCCGTACCTGTGGGCCTACACCGGCCTGGAGTTCGGGCAGGCGCAGGGCGCGCTGCCGGTGCAATGGCTGGCCGACTACACCAGCGCCGAACCGGCCTCCCCCCACATCCTGTGGCAGTTCACCGACGCCTACCAGGTGCCCGGCGTCGGGATGGCCGACTGCTCAATCTTCCACGGCGGCATCGGCGATCTGGCCGCGCTCGCCTACCAGAAGCCGGAACCGGAACCCTGGACGTTCCCCATCCCCGGCGGCCTGCGTCTGGTGAAGCAGACCGGCGACGGCTACATGCTCGCCTGGTCGCCGGTGACCGGGCCGGCCGGGCAGCAGCCCACCGGATACAGCGCATGCACCTACGGCGCGGCCGGGAACGTGGTGAACCATCAGACCGTCACCGGCACGAGCGCGTCGGAGTACGGGCCGGGCGGGAAGGGACTGCCCGCCGGGACGTACCAGACGAACATCTGGGCCGATGGGGCGCCGGTAGGACCCCCCCACGCCACGATCACCGTCACCCTGACCCGATAGCAACCCGGCAACGCCCCGGCCTCCGCGCCGGGGCTCCCGCATACCCGGAGGCTCCCGTGGCCATGCCCGGCCCCGATCTGCTGCTCGAACGCCTCACCTACCGGCCCGCGGCACCGAAGCTCAACCCGATCCCGTGGCCGGACGGCGATGGCCCGTGGCCGCAGGACACGGTCCTCATCGAGGACGGCTCCCTGCCACCCGCCGACGTCCTCGTCATCACCTGGACGGCGGCGGAAGGCATGGCCCTCGCCGACGTCCTCACCCCCGGCGTCTCCCTGGACGACTGGGCGGACTACGCCAAGAACTGGGCCACGTTCGAGCCTCAGCTCACCGGGCGGTCCCCGGCGCGGGAATCCCGGCGTCTCGGATCCGCGCACATGACCCGCATCGGCGGGCTGGACGTGTGCCTGCTGAAGTCCGAGCTCCACCCGGCCACGGACGGGCCAACGCTGCCGGCGGCGGCCCTCGCGGTACAGGCCGCGCAGGACACCCGGGCGCGGCTCGTCATCACCACCGGGACCGCCGGCGGGGCCGGGGCCGGGACGCTGCTCGGTGACGTGAACGTGGCCACGGCCATCCACGCCGACTTCACGACCCGGCTCAAGGGGCACTCGTGGTCGCAGCAGGAATGGGCCACCACGCCGCTGTCGGCCGGCCAGCAAGCCCAGCTCGGGGTCGCGGCGCACCTGTTCACGGCCAACTCGGCGCGGCTCCCCGAAGCACCGAGGCAGCCGCAAGTGCTGAGCGGCCACACGGTGTCTACGGACTTCTTTGCCTACGACACCGAGGACGACCACTTCGGCCTGCGGAAGTATGACCCGGCCATCCGCGCCGTCGAGATGGACGATGCCGCGATCGCGGCCGGGCTGATGCTCGGCATGGACGATCCGCCCGAGCTGGCCAGCGTCAGGAACGCGAGCGACCCGGTCATGAAAGACGGCAGCGAGGCCAGTGCCCGGCAGGCCAGCGACATCTACAAGCGCTACGGCTACTGGACCACGGTCAACAGCGCCATCGCCACGTGGGCGCTTATCGCCGGGCTCGGGACGGCCTGACTCAGGCCCTCATCCGGTCAGGGACCGGCACACCCGGCGCGGCCTGCACATGCTTTGAATCCCCCAGAGCGCGCCCGCAGACGCAGTTCCCGGACCCGGACCAGATGTCACGGGCGTAGACGTGCGGCCGGCTGTAGTCCTCCGGGAACGGGCC
>PLRW01000046.1:0-12817 GCA_003164955.1 Actinomycetota bacterium
CGAGGGGGGACTTGAACCCCCATGCCCTTTTGGGGCACTAGCACCTCAAGCTAGCGCGTCTGCCTATTCCGCCACCCGGACGTGTGCCACCGGCGTCACCGCCTTGGCCGCATCACGATAGCAAATCTATCGGTCTGCGGCGAAGAGGACGACAGCACAAGATCGCCCGCATCCTCCGGCTCCGGCCGAAGGTACGCCCAGTCCGTGCGCGCCCGATGGTACGCCAGCGCCGCGGGGAGGGCTCCAGACGGCTGGCGGTGCCCTCGGGGAGGGGTTGATGCGACGATAAAGATGTGACGGAGAATCCAGCTTCAGCGAAAGTGACCGCCGACGACGAGGTTGTCACGATCTGCCGGGATCTGATCAGAATCGACACCAGCAACCCCGGTGATCATTCCGGGCCGGGGGAGCGCAAGGCAGCCGAACACGTCGCGGTGCTCCTGTCCGAGGCCGGGCTCGAGCCGCAGATCCTGGAGTCCCATCCGGGCCGCGCCAGCGTCGTCGCCAGGATCGCGGGGGAGGACCCGTCCCGCCCGGCGCTGCTGATCCACGGTCACCTTGACGTCGTGCCCGCCAATGCGGCCGACTGGCGGCACGATCCGTTCTCCGGCGAGATCGCCGACGGGTGCGTCTGGGGCCGCGGCGCGGTGGACATGAAGGACATGGACGCGATGATCCTGGCCGTCGTCCGGCAGCGGCTCCGGGAGGGGCGGCGGCCGCCGCGCGACGTGCAGCTCATGTTCACCGCGGACGAGGAGGCGGGCGGCGCCTGGGGCGCGCGCTGGCTGGTGGAGAAGCACCCGGATCTCTTCGAGGGGGTGACCGAGGCGATCGGGGAGGTCGGCGGGTACAGCGTGACGATCGGCGGGCGCCGGCTCTACCTCATGCAGACGGCGGAACGGGGGATGGCGTGGCTGCGGCTCACTGCCCAGGGCACCGCGGGGCACGGGGCCATGGTGCACCCGGACAACGCCGTGACCGAGCTGGCCGGCGCCGTGGCCAGGGTCGGCCGCTACGAGTGGCCGGTCCGGCTCACGCCGCCCGTCCGCGCGTTCCTGGAAGAGGCGGGCGCCGCTCTCGGTACCCGATTCGATCCGGAGGACCCGGACGCCCTGCTCCGCCAGCTCGGGCCGATCTCCCGGATCATCCGAGCCGTGCTCCGCAACACGGTGAATCCGACCGGCCTGAAGGCGGGATACAAGGTCAACGTCATCCCGCAGGAAGCGGTCGCGGAGATCGACGGGCGCTTTCTGCCCGGTTACGAAGACGAGTTCTTCGCTCAGGTCGACGAGCTGCTCGGCCCCGGCGTGAGGCGCGAGTTCATCCACCAGGACATCGCGGTGGAGACGAGCGCGGACGGTGACCTGTACGAGGCCATGACGGCTGCCCTGCTGGCCGAGGACCCGGAGGGCCGGGTCGTGCCGTACACCATGTTCGGCGGGACGGACGCCAAGTCCTTCAGTCGGCTCGGCATCCGCTGCTTTGGGTTCGCTCCGCTGCGATTGCCTGCTGATCTGGACTTTTCCGGAATGTTCCACGGAATCGACGAGCGCGTCCCGGTTGACGGCTTGCGCTTCGGTGTGCGTGCACTTGACGGATTTCTCGACCATTGTTAGGTCCACCACAGTTCAGCGCATGTGTGAGGCAAAGCTGGCGTAGAAAGCGGCCAAGAGTCCCGGGGGCCGGCGCTCAGATGCAATCCGTGTTGTTTAAGTAACATATTGTGTCTAGGATGGGGATTTGGGTCGCTGGCCAGCGAGGACCGTCGTGCTGACCGCTACCATCGCCACGGCGGGCGCGGTTTCTCCGCCCGGTTACGTCGGCGCCAGACGGCTCCGGCCCGCAGTGCTATGCACCATATGGGAGGAATGCCCAGATCAGAACGTACGGACGACGCGGATGATCTTCCGGCGCAGGGTGACCTTCCGGCTACCATCGGCGTAAAGGCGAAGACGGGACAGTTCCCATTCGCCATACTCAGCATGGTCGGTCAGGACCCGCCGGGCGGAGTCGCGTGTCATTCCGCGCGGCAGGTAGACCACCAGGTAGGCATATTCGGCCATCACCTCCTATTGTGCTCCACGTCACCGATGATTCAATCGGCGCGGAGAGAAAACCGCTACGGTCGGGCTGGCCCGGTCGCGCACCCGCCAGGTGCCCGATCCCCGGACTGGCCGGAGCTGGCTGGACCTTCCCAGGGGCCTGACCAGGCGAATGCCTGAGCCGGCTGCGGGTGGGGAACACCTAGGGCCTGGCAAAGGGTTGATAAATGACAACAGGGACGGGCGTACCAGGCTAGATCGGGGAAGCGCGCACCGTGCGTGTGCCGCACGGGGCATACCCTGTCGTAGATGTGATGTGAGGTTGGGAAAAGCGTGCCAGCTAGAAGAGGCGCCGCCAAGGACACGGCGGCGGCGAAAGAGACCGCAGGAGGCGTGACGGCTGCCGCCAAGGCAGCGGCTCCAGGCCGGAGGCAGGCCAAGGCGGCGGCCGGTACGAAGACGCCCGCTGCGGGGAACCGCCCTGCTCGGGGGGCCGCCGCGAAGGGCGGTGACGGCACCCGGCTGGTCATCGTCGAATCGCCGGCCAAGGCGCGTACGATCGCGGGTTACCTGGGTAATGGGTACGTGGTCGAGTCCAGTGTTGGTCACATCCGCGACATGCCCGACAAGGCGGCGGAGATCCCGGCCAAGTACCGCAAGGAGCCATGGGCTCGCCTCGGGGTTAACGTGGACGACAACTTCGAGGCCCTCTACGTCGTCCCGAACGACAAGCGGCAGCAGGTGTCCAAGCTCAAGGATCTGCTCAAGGATGCCGACGAACTACTGCTTGCCACGGACGAGGACCGTGAGGGCGAGGCCATCGCCTGGCACCTGCTCGAGGAACTGAAGCCGAAGGTTCCCTACCATCGGATGGTCTTCCACGAGATCACCCCGGAGGCGATCGCGGCGGCCGTCGCCAATCCGCGCGAGCTCGACCAGGCCCTGGTCGATGCCTACCAGGCCCGGCGCGTGCTGGACCGGCTGTACGGGTACGAGGTCTCGCCGGTGCTGTGGAAGAAGGTCATGCCACGGCTGTCGGCCGGCCGGGTCCAGTCGGTGGCCACTCGCCTGGTCGTGGACCGGGAACGGGAGCGAATCGCCTTCCGCGCCGCCCAGTACTGGGACCTCGAGGCCGAGTTCTCTACCCTGACCGGGAACGGTGCGGAAGGCTCCGGTGGCGGGAACGGCGCGAACCCACGTTCGTTCGGCGCAACGCTGGTCTCCGTAGACGGACAGCGGGTGGCCCAGGGCCGCGACTTCAACTCGGTCGGCGAACTGCGCGGCTCCGGCATCCTGCATCTGGACGGAGCCGCCGCGGCGGCGCTCGCTGGCCGGCTGCAGGACTCCGCCTTCAGCGTCCGTTCGGTCGAGCGCAAGCCCTTCAAGCGGTCTCCGTACGCGCCGTTCCGTACCACCACCCTCCAGCAGGAGGCGTCACGGAAGCTTGGCTTCTCCGCCAAGACCACGATGTCGGTGGCGCAGCGGCTGTACGAGAACGGCTACATCACCTATATGAGGACCGACTCGACGACGCTGTCGCAGACCGCGATCGACGCCGCCCGCCGGCAGGCGCGCGACCTCTACGGCGAGTCCTACGTCCCCGACGCCCCGCGCGTGTACGCCAGCAAGGTGAAGAACGCACAGGAGGCGCACGAGGCGATCCGGCCGGCCGGTGACCATTTCCGCACCCCGGAGCAGGTCGCGCGCGACGGCCTGTCCCGCGACGAGCAGCGGCTGTACGACCTGGTCTGGAAGCGCACCGTCGCGTCCCAGATGAAGGACGCCACCGGCGAGTCGGTCTCGGTGCGCGTCGCCGGCACCTCTTCGTCCGGGGAGAACGCCGAGTTCGGCGCCTCCGGGAACGTGCTCAAGTTCTACGGCTTCCTCAAGGCCTACGTCGAGGGCGCGGACGACCCGAACGCCGACCGCGACGACCGTGAGCGCCGGCTGCCGCCACTGGCGGAGAACGACCCGCTGGAGGCGCTCCGGCTGGAGGCGGCCGAGCACGCGACCCGGCCACCCGCCCGGTACACCGAGGCGTCGCTGATCAAGGAGCTTGAGGACCGGGAGATCGGCCGGCCGTCGACGTACGCGTCGATCATCGGCACGATCCTGGACCGGGGCTACGTGTTCAAGAAGGGCACCGCGCTCGTCCCGTCCTACCTCGCCTTCGCCGTGGTCACGCTGCTGGAGCGGCACTTCGGCCAGCTCGTGGACTATGCGTTCACTGCGCGGATGGAAGGCGTGCTCGACGAGATCGCGCACGGCGAGACGGCCCGGGTGCCGTGGCTGCGCCAGTTCTACTTCGGCGGCGACCGGCCCGGCCAGCCCGGGCCGGCCGGCGACGCGGCTAACGGAGCCGCCACCGTCCACGAAACGGGCCTGAAGGCCCTGGTCAGCGATATCGACGACATCGACCCGAGGGAAGTCAGCTCCTTCCCGCTGGAGGGCACGGACATCACGGTCCGGGTCGGCCGGTACGGCCCCTACCTGGAGCGCGAAGGCCAGCGGGCCAACGTGCCCGAGGACATGGCACCGGACGAGCTGACGCCGGAAAAGGCCGAGGAGCTCCTCAGCCAGCCGAACGAAGACGTGCAGCTGGGGACCGATCCGGATACCGGTCTCCAGGTGGTGGCGAAAACCGGCCGATTCGGCCCCTACGTGACCGAACTGCTCCCCGAGGACGCGCCCGCCTCAGCCAAGCCGCGCACCGCCTCCCTGCTGAAGTCGATGGCGCTGGACACCGTCACGCTGGACGAGGCGCTGAAGCTGCTCAGCCTGCCGCGCGTCATCGGTGAGCTGGACGGCGAGCCGGTCACGGCGCAGAACGGCCGGTACGGCCCCTACGTCAAGAAGGGCACGGACAGTCGCTCGCTGGACAGCGAGGACAAACTGTTCTCGCTGTCCCTGGCCGAGGCCAAGGACCTGTTCTCCCAGCCCAAGGCGCGTGGCCGGGCCGCCTCGGCGGCGCCGCCGCTGCGTGAGCTCGGTGACGACCCGGGTACCGGCAAGCCGATGGTGGTGAAGAACGGCCGGTTCGGCCCCTACGTGACCGACGGGGAAACCAACGCGTCGCTGCGCAAGGGCGACGTCGTGGACACGCTGACCGTGCAGCGCGCCGCCGAACTGCTCGCCGACCGGCGCGCCTCAGCCCCCGCCCGCCCGGCGGCCCGCACCACCCGCCGGGCACCGGCACGGTCGGCGGCAGCCAAGTCAGGCGCGAAGAAGCCGGCCGCCAAGAGGACCACAGCCAAAAAGCCGAAGTAAAGACCCAGGGCCGATACGCTGACGCAGTGAACTTCCGCGCTCCGCCGAAAGATGACGGCGCCGGACACCGGGCGCGGCGATCGCCCAAAGCCCAGGACAAGTCCGGAGTCCTAGCCATTAAGCCGTTCCGGCGGCTGTGGGTAGCACTGTCCCTGTCCAGCCTCGGGGACTGGCTGAGCATCCTCGCGCTGACCGTGCTCGCGGCTGAGCTCACCGGAAAGCACACCGCGGGGCGGTCCACCGTGGGGGCGATGGCGACGCAGAGTGCGGCCGTCGCCGGGGTGTGGCTCGCGACGCTGCTGCCGGCGCTGCTGCTCGGCCCGCTCGCCGGGGCCATCGCGGACCGGCTCGACCGGCGCATGATGATGATCATCGGGGACGTGGTCCGGGGCCTGCTGTTCCTGTCGATCCCAATTTTCCCGAACTTGATCTGGATCTACACCGCTAAGTTCCTGGCCGACTGTGCGTCGCTGTTCTGGAACCCGGCCACGGCCGCGTCGATACCGAACCTGGTGCCCAAGGACAAGCTGGAGCGCGCCAACCAGCTCAGCCTGCTGACCACCTACGGCACCGCCCCGGTCGCCGCCGGCCTGTTCAGCGTGCTGACCCTGGTCAGCGAGGCGCTCGGCAGGATCTCGCCGTACTTCAAGACGAACAGCGTCGACCTGGCGCTGTACATCAACGCCGCCTCCTACGCGGTCTCCGCATTGACCATCTTCATCATCCGCCAGATCCCGAAACGGCAGCTCAGCGGCAAGATCTCGGTGCCGTCGGTCGTCAAATCCATCTGGGACGGCTGGCGGCTCATCGGCAGGACCCCGGTCCTGCGCGGCCTCTCCCTGGGGATGGTCGGCGCGTTTACCGGCGCCGGCGTCGTGGTCGGCCTCGGCTACCCCTACATCACCTACACGCTGCACGGCGGAGGCGCGGGCTGGGGCCTCGTCTTCGCCGCGCTTTTCGTCGGGCTCGCGGCCGGCATGGTCCCGGCTTCCCGCCTGCTGAAGGATTTCAGCCGGCGGCGGCTGTTCGGCATCGCGATCGTCGGCGCGGCGGTGCCGCTCGCCCTGATCGGCCTCATCCCGAACCTCATCATCGTCATCCTGCTGGTCGTGGTCATCGGCGCGCTGGCGGGCGTCGCCTACGCGACCGGTTTCACGATCGTCGGCCTGGAGGTGGACGACGACACCCGGGGCCGGACGTTCGCGTTCTTCCAGTCGTCCACTCTGATCATCCTCTTCGTGGTGATCGCCGCCGCGGGCTTCCTCTCCACCGGTTTCACGAAGCTGATCTCCGGCCTGACCGGCTCGGGCAACGTGAAGGTCGGCCACATCGTCTACGCCTCGGCGGGGCAGAATGTGGTCCTGCTGCTCGGGGCCCTGGTGGCGGCGGCCTGCGGGATGATCGCCTACCGGCAGATGGACGACCGCAAGGGCGTGCCGCTGCGCGAGGACCTGGTCGCGGCGATCCGGGGTGAGCCCCTGGCCCCCGAGCCGGCCCTGGCCGGCGACGCCGGCGCGGCGGACGGCAGCTACCCGCCCGCGCGCCCCGGGCTGTTCATCGCGCTGGAGGGCGGCGAGGGCGCCGGCAAGACGACACAGGCCAGAATGCTCTCGATCTGGCTGCGCGAGCAGGGCTTCGACGTCATCACCACCCGCGAGCCCGGCGCGACCAAGGTCGGTATGCGGCTGCGCGCCCTGCTGCTGGACACCGCGCACGCCGGGATGTCGCCGCGGGCCGAGGCCCTCATGTACGCCGCCGACCGGGCCGAGCACGTGGCCTCCGTGATCAACCCGGCCCTGGAGCGCGGCGCGGTGGTCATCACCGACCGCTACACCGACTCCTCGCTCGCCTACCAGGGTGCGGCGCGGGGCCTGCGCAGCGACGAGGTCGCCTGGCTGAGTCACTGGGCCACCGAGGGCCTGATCCCGGACCTGACGATCCTGCTCGATCTGCCGCCCCAGGCGGGCCTCGGACGGCGGGCCAGCTCCGCGGACCGCCTGGAGGCCGAGCCGTCGGAGTTCCACGAGCGGGTCCGCGCCGGTTTCCTCGAACTGGTCCGCAGCGATCCGGGCCGCTACCTCGTCCTCGACGCGACCCGGCCCCCGGCCGAGCTGACCGTGGCCATCCAGGAGCGGGTCCGGGACATGCTGCCCGACCCGGTGCCCGTGGTCGCGGAGGCCGACACCGGGTCCTTTCCCGCGATCATCGATGCGTCGGTGCCAGCGGCATCCGATCACGGGCGCTGATGGCCGCGGAACCTTCCGGCCCGGGGCGCGGGGCCCCCGTCGTCCCCGGAGAGGTGGCGGGCGGCGAGGGCGCGTTCGCCGACCTGGCCGGCCAGGAGGCGGTCGTCACCCAGCTACGGCGGGCGGCCCAGGCCGCGGCGCGCGTCCTGGCCGGCGAGCCGGTCACCGCGGGCGGGATGACCCACGCCTGGCTGTTCACCGGGCCACCCGGATCGGGCCGTTCCGTGGCCGCGCGATCGTTCGCCGCGGCGCTGCTGTGCCCCCGCGGAGGGTGCGGCTACTGCGCGGCTTGCCGTCAGGTACGGGCTGGCACCCATGCCGACCTGATGGTGGTCCGCCCCGACGGGCTGTCCTACGGCGTGAAGCAAACCCGCGATCTGGTCCTGCGAGCGGCCGGGGCTCCCTCGGGCGGCCGCTGGCGGGTGGTCCTCTTCGAAGACGCCGACCGCTGTACCGAGCAGGCCGCGAACGCTCTGCTCAAGGCGATCGAGGAGCCGGCTCCCCGGACGGTGTGGCTGCTCTGCGCCCCGTCGGCAGAGGATCTCGTGACGACGATCAGGTCGCGCTGCCGGGTCGTTACGCTGCGGGTGCCCTCGTCTGAGGCGGTGGCGGGCGTGCTGATGTCACGGGATGGGATTGATCCCGAACGCGCCCTGGCGGCGGCCCGCGCGGCGCAGGGGCACATCGGCCGTGCCCGCCGGCTCGCCACTGACGCTGAGGCGCGCAGCCGTCGGGAGCAGGTCCTCGCCGTCCCCGCGCACGCCACGTCCCTCGGGCCGGCCCTGTCCGCGGCCGCGGCTCTGGTCAAGACGGCCGAGGAAGAGGCCAAATCCGTCACCGGGGAGCTCGACGAACCCGAACGGGAAGCCCTGCGGCAGGCGTTCGGCGAGGGCTCCACGGGCAAGGGGGTCGCGAAGGTGATCCGCGGTGCGGCGGGCGCGCTGCGGGACCTGGAGGACCGGCAGAAGTCCCGCGCCACCCGGCTGAAGCGCGACAGTCTCGACCGGGCGCTGCTGGACCTGGCCGGTTTCTACCGCGACGTGCTCATGATCCAGGCACGTGCGGGGGTCGAGCTGGCCAACGCCGACCATGAGGCCGAGCTGCGGGAGATGGCGTCCGCCTCCAGCCCGGAGGCGACCCTGCACCGGATCGAGGCCATCATGCGCTGCCGGGAGCGCCTGGCCGCCAGCGTCGCCCCCCTCCTGGCCGTCGAGGAGATGACCATCAGTCTGCTTGCGGGCTGACCGCCCTCCGCGACCTCCGCCGTCTGCCGCCGGACCAGCCTCCGATTTTCGTCGGGCCAGTCTCCGATTCGCCCTGATTGAACGTTCCGAGTATGTGACTGAGATCACAAACCCGGCCCGGCGAATCTGCCAAGATGTTGACGATGCCGATGCGCGAACGTCTTGACCGCCCGGGGCGCCGGTGATTGGCCGCCGGGCGACGATCGATGACGTCGCGCGGGCCGCGGGGGTGTCACGGCAGACCGTCTCCAACGTGGTGCGCGGCCGCGGCCGGCTGGCCAGCGCCACCCGGGACCGGGTGGTGGCCGCGATCGAGCAGCTGGGGTACAAGCCCCACACCGGCGCGGCGAGCCTGCGCTCGGGCCGGACGTACCGGATCGCCTATCCCATCCCCGAGGCCGAGCTCCACCCCGGCAACGTCATCATGCTGGAGTTTCTCCAGTTCCTGGTGGCCGCGGCGCGGGAGCGCAAGCACCAGGTGCTGGTCACCGGCAGCTACGGCAGCGGCCTGGAGGCCATCGAGGATCTGGTCCGGACGAAGTCGGTCGACGGTTTCGTGCTCGCCACCATGGCCGACGACGATCCGCGGGTGACGTTCCTGGCCGAACGCCAGGTTCCCTTCGCATGCTTCGGCCGCACGAACCCGGCCATGCCCCAGCACTGGGTGGACATCGACAACGGCGCCGCGATCCGCGACGTGACGGCGCGCGTGCTCACGCATGGCCACACCCGCGCTGCTTACCTCGGCTACAACCCGCAGGGAGGATGGGACCTCGAGCGGGAAGCCGGCTACCGGGAAGCCATGACCGCGGCCGGCCTGCCGGTGACCGTGATCCGTACCGGGACGTCTCCGGCGGAGGTCGACGCCACCGTCGCGGACCTGCTCCGCCCACCGGACCGGCCTACGGCCGTCATCGCCGGCAGCGACGTCCTGGCCGCGGCGTGTTACGACCGGGCCAGCCGGGCCGGATTGCGGATCGGCGCGGATCTTGCCGTCACCGGCTTCGACGGAAGCACGGTGGCCCGCATCCTGACCCCCGCACTGACGACGGTGGCCATGCCGCTCGCCGAGGTCGCCGACCGGCTCGTTGACCGCATCGTCAACGCGGTCTGCGGCATCTCGGCCGAGCGCGGTGAAGTCCTCGCGACCACCCTGATCTGGGGCGAGAGCGTCTAGCGGCGACGGCCCCGGAGATGGCGGAAGGCGGCGCAGGTGGTTTGCGTCGTAGTCTGACGTGATGGGCATGATGATGGCGGTCAGCTTTGAGCGGCACGGTCGGCTGTACTATCTCGATCCCGGGCCGCATACGCCGGCGATCGGCGACAAGGTTCTGGTGCCCACGGACTCCGGCCCCGAGGTTGCGGAGTGCGTCTGGGCACCGCAGTGGATTTCCGATGACGTGGGCGGCCTGCCCGAGTGCGCGGGCATCGCGACCGAAGAGGACCTGCAGCGGGACGAGGACAGCCGCCGTCGGCGGGCCGAGTGCCGGATCGCGGCCAAGCGCTTCATCCGGACCCACGGGCTGCCCATGAAGGTGACGGCCGTCGATTACATCGGCGCCACGAACACCTTCATCATCTACTTCAGCGCGCCGAACCGGGTCGACTTTCGTGCCCTGGTCCGTGACCTGGCGGGCCAGTTGCGCGCGCGCGTCGAACTGCGCCAGGTCGGCCCGCGCGATGAGGCCCGGCTCCAGGGCGGCATCGGGCCCTGCGGCCGCGACCTGTGCTGCGCCACATTCCTGAAGGACTTCGAGCCGGTGTCCGTTCGGATGGCTAAAGAGCAGGACCTTCCGGTCAACCCGATGCGGATCGCGGGTGCGTGCGGGCGGCTGATGTGCTGCCTGAAGTACGAGCATCCGCTGTACCAGGACTTCCGCAAGAACGCGCCCCGGGTCGGCGAGTCCGTCGAAACGCCGGAGGGGCCCGGCACGGTAACCGGGCATAACGTTCCCGGCGACAAGGTGGTGGTCAAGCTGGCCGCGGACGGTTCCTCGCACGCTTGCCCCCGGGCCAGCGTCTGCGGATCCCGGCAGGCGTACGAGGCGACGCACAGCAAGGAGTGAGACCGGGCCGCGACCGGTGCGGGTGCGTGCACCGCGCCGGGTGTGTACCCGGCGCGCCGGGGGTAACCGCAGGCGCCTCGCCGCCACGCTGGCCGTGCTCGTGGCCGGGCTGCTCGCAGCCGGGTGCGCGACCTCGCCCGGCCCGCCGCCCGGGCCCGCAGGCTCCGGCTCACCGGCGAGTAGCGAGGCTGCCCCGGCACCCGCTTCTGGTCCGGCGCCGGTGACGCTGGCCGGTTTCTACGCTCAGAAGCTCCGCTGGCGGCCCTGCGACAATGGATTCCGTGGGAACCCGTGACGCGGCGCGCGACATGGATGTGCTGCGCGCGGCGCTCGGGGACGCGAAGCTCACCTACCTGGGCAAGTCCTACGGCAGCTACCTCGGCACCTGGTACGCGCAGCTCTTCCCGGACCGCGTGCGGGCCCTCGTCCTGGACGGCGCCGTTGACCCGGGTACCCCGGCCCTGACGGCGGCAGAGCCTGCAGTACGCGTACTGGCCGGTTCCGTCGCAGCCGCTCCCGTCGATCCGGGCCGCCGGGGCACCGCCGGTTCTCGTCGTCGGCACCACACGCGACCCGGCCACGCCCTACCGCTGGGCGCAGGCGCTGTCCAAGGACCTGGCCTCGGGTGTCCTGCTCGGCCGCAACGGTGACGGCCACACCGGGTACCTCGCCGGCGACTCGTGCGTGGACAGCTACGTCAACCAGTACCTGCTCCGCCTGTCGGTCCCCGCAGCGGTACGGTCTGCTCCTGATGGCGATCGCTGCGGGCGTGCTCCCGACCCGGTAAACTCTTCGCGTCGCCCACTCTGGCGGCATGCCGCCTTAGCTCAGTCGGTTAGAGCGACGCACTCGTAATGCGTAGGTCATCGGTTCGATTCCGATAGGCGGCTCCAGGTAAGGAATTATTCGAACAGGATGTTCGATGGCGTGGAACGGGTCATGGAACGAATGACCCCGCTCCGGGTTATCGTTCCGCCTTGGCCAACACCGTCAGAGGCCACATCGAGCAGTTGCCGAGCGGGTCCTTCCGCGTGCACGTCTACGCCGGAACCGACCCAGTCACCGGCCGGCCGCGTCGCCTCAAAGAGACCTGCCCGGACGAGCCGACCGCCGCCGCGGCGCTCGGGCGATTGCTGAACGAGGCCGACGGCGGCCGGTTCCCCAACCGGGCCGCTACCCTCGGCCAGGCCCTCGACAAGTACCTCGAAGTCACCGACCTGGAGCTATCGACTAGAGAAGCGCACCAGGGCTATATCCGCCGCACCATCGGGCCGGTCCTGGGAGACGTAAAGGTCCGCAAGCTCGGCGGCGTGGCCGTGCCGGAAGACGCCTACGCGTTCTCCCCCGACCCTGTGGAACCCCGACACCATGACCCACCGATACCGCCGGTATGCCCGCAGAATCGGCATCACCAGCTCGCTGAAGGAACTGCGGCACTACTCCGCTACCCAGCTCCTCAAGCGGGCACTGATCTGAACACCGTCGCCGGACGCCTCGGCCACGCCGAGGGCTCCACCACCTTGAGGTTCTACGCCCAACTCACCCGGCCCGCCGACCGGAACGCCGCCGCGGTCATCCCCTCCCAGCTTGACGGCCTCCGAAAAAGAGAACAGCTCCGCGACCTGTACCGCCAGCAGGCGGCCAGCGCGGGTGCTGACGATTCCCAGCACACAGCAAAGGGCCCGGCGAATCCAAAGTAAGTAGCAGGAACGAGGCCGGTGAAGCTGCCAGTAGAGACAACAGAATAGAACCAGGGTCCTCCGGGCCGTTCGCCGTTCGCCGTTCTTAAACAGGGACGTGACCTTCACCGTCGTTTGCGGGACAAATCCCGTTCCGGTGAAAGAGAACTCCCCCGCGCCGACGATCAGTGAGATTTGCGCTGGTGTGACCTACTGCGGGAGGAAGTAGTCTCCGCTGCCGCTGTCGGAGTGGGTGCCCCCGGCCGGGCAGAC
>PLRW01000046.1:12882-42952 GCA_003164955.1 Actinomycetota bacterium
TGCCGGCGAAGAAGAGCCCCTGGCATCGGTAGCACCACCGCCAGTTGTCCTGTGGGGACATTGTGCTTCTCTTCTGCGCTGGCCGCATAGCCGGAAGCAGCGGCACAGCCGCAGCCAGCCCGCCGTACATCAGTGCCTGCCGCCTGGACATGCCGGGTCGTTCGGTCATCACTTTGCCCCCTGATTCTGCCTGTTGACGCCTCTGGCGCGGCAGAGATGACTACTGCACTCTCCCTGCTTCGCACAGACAGTAATCATATTGTCACTATAAGTGTTCTGGGCGGCTAGTCGTTGGCGCCGATGACTTTGAAGTCCTGGCTGACGAAGATGTGGTGCGGCCAGTTGACGCCGATGTAGTGGACCTCGTATTGGCCGCTGCCCAGCTCCACGACACGGTCGACGACGCCCCCCGGGTAGGCGGCCAGCGCAGCTTCCGTCGCCTTATTCGCTGTCGTTCCGCTGGCGAGCGTCCCCGACCCCTGAGTGTAGTCCGCCGGGATCTGACCGACCGTCTTTGACGTGGCCGGTGCACCTTTCTGGAAGGGGACCACCCCTGCCGCCGTGGAAGCCGCCGATTCTTCGCTGCCAGCCGGTTGCACGGTGACCTGCGTGGCCGTGATGGTCGTTGAGTTGACCGTCCCGAGTACGAGGACGGGTTCGCCTGCTGTAATGGCACTCGCCGAGATCGAGGCAGTCCCCTTCTCGTACGTCGTGGACGACGTCTCGTCGACGGTCACCTTCTGACCCGCTGATGTCGTGATGGTGAAGCCCGACGTAGACACGCTGTCGACCGTGCCGGATGATCCCCCTGCGGCCGGTCCGGACCGGGCGTTGGATCCCCCGCCGCCAGAGCTGCTGCTGGCAGCGGGTGAGCTGCTGGCAGTGGGCGAGGCGCTGGCAGTGGGCGAGGCGCTGCTGGAGGTTGCGCTGACGACCCCGGAGGAACAGCCCGCGACCGCGATGGCCGCGACGCCGGCAACGATGGACATGGTGAGTTTGCGGGAAAACATTTGCCGAGCTCCTGTCGTCGATGCCATTGATCTGAGAGTGGCAGCCGTTCATGTGAGGCTCCTCTAAGACGGCCTGCGACTACTCCGAACCCTCCTGTCCCTCGGCGCCGTGCAGTCCACATGCGCTGCCGCCTGCACCCTCTGCTGAACGTCGCTTTGCGGGGTGCATCCAACGATGCCTGCGCATGCGGCCCCCGGTCATCGGTGCCAGCGGCAATTTGCTGTGGCGGCTAGCCCGGCTAGCCGGATTCCTGCTAGCTGTATTGGGCGAGTAACCGGCTGCGGGCGCGGAGTGCAGCAGCAAAGTGCAGCAACCGCCCCGCACGACACCGACCAAATATGACCGGTATAAGCCTCTGAACTCCGTAGATGACCCTATGGACAGCCTTGCCCTAGATGGCAAGGAGAAGGTCTGCAGTTTAAGCGGCAGCAGCAGACGGCAGCAGTCGCACTGTCCGCAGCGTGCATGCCAAGCGGGCGGCCGACAGCCTGGTGACTGCAGGTATCGGGGGGAGTGGGCTCCTAGCATCCTGCACCATGCACGTCATCATGCCCGAGCCAGCGGGAGGCGGGCCCGTCAGCAGACAGGCCCTCGTGCCATTAACGTGCCATTAATCGTGGTCGTCGGCGGTATCTCACGGTCAGGGACACGCCTGGACCAGACTCGGTGCTGTGGCTGGGGATTGCGCGGCATGCAAGGCCCATCAGCGTGTCTCTCGGGTGGTCAGGCGCTCATCGAGGTCATGTAGCTCGCTGGTCGGTGGGTCCTGCATGGTGAGCAGGTCGGAGACGAGCTGGCGGACCAGTTTATGGCCGCGGACCTGTTCGGGCGTGATGGTCTCGGCCTGAACCAGCGCGGCGACCGCGTCGCGGACCTGGCGGCGTTGGGCGTGAGCACGGGCGACGTCGATGAGCATCCGGGCCTGCCGTTCGGCCGAGAGCCCGCAGGTATCCACGGTTGCGGCAGCGTGCAAGGCGCGGCCCGCGTCGCCAAGCTCGACCGCGACGGCGATCTCATGCAGCCGCACGTTGGCCGGGCCGAACTCGGTGTTGAACTCGCCCCCTCCTTCGCCGAGCCGCTGCGCGATCCGCCCGGCCCGCTCAAGCTCGCCATAGGCCGTGTCCGGGTCATTCGTCCGGGACGCGATGACGGCGCGCTGCAGAGTCAGACCGCCCCACAGGGACATGGCCTGCGGGTCGCCCTCGTCGGCTTTCGGCCACAAGGCAGCGGCTGCGGTGCGGGCGGTCTCCTCCGCCTGCTCGTAGTGCCGGGCGGCGATAAACACAAACACGAGACGGAACGTTCCGGCGGCGACCAGCATCGGCTTGCCCGCCCGCTCGGCAGCAGCCATCGCGCGGTCGGCGGCGATCCAGGCGGCATCTGGCTCGCCGATTTTCGCCAGCGCAGCCGAGCACGCCTGATACGTGGTGGCCAGCAGCTCGAAGACTTCGGCCCGCTGATCCTCGGGCACGGCCCGAGCGGCGGATTCGAGATCCGGGACCAGGCCGTTCAGCAGTTCAGTCAGGTCGGTGTAGCGCGCGGCGTGGGTCAGGTCCCATGCCTCCCGAGCTCTGGCCCGAAGCGTGCCGATGTCGGCCACATGTCGGCCGTTGAGCATGGCACGCAGCACATTGGCCCTGGACAGAACCAGCCGCAGGCCACCGGCACCAGGCGGCTCCTCGGTCACAGCGGCGACCACGGGTGCTTCGGCGGCCAGCTCGGCGAGCGGGATATCGAGGGCGGTGGCCACGGTCTCCAGTACCGACATGCGGTCGACCTTGCGGACACCGCGCTCGACCTGAGAGACCCAGGCCACCGACCGGTCGATCATCCCGGCCAGCTCGGGCTGGGATAGGCCCCGACGCCGCCGTTCGGCGGCAATCTTGCGCCCCAAGGCCTGCTGGTAGTCCGGGCTGCTCACCCGCTGGTGCCCTTGCCTGCCTGCAGGGTCAGCCAGTCAACCTCGGTGCTGGCGAGGTACTGGTCTCGCTCATGCAGATAGCGGCTGGTGTGCGATGCGGCTTCGTGCGCCTCGAAAGCCGCCTTGTCCCGGTACAGCTCGTAGAAGATGCGCTGCAAAGGCTGGCCTTCCACCAGGTGAGAGGCGTAGACGAGTGTTCCGGGCTCGTTGACCTTGATGGCCTCGACGGTCTCGGCGACCAGTCGGTCGTAAGCCTCGGCGCTGATCTCGTCCTTGCACGTGAAGCGCACGCACAGACCGAACATCTGTCTCCTTCAGGTCGTGTGACGCCATGCTGGCATCAAATGTGCTGTACCAGTACACAAAGTTACACGTACTTATTATACGGCTAAGATACGAGGAGTACACTCTGAGCTGGCAGGGATGTGACCAGGCGCCCAGCGAGGACCTATGCATACGCCAGCAGCCAGAGCAGTCGCCCTAGGGACCGGTGGTGTCACCTATCCAGGCGGTATCGAGCATGTCCGCGCGGTCCGCATCGACCTGCGCGCATTACTTCGTGACTGCCCGCATGCAGATGAGATCGTCCTCTGCGCTTCCGAACTAGCGGCCAACGCCGGCCTGCACAGCCGCTCTCGCTTGCCGGGCGGAACGTTTACCGTCCGGGTCACGGTCATCCCTGGCCACTACGTCCGTATCGAGGTCGAAGACAACGGCGGCCCGTGGACCGAGCACATGAGCGATCCGACCGGGCACCGTGGCTGGGACATCATTCGCACCCTCGCCAACGGCTGGGGCATCGAGGGTGCCTGCAACGCCCGCACTGTCTGGGCACGGTTCGATTGGCCGGAGTAGGCACATCCACCCAGGTGCGCCGATCGCCGGGCGAAGTCACGGGGACCGGGCCGGAAGGACGGGGCAAAGCGAGTCACGCCGTCCCCGGCCTGTCAATCGGCCCTTGGGGAGTCTTCTTCCTCCGGCCATAGCTGGACGCTCCGGCGGGCGGCGTCGAGGATCACTTGGCCGTCGATGCCGGCCCGTGTTTCGCCGATCCCGTACACCTGCCACTGGCAGATGAACTCCAGCGGCCCGGCCGGGGGCAGCGGCCATACCCACCACCGCAAGAGCTGAGAGTGCGAGGTGCCGCCGCCACCGCGCGATTGCAGGATCGGCCCCGTGGGTTCAGAGTCGCCGCGTGGTCTTCCACTGACGGCCCTGCGGCCATCGGAGAACTGCACGCTGATCGGGAAGTCCTCCGGCTCCCTGAGCCGGCGCCTCAGCATCTCCGGCGTGGGGTCTTCGTCGAGGCCGGGAGTGCCCGGCCGGATGCGGCGGGCCAGGGAGAATTCGAATCCCCTGGCGTAGGCCGCTATCCCTATGATCGCTACCGCGGCCTGCTCGGACCGGTCAAAGTGCAGGGTATCGATCGGCACGAGGCCAGGAAGTTCCGCCTCCGGCGGGTTCCATGGCTGGTGCAAGCGGTGTGGTGGCGGCTCCGCGGCTGGTGATTTGCGGGACAAGCGCATGACACCAGCCTCGACCGGCGTTCCCCGTCGTGCAACTGAGGCTGGGGGCTGTGCTCACCGCATGCTGACGCCCCTGAGAGCGGGCAGGCGGGCAGGCTGGGGAGGACGACCCGCGGGAGGACGGGCCGTCCCCGAATCGCAGCCTGCCACGCTCTCAGGGCACCGGCGATGTCAGCGCGAGACAGTGAAGAACGAGGTCAGCTCGCCGTCAGCGTCATCCGGCCCACATGGTTGCTAAGAGAAACAACAGAATTACGTAACGAAACTTGGCTGAAGCAGGTCGTGCTCGATGACGGTGACCGTCTCTGGCTGCGGGAAGCGATGGAGTCTGACCGCGTCCGCCGGGAGCGGAGACGGAAAGAGCAGCGGCCAAAGGAGACGGCCAAAGGAGACGGAAAGAGCAGCGCCTAAGAGAGTCAGCCTAGGTCAGTCCGGATCTACGTCCGCCGTCGGTGGCCGGCGAGCCGGGCCGGCGAGCCGGGCCGGCGAGCTGGCGGCGCAGCATCCGGTACGCCGTGGCGTAGCCAGAAGTGGCCGCGTGCTCCCGGTAGGCGATGGCGTCGTCCAGGGCCGCGAGCAACTGCTCGTGCTGGGCCGGGGATACCGAACGCGCCGGGGGGACGCACCAGGACAGCTCGACGTCGTGCCCGGGGTCGAATGGTGCGCGTGTGCCGTTCGGCGCCGGGTTGCCGCGAAAGTGCCGCCAGCCTTCCCCGGCCGCGAACATTCCCACCCAAGTGCCGCAGGCGCCGCAGAAAGGCGTGGCGTCCGTGTCCCCCAGATCTTGGGCCCCGGCGGCGTCATCATCTCCATCCGTTGCCCTGGTGGCTGTCGTCTCGGTGGTCATCCCCGGTTTCCTCTCGCTGGGTGCTGCTCTGACTTACAGACGCGCATCGCCACGTGCCGGTGCACGGCAGGTCAGGCTGATGCGCAGACGTTACAAGCGATGCGTGAACGTTGCAACAACCGGTCCGCGTTCGGCCGGATCGCTGCGAGGTAAAGGTCAATCTATGAGAATCCTGGTGACCGGTGGGGCAGGCTTATCGGATCACACCATGTCCGCACGCTGCTACGCAGGGTTGGCCGGTTCCGCTCCGGTTCAGGTCACCGTACTGGACAAACTCACCTATGCGGGGAACCTCGGCAACCTCGGGCCGATCGCGGGCGACCCGCGGTATGCCTTCGTGCGCGGCGACATCGGTGCTCCGCGGGCTGGGCTACCGGCCCCGTACGTCCTTCGCGGACGGGCTCGCCGCGACCATCCGGTGGTACCAGGAAAACCGCCCGTGGCGGGAACCGCTGAAAGGGGCCACCGGCGGACGGTCACCCGTGATGGCGGAGTCCACGGGCTGACCGGCTCGCTCGCGGTCCGGTGGCGCCCAGCCGGTCAGCGTCATCACCCCGAAAGCGGCAGCGACCGGGATCAGGGTGAGCTGGGGAAGCTGATAGCGCCAGTCGAAGGGGGCGAGTGCCGCGGCCGAGACGACCGCGGCCACGGCCGCCGCTGTGAAGAGCAGGGCGGCCGGACACAGACCGCGCCGCCGGGATCGCCTGGTGCCGGCCAGCCCGGCCAGGCCGGCGAGCAGCGCGGCGGCCAGGAGAGGCCCGGGCACGTAGAACCAGCGCCCGTAGCCGCTGAGGAAAGCGGCCAGCGCCGGCTGGACCGCCGGCCCGGTGTGACCGTAGGTGCGCAGCGCCATCTGCACCTCGGCGTACGGCGGGAAACCGGTCTGGAATTTCAGGTAGGCGGCCGGGTAATGCTCGGGGCCGTTCCCGCGGACGGGGGAGAAGCCGTAGGCCATGTCGGTCCCCACCGCCGCCAGATAGCTCAGCGGCTGGTGGGCCAGAACCCGGCGGCTGAAGTCGAGGACCACGGCCTGCCTGGTCATGCCGGGCGGCGGCGCGAACTGCCATTGCGGCGACTTCGCCGACCACATATAGAAGTCGTAGTTGCGCTGGGCCGGGGGCTGGGCGGGGCACAACGGCCGCTCGTAGGACGGCAGTCGCAGCCCCGTGCAGTCGGCGAACTGAACCACCCGGCCGTAGAGAAAGGTCCCGTTGTAACTGGTGAGACCCCACTGGCCGTGAGACGACGCGAACCAGCCCGCGTAACCGGCGACCGGCAGGAGGATGCCGGCGGCCAGGATGCCGGCGGCGGCGGCCAGGCGCCGCCAGGGCCGGATCGTGACCGCGAGGTAGAGCGCGGCCGGGACGATCAGCACCAGGTCTGCCACCCGGGTCACCGCCGCGGCCCCCAGCAGCAGCCCGGACGCGCTCATGGCCGCCCAGCCGGCCCGGTTGCCGCGCCATACGAGCATGACGAGCGCGGTAACCAGGAAGAATGCCGCGCAGACATCGCTCAGCACGTACTGCTCCAGGTCGAGCTGGAGCGGGTCGAACAGCACCGGGATGGCCGCGAGCGCGGCGAGCCAGCGGCGGCTGCCCCGGTGCACGAGCACGGCGTAGATCATCGCGCCCTCGGCCAGTCCGAGCACGTGCTGCGCCAGCGGGATCAGTGCCAGCACGTGGCCCGCGGCCGCCGGGATGATCAGGATGGAATAGCCGCTCTGCCGGATCGTATCGGGTGACCAGTGACCGTCCGCAAAACGCTGCGCGAACTGCAGGTACCGCAGGCTGTCGGGAAAGATCAGGGCCGGGCGGTACGCATACTGCACCACGGCCCGCAACGCGCCGGCCAGCAGGAGGAGCGCCGCGATCGGCCAATGCCGCCGCAACCTGCTGATTATCCCGAACGGACCTGGCATGGGCCTCAGCCGGCCGATTTCTCGTGCAGCAGCAGCAAGGCATACGCGGCCAGGGTCGAGTCGTCGGTGATGACCCCGGTCCGCGCCATGTCCTCGAACTGGGCGCGTGGCATCCATTGCTGCCGCATGTCCTGCTCCTCGGCCTCCCGGTCGGGCGCCCCCGGTTCGAGGCCGGTCGCGAGGAAAATGTGAAAGCCCTGGTCGGACGTGCCCTGCGAACAGTGCAGGTATCCGAGCGGGGTCAGCTCGCGTGCCCGCAGCCCGGTCTCCTGGGTCAGTTCCAGGCGCGCGAGGTCCGCCGCCTCACCGGTTGTGCCGCCGGGCCAGCCGCCCTGAGGAAATGACCAACTGCGCCGCGCGATGGGGTATCGGTACTCCTCGATCAGGTGAAAGCCGCCGTTCTCGGCCGGGACGACCAGGGCGAAGTCGGGTTTTTCGACGACGGCGTACGTTCCCCGGGAACCGTCCCGCCGCTCGATCGTGTCCTGCCTCAGCCGGATCCAGGAATCCTGGTAAACGACGCGGGATTCAAGGGTCCGGATGTCGGGCTGCTCGCGCTCGCTGGGCACCTGCCCACGTTACTGCGGGACCGGGCGCGCTCGCGGTGCCCGGACGTCCTGTGGATCCGGGCGACCCGCACTCACAGCGGTTCTGCTCCGCCCTCCGGGCTAGCTCATACGGTCCGGGCGCCGGTGCCGTGCATGCGGTGACCGCAATGGGTAACTCTCACGTTGCGCGACAGGGCGGCGCGGAGGCTGACCGCCAGGCCCGCCGCAGTCAATAGGCTAAAGAGGTGATCGCCCAAGCTGAGTCGCGAACCGCGCTGGTCCGGCGCGCGCGCCGGATCAACCGCGAACTGGCCGTGCTCTACCCCGACGTGCACACGGAGCTGAACTTCAGCTCCCCGCTCGAACTGCTTGTGGCTACGATCTTGTCCGCACAATGTACGGACAAACGCGTGAACATGGTGACGCCGACGCTGTTCGCGCGGTACCAGTCGGCGGCGGACTACGCCGCCGCCGACCGCGCGGAGCTGGAGAAGATCATCCAGTCCACGGGGTTCTTCCGGGCGAAGGCAAACAGCCTGATCGGGCTCGGCCAGGCCCTCTGCGACCGTTTCGGCGGCGAGGTTCCCGGTAGGCTGCCCGACCTCGTCACGCTGCCCGGAGTGGGCCGGAAGACGGCCAATGTGGTACTCGGCAACGCGTTCGGGGTCCCCGGCATCACCGTGGACACCCACTTCGCCCGGCTTGCCCGGCGCTTTCGCTGGACCTCGAGCACCGACCCGGTCAAGATCGAGGCGGAGGTCGGCGCGCTGTTCCCGCGTTCGGACTGGACGGACCTGTCGCAGCGGCTGATCTGGCACGGTCGCCGTGTCTGCCACGCCCGCCGTCCGGCGTGCGGCGCCTGCGGCCTGGCCCGGCTCTGCCCATCGTTCGGCGAGGGGCCGACCGACCCCCAGGTCGCGGCCAATCTCGTCAAGGCCGGGCCGTTCTCGTGACCGGCGGCGGGCAGCCAGAACGGTCCGATGCCCCAGATTCGTTCAGGCCCGCGAGTACGGCGGGCCGGATGGCGGAGACAGGGGCCGGCCGTGGCCCGGATCCCCGGCGGCAGCCGCCGCACTGGCTCACCGAACTGGCCGATTCGGCGGCCCGGATGGACGTCATGCCGCCGCTGCAGCCGCCCGTGTCCGGCGGCCGGCCATCCGCGGTCCTGATCCTGTTCGCCGACGGTCCCGATGGTCCCGACCTGCTGTTCATCCAGCGCAGTCAGGGACTCCGTCAGCATCCGGGCCAGCCGGCGTTTCCCGGCGGTGCCATCGAGGACGCTGACCTGGGCCCGGTGGCGGCGGCCCTGCGCGAGGCCGCGGAGGAAGCCGGGGTGGATCCACACGGCGTCGACATCCTGGCCACGCTGCCCGAATTGTTCATCGCGCACAGCGGTTTCCGGGTGGTCCCCGTCCTGGCGTGGTGGCATTCTCCGGGCCCGGTCTCGGCGGTGGACCCGCGAGAGGTAGCGGCCGTGGAACGGATCGGCCTGGCCGAGCTGGCGGATCCGGCGTGCCGGGTGACGGTCCGGAGCCCCCGGGGCCGGATCGGGCCGGGATTCCGGGTCAAGGGCCTTTTCATCTGGGGCTTCACAGCGGCCCTGGTAGATCGCTTGCTGGCGCTCGGGGGCTGGGAAGTTCCCTGGGACACCGATGCTGTGCATGACCTGGAGGCGGACGGCGGACCGGGTGAACTGTCCCCGGGCACTCAGGATCGCCCGCTACCGTAAGTGTCGTGCACGCTGATTTGCTGGACCTGGCGCTGCTTGTGGTCGCCGCCGCGTTTGCCGTCTCCGGTTACCGGCAGGGTTTCGTCGTCGGCGCCCTGAGCTTCGCCGGATTCCTCGGCGGCGCGGTGGCCGGGGCGCTGTTCGCGCCCGGGATCTCCCGCGCCATCGTCGGCGGCCAGAACCAGCAGGATCTGGTCGCCGTGGTGATCCTCGTCCTGCTGGCCATCATCGGGCAGTTTGCCGCGTCGGCCATCGGCACGGCCCTGCGATCCCATATGACCTGGCGGCCGGCCGCGGTCCTCGACAGCGTGGGCGGGGCCGCGGTCAGTGTGCTGTCCGTCCTGCTCATAGCCTGGGTGATCGGCTCTGTCCTGGTGGCGTCCCCCTTCAGCGGGGTCGTTTCGCAGGTCAACAACTCCGCGGTGCTGCGGACCACGGACCGGCTGATGCCCACGCCGGCGCGGACGATGTTCTCCGATTTCCGCCGCCTGCTGGCCAGCGGGCCATTCCCGGAGGTGTTCAGCGGAATCGGCGCGGCACATGTCCTGTCCGTGGCGCCCCCTGACAGCGCCGTCCTGGACAGTGCCGGGTACCTGTCCGCCCGCAGCCGGGTGGTCAAGGTCAAGGGAACGGCGCCCAGTTGCTCCCGCATCATCGAGGGCTCCGGGTTTGTCTACGCCCCGGATCACATCATCACCAATGCGCACGTCGTGGCGGGCGTCACCCAGGGCCCGCAGGTCTACGCGGAGAACGGCGCGGTGTACCAGGCGACGGTGGTGTTCTACGACCCTCAGGTCGACATCGCGGTGCTGTACGTGCCCGGTCTCGACATGGCACCCCTTGATTTTGCCGGGCAGGCCCAGACGGGCGCGGATGCCGTGGTCGCGGGGTACCCGCTGGACCACGCCTTCACCGCCGCGCCGGCCCGGGTCGGCGGAATCCAGGATGCGACCGGCCCTGACATTTACCAGACGAGCCAGGTCACGCGGCAGATCTATCAGGTGAAGGCCAACGTCGAGCCCGGCAACTCCGGTGGCCCGCTCATTGCGCCGAACGGGACCGTCTACGGGGTCGTCTTCGCGGCGGCCGTCGGCGTGCCGGACACCGGCTTCGTCCTCACCGCCGCCGAGGTCTCGGCGGACGCGCGGGCGGGCAGCGGCGCGACCGTTCCGGTGTCCACCGAAGGCTGCGACTAGAAATATCACCCTGGAATAATGCCGAATTCCTGAGAAATATCTGTGCCATTAGGGCGGAATAAGGGCGATTCGGCGCGGTATTATTTCTTGCCAATGAGCCCGAAGGTTAGCGTGCCGCGGCGCGAAAATTGCATTAGCTTATGGGGCGCATATCCGGTCAGATGGTGTGACCGGACTTTAATCGTACTTATCGAGGCCCTCGCGCCAGCAGCCGCCAGAGCCCGCGCGGCGGGGACCAGCGAGTACAGTTGCAGGCAGCGCAATCGCTGCCACGCCGATAGTGCCGGTGTGCGTCGCGTTCGTGGCCGCACCGGCATACTGGCGATCGTCGGATGATACTCAGGACGGACCTGTCTTTACCCAGACGCAGTGGATAGTAACTAGTTTAGGCGGCATCTTCGCTTCCTGGCGCTTTAGGGTCAATCATAAGAATTCCCCAGAATTCCTATATACCTGAACGAAATGTGATTCCAGGAACCGCGCATGGTGGCTCTCGGGGCCGGTCAGCCGTGCAGCTAGGTGTCTAGGAAGGAAGCTCATCGCATGCGGCCCAGCGACCTCAGCTCGTTCCGGTGGTGGGTCTACCCGGTATTGCTGGCTGTGGCCGCGTTCTGCTTCGACGCTGCCGACCGGCTGATCCGCTATGGCCCGATCAGTGCCGGGCCCCTGGACGAGCCCGCCCATCTAGCCATCGCAGCTCTCGGCCTGCTCGTCGTGGCCCGCTTCATCGAGGCGCCACGCCGCTTCTACGTCGCGGCCCTGATCGCCTCCGTGGCCATCGACCTCGATCACATACCCCTCTACCTTGGGTGGCTGGGGCCGGGAGGTCAGCGCCCTGTCACGCATTCCCTGGCCACTGTGGTCGTGTTTGCGATCGCCGCGGTGGCCAGCCGACGGCACCGGGCCGTACTCACCGGAGTAGTGGTGGGGTTGCTGCTCCACTTCGCCCGGGACATCGCCGAGGGCCCGCCAGGAGTGCGCATGCTCTGGCCAATCCAGCAGACGGCATGGATCGCCGGCTACTGGGGGTGGCTCGGGATGACCCTCGTATTTCTGTTCGCCGAACTGATCCTGGGCGGCCTCAAGATCCCGCGCGGCCGCCGGCGGGTGTTCGATCACCCGGATGGCCATCTTCGCCCAGCGGCCGCTGAGCCTGCGACGGACTCCGCCCCATCGACGGGCTCCGTCCATCAGGGCTAGCCGATGGTCAAACGCTCATGTGAGCGGCAGCCGAAGGCTGGCGACGTCAACGCCGGCCATGCCATCGTGCTCGATACGGTCGGCCAATTTCTCGGCCACGTCCGCGATCACGGTCACCTGCACGCCGTGTGGGTCCGCCGCCGCGTAGGGGCGGATCGCTGCCGCGCCGCGGCGGAGCAGGGTCACCGCGCCTCGGGCGTTGCCGCGCCGGGCGTGGGTCAGGCCCACTGCGAGCTGGGCCAGGCCCTGCCAGAAATCACGCTCGCCGGGGGGTGCGGCTTTCCATGACGCCTCGAGAACCTCGTGAGCGTGGAAGGGGCGCCCCTCGGTCAGCAGTTGCTCAGCCAGGGCCAGGCTCTCGGCGGGAGGCAGAACCAGCTCGTCGGGCACTCGGGGCTCACCGGCCGCGCCCTTGGGCAACGGCCGCCCGAGACCGTCGCGAGGCCGGGAATTGCGAGGGCGCCCCGCGGGATCGCGATCACGGGCTCCCGGGTTCCGGTTGCCGCCGGCTGGGCTGGGGTCCGGGCCCGGCGGGTGGGTCATCGCTCTGGTTCGGGGTCCGTCAGCCAGCCGCGGAGTTCGGCATCGAACCGGGTGGCCTGTTCCTCGTGCGGGAAGTGCCCGGCACCGTCGATCATCCGCCACCGGTAAGGGCCCTCCACGTGCCGCCCGGCGCCACGCGCGATGCCGGGCGGCACGCAGGTGTCCAGGGCCCCGTGTACCTGCAGGGTCGGGGCCTGGATGGGGACCCGCATCCGGTGGGTGTAGCGCAGGCCGTCGGGACGCAGTGTCGAGCGGAAGAACCAGCGGTAGTACTCCAGGGCGGAATGCGCCACGGACGGAATCCGGATGGCGTTCCGGTACACCCGCTCCGTCTGGTCGTCGGGCCACCCCGGCGCCGACCAGTCGCTGAGCATGCGCCCGACCAGTTCGGCGTCGTCACGCAGAAGCTGGCGCTCTGGCATGATCGGCAGCTGGAAAGCGAGCATGTGCCCGTTGCGGCGGCGACGGCTCAGCGGTTCGGTGAACATGGCCCCGCGCATGCGCAGCGGGTGCGCGACCGAAACCACCGCCAGGCGCCGGACCATCTTGGGGAAGTACGCACCCACCGTCCAGGCCACCAGGCCGCCCCAGTCGTGGCCCACCACAATGGCGTTGGCCTCGCCGAGGGCGCGGACGAGCCCGGCTACGTCCGAGGCCGCGGTGACGAGATCGTACCCGCGCGGGGGCTTATCACTGCCGCCGTACCCGCGCAGGTCGGCCGCGACGGCGCGAAAGCCCGCCCGGGGCAGGGAGACGAGCTGGTGCCGCCAGGTCCACCAGAACTCGGGGAACCCGTGCAGCAGCAGGACCAGCGGGCCGTCGCCGGCCTCCGCAATGTGAAAACGGGTGCCGTTGGCGCTCACGGACCGGTGGGTCCACGGCCCGCCGATATGGATAGCCGAATCAGCGGCGACGGTCATCAGGGCGTACTCACCGCTGCGTCGGGCCGGCGATTTCCGGGTGCTGGTCGCCGCCGCGCAGCGCCGTGATCGTCTCCTGCACCGATGTCCGCGTCGTCTTCAGGCCCGTCACGCCGCGCACCCTCACGATGGCGATCAGCGCGCCCAGCCCGATGAGCAGCAGGCAGACCCCGGCGACGATGAGGAATGACGCCCAGCTCCAGATACCCAGCGCCATCAGGCCGTAGGCGAACGCGAAGCAGAGCAGCACGAGCATCAGGCAGGCGACGAAGCCCGACATGGCGAGCAGGGCGACGGCCACGCCGATCCGGCGCAGATCGTGCTTCAGCTCGACCTTAGCCAGGTTCAGCTCGCCGCGGATGAGCAGGGAGACGTCCTTGGACGCCTGGGCCACGAGCTCACCCAGCGACTGGGCGCTGCCTGCCGGCCGCGGCGTGGTTTCGGTCTGGGCCATCGATCCTTCTCCCATCGTGCGCTCTGTCCGCTCATCGCGCGGGATGGGTGCCGCGCCCTGTCCCCGGCGCCGATTCACCCCGGCACCCGCCGTGTCCCAGGCTAGCGTCAGCGACCGTGATCGCCGGCGAGGCACGCGCCGCAGAGGATCATTATGCCGGGTGGTCGTGCCGCGCACATAATTCGCGCCCGCGGCGTGGCCGCCCGGGCCACGCCGCAGGCGCGGGACAATCTCGCGACCAGCGGCGACTGGGCTCAGTCGTCGGATTTCGCCGTGGGCAGCTGCTCCTTGATCAGTTCCATGACCGCGCTGTCGGTCAGGGTGGTCACGTCACCGAGCGAACGGTTCTCGGCCACGTCACGCAGCAGGCGCCGCATGATCTTGCCGGACCGCGTCTTCGGCAGCTCGGCGACGACCAGGATCTGCCGCGGGCGGGCGATCGGCCCGAGCACCTGGGCGACGTGGTTGCGAAGCTCCGTGGCCAGGTCATGGTCCTCCTGGTCGCCCTCCCCGCGCAGGATCGCGAAGGCGACGATCGCCTGCCCGGTGACCGGGTCATTGGCCCCCACGACGGCGGCCTCGGCGACCCGGGGGTGGGAGACGAGAGCGGATTCCACCTCGGTGGTGGAGATGTTGTGCCCGGACACGAGCATGACGTCGTCCACGCGGCCGAGCAGCCACAGGTCGCCGTCGGCGTCCTTCTTGGCTCCGTCGCCGGCGAAGTACATCCCGTCGAACCGCGACCAGTACGTCTTGATGTACCGCTCGTCGTCACCCCAGATGGTGCGGAGCATCGACGGCCATGGCTCCTTGATGACGAGGAATCCGCCGCCGCCGTCCGGCACGGTCTGCCCGTTGTCGTCCACGACGTCCACGACGATGCCGGGGAGCGCCTGCATCGCCGCGCCGGGCTTGCCCGACGTCACGCCCGGCAATGGGCTGATCATGAGCGCGCCGGTTTCGGTCTGCCACCAGGTGTCGACGACGGGGCAGCGGTCCCTGCCGATGTTCTGCCGGTACCACATGTAGGCCTCGGGGTTGATGGGCTCACCCACCGAGCCCAGCAGCCGCAGGGTGGACAGGTCGTACTTGGCCGGTATGTCCTCGCCCCACTTCATGAACATGCGGATCACGGTGGGCGCGCAATACAGGATCGAGACCTTGTACTTGCTGACGATCTCCCACCAGCGGCCGCGGCTCGGGGTGTCCGGTGTCCCCTCGTACATGACCGAGGTGGCGCCGTTGGCGAGCGGGCCGTAGACGATGTAGGAGTGGCCGGTGACCCAGCCGATGTCGGCGGCCGTCCAGAAGACGTCCTGCGCCGGCTTGATGTCGAAGACCTCCCAGTGCGTCCACGCGACCTGGGTCAGGTAGCCCCCGGTCGTGTGCAGGATGCCCTTGGGCTTGGCGGTCGTGCCCGAGGTGTACATGACGTACAGCGGGTGCTCGGCGTCGTGCGCCTCGGGNNCACTCGACGTCCTGGCCGGTCCGCCGGACCATGAGAACGGACCGGACGTCGGGGCAGTCCTTGAGCGCCTGGTCCACCGCGGGCTTGAGCGCGGCGGCGCTCCCGCGCCGGTAGCCGCCGTCGGCGGTGATGACCACACGCGCGTCGCAGTCGAGAATCCGGGAACTGAGCGCGTCCGCGGAGAACCCGCCGAAGACCACCATGTGCGGGGCCCCCAGGCGGGCGCACGCGAGCATCGCGACCACGGTCTCCGGGATCATCGGCATGTAGATCGCCACCCGGTCGCCCTTGCGCACGCCCAGCTCGGTGAGCGCGTTGGCAGCCCGGCAGACCTCGTCCTTCAGCTCCGCGTAGGTGATGACCCGCTCGTCACCCGGCTCGCCTTCGAAGTAGTACGCGACCCTGCTGCCGTGGCCCTCGGCCACGTGCCGGTCCACGCAGTTGACCGAGGCGTTGAGCTTGCCGCCGGTGAACCACTTGGCGAACGGGGCGCGGGACCAGTCAAGGACCTGGTCCCAGGGCTCATCCCAGGTAAGCCGGCGGGCTTTGTCCGCCCAGAAGGCGAGCCGGTCGCGGGCGGCTTCCGCGTAGACGTCGGCCGTCACGTTGGCGTGGGCGGCGAGTTCGGGCGGCGGGTCAAACCGCCGTGATTCCTGCAGCAGATTGGAAAGAGTCTCCTTGGTCAACGCTGACTCCGTTCTTGCGCGAACTGAATGAGGTGAGCTGGTTTGCGTCCGCTGGCTCGCGGCATTTGCGGCGTTTGGCATAATTTACCGCCCGGGTAATTATTTCACCGCTGCGATGAAATAGCTCCTCCTCATCTGCTGCCGCGCAGTCTAAGGTTGATGTCAAGCGAACGTCGGCCGCCCGCCACGCCTGGGTACCGTGCGCCCGCCCCCAGTTCAGCGCTATCGCCCGCCCGGCGCAAGAGCGGGATCCGTACCCCGTCCGTTGGTATAGGTCCAGCTAGGGGCGGGCATGTGGATTTATACCCGTGCGCATCGGGGCAACTTCAGGGCGTGACCAAGACGGGCCGCCACATGCGAACGGCGCCCCCGGAGGGGGCGCCGTCACAATGCACTGTCCGCCGCGGGTACCAGGCGTGCACCTCTCCTTTGCTGGCCAGGCCGTCGCCTCCGCCTGCGCCGGTGTGGGCGCTAGAACGTCTCCGTCGTTCCTGGCCGGCAAGCCTCTCGTGGCTGTTCGCGCGTGGGTTCCCGGCTTTCGTGCCCGGACGTTTCGGTGTCCGTGATTCCTTTTTACGACGAACGGCAGGACTTGAAAAGGCCTTGGCGTAATCAATTCGTGACATCGATCGATAGCTCTGTTCACATGTCGTGAACTGGTGGTTTAGCGAATGGGTGATGCGGCGTACGGGAATCACCGGCGGCCTGAGCGGCCGCGCGCTGGCTCCGGGAAGGACAGGACTGGCCAGCCACGCCCGGCCGCGACCCGCCGCAGCGCCCGGTCGGGATTGACCGCGACCGGGTGACCTACGGCTTCCAGCATCGGCAGGTCGGTAATGGAGTCGCTGTAGGCGTAGCAGCCAGTCAGGCGGTAGCCGCGCTCGGCCGCCAGCTCACGCATCCTCGCCGCCTTCGCCTCACCGTAGGCGTAGAAGGCAACGTCGCCGGTGTAACGGCCGTCGGCGATCACCATTTGCGTCGCGATCACCGTATCGGCCCCGAGCAGAGCCGCGATCGGATCGACGACCTCATGGCCCGACGCACTGACGACGATGACGTCCCGGCCCGCCGAGCGGTGCCCGGACACAAGTGGCCGGGCCTCGGCGTACACGTGCGGGACGATGATCTCGTCCAGGTTCGCCCTGACGATCTCACGCACCCGCTCCGCCTGCCAGCCGCGGCAGAGCTGGCTCGCCTCGGTGCGGATGCGCTCCATCCTTTCGTGATCAGCTCCGACCCGCTTGAACACGACCTGGGCAAAGGAGCCGCGGATCATCGCGGAGCGGGAGATCAGGCCGTCGCGGTAGAAGGGACGGGTGAACGCCAGCGTGCTTGATCTCGAGATGAGGGTCTTGTCGAGGTCAAAGAATGCGGCACTGCTTCTCGTCATCTCTCCGGCCGTGCTATAGAGATCTGTCCTCGCTCGCGCTATCCAGATCGCGCGGCTTATGTTCTAATTTTCTTGCGGAAGGTCCTTCGTTGTCCCGATTGGTCTTCGCAAGCCCGTTTCAAGCTAAGCTTTACTAGAAGCCGGTTCGGCTCCTCCCCCCCAGGGCCGGACCGTGCGGCGGCCCCCGCTCTCCCCCCCGGCGGGGGCCGCCCCCCTTTTTCCGCTGGTGCCGGCCCCGTTGAGGCCGGCCCCGGGCTCACCGCTGTTGAGCAGCGTGTGCAGCAGGGCCAGCGCCCCGGTCTTGGACAGCGGATTGTTCCCGTTCCCGCACTTCGGCGACTGAATGCACGAGGGGCAGCCGGCTTCACACTCGCAAGAGGCGATCGCCTGGCGGGTGGCCGTCAGCCAGGCCGCTGCGGCGTCGTAGCCCCGTTCGGCGAATCCGGCCCCGCCCTCATGCCCGTCGTGGACAAACACGGTCAGCCGCCCGGTCGCGGGATGCAGGTCGGTGGAGACACCGCCGATGTCCCAGCGATCGCACGTCGCGAACAACGGGAGCAGGCCGATGGACGCATGCTCGGCGGCGTGCGCGGCCCCCGGCAGGTCCACCCCGGCGGCGGACAGCCGTCCGGCCTGCGCAGCAGAAATCGTCCACCACATCGCGCGGGTGCACAGCGTCCGGGGCGGCAGGTCCAGCGGAGTCTCACCCAGCGAGCGGCCGCTGTCGGCCCGGCGCCGCGTGTACGAGGTGACCTGCCGGGTGACCTCGACATCGCCGAAACACACCCGTGCCTCGCCCCACTCCATCTGCCGCCGCTGGCCGATCACCTCGATGTCGGTCACCTGCCGGGCCGAGGTCACGTACCCGGGATCACCGAGGCCGACCAGAGCGGCCCCGTCCGCCAGATCCAGCGTGCTGACCAGGTAGGTATCGCCCTGGTGCAGGTAGGTGGCGCCGTCGTGCGCGAGGACGTGGGCGGATGGCTCGTCCACCGTGCCGACGAGCCGGCCGGTGCTTTCCTCCACGATCTTGACGGGCTCCGCGCCCGTGCCGCGCAGGCTGGTCATCCGGGCCGCGTGCGCGCGGCGGGTCCAGTACCAGCCGGACGGGCGCCGGCGCAGCAGGGAACGGCGGCATAGATCGCCGGCCACGGCGGCGGCCCCCGGGCCGAACAGCGCGAGGTCCGCGTCGGTGAGCGGCAGTTCGGCCGCCGCCGCGCACAGGTGCGGCGCCAGGACGTAGGGGTTCTCCGGATCGAGCACGGTCGCCTCGACCGGTGAACGCAGGATCTCCGGATGATGGACCAGATAGGTATCGAGTGGGTCGTCCCGGGCGATCAGGACCGCGACCGCGCTGGTACCCCGCCGCCCGGCCCGGCCCGCCTGCTGCCAGAGCGACGCCTTCGTGCCCGGCCACCCGGCGATGAGGACCGCGTCCAGGCCGGTGATGTTGATGCCCACCTCCAGGGCCGTCGTGGTGGCCAGGCCGGTGAGGCGGCCCCCGCGCAGCGCTGCCTCGACGCCGCGCCGGTCCTCGGCCAGATAACCCGACCGGTACGCCGCTACGCGGCTGGCGTGGTCGGCGGCCCCCTGCTCGGTGAGGAGGCGTTTGGCGTGCAGCGCCACGGCTTCAGCGCCCCGGCGTGAGCGGATGAACGCCAGCGTCGCGACATCCTCGCGGACCAGGCCGGCGAGGAGTTCGGCCGCCTCGGCCGTGGCCGTCCGGCGCACCGGCGCGCCCGCTTCACCGCGGGCCTCCGTCAGCGGCGGCTCCCACATGGCGAACGACACCGGCCCGTGCGGCGATCCGTCGGCGGTGACTTCCTCGGCCTCCAGGCCGGTCAGCCGGCGCGCGGTCTCCCCGGGCTGCGCCGCGGTGGCGGAGGCCAGCAGGAAGACCGGGCGCGCGTCCCGGGCGTGGTGCGCGGCCACCCGGCGCAGCCTGCGCAGCACGTGTCCCACGTGGGAGCCGAAGACCCCCCGGTAGCCGTGGCATTCGTCGATGATCACGTAGCGCAGGCGGCTGAAGAACCCTGACCACCGCCGATGGTGGGGTAGCAGCATGTAGTGCAGCATGTCCGGATTGGTCAGCAGGTAATTGGCGTGCGAACGAGCCCAGGCGCGTTCTCCCGCGCTGGTGTCACCGTCCAGGGTGGCCGCCCGGACGCCGGGCAGCCCGAGGCCCCGGATCGCGGCCAGCTGATCGGCGGCCAGGGCCTTGGTGGGTGCGATATACAGCGCCGTGCCGCCTTCACCGATCCCGGTCAGGGCCGGTAGCAGGTAGCCGAGTGATTTCCCGGAGGCGGTGCCCGTCGAGATGATCACGTTCCGGCCGGCCCGCGCGTGATCGGCCGCCGTGACCTGATGGGACCACGGCACGGCGACCCCGCGCCGCCCGAACGCCGCGGTGACCTCATCTGGGACCCAGTCCGGCCAGGCCGCCGGGACCCCGGGCCGGGCCGGTATCTGCTCGAGATGGAGCAGCCGGCCGGTCCGCTGGCCCTCCCGCAGCATGCCGAAGGCGGTGCCCGCCTCGTGCCCCACGGGCCCGGTACGGTCACCGCCCGGTGTGTCGGGAGCCGCGTACAGGGAGCGTATTCCGGTACGCCTGGTACCGCCGCCAGGGGCGGCGGACCAGGCCACGCGTGGGTCCCGCTCAGGCAGCGGCTCGTTCGGGAGCGGCGTGATCGAAGCCACGTTTCAGTGCCTCATCTGTCGTCGCGGCGTGCCCGGCACATGGATTTCGTATAGACATGACACCGGAGCGTGGTTGAATGCCCCGAGGATCATCCCGCGTCCCGGGTCCGCCGGATAACGCGGCAGGGCGGGACGCTGAGACGACGACTGCATGGCGCTGGAGGATTTTGTGGAACTGAAGCTAGGTCACCACACACAGGACGGCATCGAGGTCGTCGATGTTGAGGGTGAGATCGACGTGTACACCGCACCGCGGCTCCGGGAGCTGCTAATCGACCTGGTCAATAAGAACAACTACAACCTGGTCGTGAACATGGAGAGGGTCGAGTTTCTCGACTCTACAGGTCTGGGTGTCCTCGTTGGGGGACTTAAGCGCGTGCGCGCCTACGACGGTTCCCTCGACCTGGTCTGCACTCAGGAGCGGATCCTCAAGATCTTCCGCATCACGGGGCTCACGAAGGTCTTCGGCATTCACGACACCGTGGACGAGGCCATCGCCGCCCGCAAAGCCGAGAAGTAGCCTGCGGCGGCTGACTCATTCCTGATGGCCACCGTAGAAGTCACGTTCACCCCACTGCCCGCGCACGTCCGCACGGCACGGCTGGTCGCCACCGCCGTCGCCCGCCGCAGCGGCGTGGCGGAGACCCTGCTGGACGAGGTGCGCCTCGCCGTCGGCGAGGCATGTTCGCGGGCGGTGGAAGCACACCGGCGCTATTGCCCCGCCGAACCGGTCCGGATCGAGCTGACCGACCTGGGCGGGCGTTTCGAGGTCGTGGTGACCGACGCCGCTCCCCCGGAGGCCGGGCCGGACGCGAGCGGGTTTGCCCCGGCGATGGACACGGCGGCCGTTTCGGCCACGAACGGCGGCCCGGCGCCCTTCCACCCGGTGCCCGCGGAGACGAGGGACGGCGCGTTCCCGGCTGCGTTCGGGCTCGCCGTCATCTCGGGACTGGCCGACGACGTACAGGTCTCGTCGACCGAATCCGGGCTCAGCGTGCGGATGAGCTGGCCCGCCTCGCCGACGGCCGGGTAGCCATCCCGTTTGCCACATAGCTGATCCGGGAACTATCGGTTCAGCTATGTTTTTATTACGGGTACGTCTCGAAACGGTTAGGAACCACCCTGTCTTTACCATTGACGTCCCGCCTGCGTAGACTCCCGCCACTGTCTTGGTGGCACTACTAAGTGCATGCGCCACCTGTCCTGGCGCCGGATGCGGCTGACCACCGCTCCGGGCGTGCGCCGGTGCTCGGCTGATGCGGCTAAGCAACCGCACGGTCCGCCCGTACCGGTCACGATGCCAGGCTTGAGGGTCAAGGAGGACACGAATTGACAAGGTTTAACGCCGTTGCGGCGGGGGCCGGGCCCGTGAACGTGACGGGCGGGAACCTGGTGCTGATCTGCATCGCCGGTGTCGTCGCGCTGCTGGCTCTGGGAGTGGCCCTGCGGCTGGTACGCGAGGTGCTGGCCGCCAGCAAGGGCACCGAGAAGATGCAGGAAATTGCGCTGGCGGTACAGGAAGGCGCGGCCGCCTACCTCCGGCGCCAGTTCAGGACGCTCAGCTTTTTTGTCTTGCCAATCTTCTTCATCCTGCTGGTGCTGCCCGCGGACGGCGGCACCGGGGTGCGCTGGGGCCGCAGTGCCTTCTTCCTGGTCGGGGCGTTGTTCTCCGGCCTGACCGGCTTTACGGGCATGTCGCTGACGGTGCGCGGCAACGTCCGGGTCGCGGCGGCCGCCCGGGAGGACGGCCATGACCGCGCGATGCGGATCGCCTTCCGGACCGGCGGGGTCGCGGGCATGTTCACCGTCGGCCTGGGCCTGCTGGGCGCGACGATCGTGGTGCTCATCTACCGGTCCAACGCCCCCCAGGTGCTGGAGGGCTTCGGCCTCGGCGCGGCGCTGCTGGCGATGTTCATGCGGGTCGGCGGCGGCATCTACACCAAGGCGGCTGACGTCGGCGCCGACCTGGTCGGCAAGGTCGAGCAGGGCATCCCCGAGGACGACCCGCGCAACGCCGCGACGATCGCCGACAACGTGGGGGACAACGTGGGCGACTGCGCGGGCATGGCGGCCGACCTGTTCGAGTCCTACTCGGTCATGCTGGTGGCCTCGCTGATCCTCGGCAAGGTCGCGTTCGGCAATGACGGCCTGGTCATCCCGCTGTTCTTCCCGGCCATCGGTATTATCACCGCCGTCATCGGCATCTTCGTGGTCCGGCCGCGGGCCGGTGACCGCAGCGGGATGAGCGCGATCAACCGGGGCTTCTTCGTCTCGGCGATCCTCTCCGTGATCGGCGTGGCGATCGCCTGCTTCACCTACCTGCCGGACAAGTTCAGCAAGCTCAAGGGCATCACCGACACCGGCATCCTGCACCACGGCAGCGACCCGCAGTGGATCGCCTTCGGGGCGGTGCTGATCGGCATCGTCCTGGCCAGCGCCATCCAGCTGCTGACCGGGTACTTCACCGAGACCAACCGCAAGCCGGTCCGCGACATCGGGGAGAGCTCGCTCACCGGCGCGGCCACCGTCATCCTGTCCGGCATCTCGACCGGCCTGGAGTCCGCGGTCTACGCCGGGCTGCTGATCGCGGGCGCGGTCTTCGGCGGGTTCCTGCTGGGCACCGGGAACGCCACCATCGCGCTGTTCGCGGTGGCCATGGCGGGCATCGGGCTGCTCACCACCGTCGGCGTCATTGTCTCGATGGACTCCTTCGGCCCGGTGACCGACAACGCCCAGGGCATCGCGGAGATGTCCGGGGACGTCGAGGGCGAGGGCGCGCAGATCCTCACCCAGCTGGACGCGATCGGGAACACCACCAAGGCGATCACCAAGGGCATCGCGATCGCGACCGCGGTGCTCGCCGCGACGGCCCTATTCGGCTCGTTCCGCACAACGGTCGTGACGGCTCTGGGCAAGGCGGGGGGGTCGTTCAGCCTGTCGGTCGATCACCCCAACGTCCTGGTCGGGGTGATCATCGGCGCCGCCGTGGTGTTCATGTTCTCCAGCCTGCTGATCATGGCGGTCGGCCGGGCCGCCCAGCGAGTGGTCCTGGAGGTCCGCAACCAGTTCCGCACCCACCCGGGGATCATGGACTACACCGAGAAGCCCGAATACGGGCGGGTGGTGGACATCTGCACCCGGGACTCGCTGCGTGAGCTGGTCACCCCGGGCCTGCTCGCGGTGCTGACCCCGATCGCGATCGGTTTCGCGTTCGGCTACGCACCGCTGGGCTCGTTCCTGGCCGGCGCCATCGCGGCGGGTGTCCTGATGGCGGTGTTCCTGGCCAACTCCGGCGGGGCCTGGGACAACGCCAAGAAACTGGTCGAGGACGGTAACTACGGCGGCAAGGGCTCCGCCGCGCACGAGGCCACCATCATCGGTGACACCGTGGGCGACCCGTTCAAGGACACCGCCGGCCCGGCCATCAACCCGCTGCTCAAGGTGATGAACCTGGTCTCGCTGCTGATCGCGACCAGTGTCGTCAAGTACAGCAGCAACGTGGGCCTGCGGACCGGTATCGCGCTCGCGGCCGTGATCATCATCGTCGGCGCGGTCGTGATCTCCAAGCGGCGCTCGGCCGAACTGGACGCCGGCGCCGACGCCGTGAGCGCGACGGAAGCCGCCGCGCCCATCGCGGGCACCGGCCAGGACGCGGTCAGCGCGCCGGGGACCCCGGCTGTGGCGACCGGTCCCGATGGCCAGGGCGCCTCAACCGCCCAGGGGGTCCCGACGTCCGACTCCTGACCGGGCCGGGCAACGCCACCGGGGCGGGCACGCGCGATCGGCGCGCGTGCCCGCCCCGGGGCGTGCGGCGGGCGGGGCCGCACCTCGCGGCGTTTCCGCCCGCGATGTCAGGGCTCCGCGACGTCGGCGGCTTCCACCTCATCGCTGGAGATGCCCAGCAGGTACAGAACCGTGTCCAGGTAGGGGAGGGTCAGCGCGGTATCGGCCGCGTCGCGGACGACCGGTTTGGCGTTGAACGCGATCCCCAGCCCCGCCTGGGCGATCATGTCCAGGTCGTTGGCGCCATCGCCGACCGCGACCGTCTGAGTCAGCGGAACGCCGGCGCGAGCGGCGAACCGCCGCAGCGCCGACGCCTTCCCGGGCCGGTCGACGACGGGGCCGCGCAGTCGCCCGGTCAGCTTGCCGTCCGCGATATCCAGCACGTTGGCGGCCACGTAATCGATGCCCAGCTCGGCGGCCAGCGGGTCGATGATCTGGGTGAAACCGCCGCTGACGATCCCGCACCGGTAGCCGAGCCGCTTGAGCGTCCTGATCAGCGTGCGGGCCCCGGGCGTGAGCCGGAGCTGGCGCCGGACGTCGTCGAGCACGTCCTCGCTGAGCCCGGCGAGCAGGGCCACCCGTTCCCGCAGGGACGCTTCAAAGTCCAGCTCACCGCGCATCGTGGCCTCGGTGACCTTCGCTACCTCCTCGGCGCAGCCGGCCCGCGCGGCGAGCAGGTCGATGACCTCGTCGCGGATCAGCGTTGAGTCGACGTCCATGACGATCAGCCGCATGGCCCGCCGCTGCAGGCCGCCCCGCTGCACGGCCACGTCCACCTGCTGCTGCGCCGCCTCGTGGGATAGCTCCGTCCGCAGCGAGGCGGGATCGGCGCCGGACACGTCCATCTCGATGCAGGTCACCGGGTTCTGGGCGAGCCGGGTAATCCGGTCGATGTTGGCTCCGCTGGCCGCGATGCGGCCGGCGATGGCGGCGACGGCCCCGGGAGACAGCGGGCTGCCGAGCAGGGAGACGTGCAGCCGTCCCCGCCGCCGCGGCGCGGCGAGCGAGCCGGCGGTGATCTCCGCGTCCAGCCCCAGATCGGCGGCCAGCGCGGTGACCTGCCGGTGAATGGCGGTCAGGTCCGGTGGGCCGGCGGACGCGCACAGGACCCCCAGCACCAGCCGTCCCAGGATGACCACCTGCTCGATGTCGAGCACGCTCAGGTCATGTCCGGTCAGCGCCGTGAACAGGCGCGACGTGACGCCCGGCTGGTCCCGGCCGGTCAGGGTGATCAGCAGCGTGGTACGGGTGACATTCATCGCGCGAGCAACGCTACCCGGCCGGCCTCGCTACGGAGCACCCCTACGGGAGCAGCAGATGCACGTCGCCGAACTCGTGCCACAGGTACCGGGCGCCGGCGGCCGCCGCGTAGCGGCGGATGGGTCCCGGGACGGTCGCCCGGCGGGGGCGGCCTGGGCGCGCTGACCACCCGGGAACGCGAGGTGCTCAATCAGATCGCGCGCGGCCTTTCCAACCGGGAGATCGGCCCCTGCTGCACGTGTCCGAAAAGACCGTTAAGACCTACGTCAGCTCAGTCCTGGCCAAGCTGGGCGTGCAGGACCGGACCCAGGCCGCGGTGTACGCGGTCCGGCATTCGGGGCGTGAATGACGTCACCCACCCACCGGGTTTTCTTTCTCCTCGGGTCGTGAACCCGGTGAGCTTAGACGATGATTGTTTCCGGGGCCTGGCGGGGGCTCGTCCGCGCCCGCGACGGTACCCGGCGTAGGTTCGGTATGGGTGCTGGCGGCTCGCCGTGCCGGAGAAGGAGGGGACCAGAATGTCCGACGAGGTCGTGCGGTTGCGCGGCGTGGGCGTCCGGCGGGAGACGTCGATGCTGCTGCGCAACGTCGACTGGACCGCACACGAGGACGAACGCTGGATTCTGATCGGCCCGAACGGCGCGGGCAAGACGACCCTCCTTCAGGTCGCCGCGACGACGCTGTTCCCCACCGAGGGCACGGTGGACGTCCTGGGCGAGCGGCTGGGCGACGTGGATGTCTTCGACCTGAGGCCCCGGATCGGCATGGCGAGCGCATCGCTGGCAGAGAAGGTGCCGCCGAGCGAGAAGGTCATCGACCTGGTCCTCACCGCCTCGTACGCGATTCTGGGGCGGTGGAAGGAAGAGTACGAGTCGTCTGACGTCACACGAGCGGTGGAGCTGCTGGACGCGCTCGGGTGCGCTCACCTGATCCGGCGCCGGTTCGCGACTTTGTCCGAGGGGGAGCGCAAGCGCGTGCAGATTGCGCGGGCACTGATGCCCGATCCCGAACTGCTGCTGCTCGACGAGCCGGCCGCCGGCCTGGACCTGGGCGGCCGCGAGGACCTGGTACGCCGCCTGTCGACGCTGGCCCGGGACACCAAGGCGCCCATGATGGTGCTGGTTACGCACCACGTGGAAGAGGTGCCCGACGGGTTCACCCATGCGATGCTGCTGCGCCGCGGATCCGTCCTGGCCGCGGGCCCGATCGCTGAGGTCTTCACCGAGCGGAACCTGTCGAAGTGCTTCGGTGTGCCGCTTCAGGTCGAGTACCGGCACGCGCGCTGGGCGGCGCGGGCGGTCCAGCCCTGAGCGTTACCCTGCCCGAGGCCATCGCGGTCTTTGCCGCGGGAGTGGCCGCCGGGGGCATCAACGCCGTCGTTGGCTCCGGCTCCCTGATTACCTTCCCCACCCTGCTCGCCTTCGGTGTGTCCCCGATCACCGCCAACGTGTCCAACAATGTGGGGCTCGTCCCCGGCGGGGCCAGCGGGGCGTACGGCTACCGCAAGGAACTCGCCGGACAGTGGGGGCGGCTGCTGCGGCTCGGCACCGCGTCCGTGCTGGGTTCGGCGGCCGGTGCGATCCTCCTGCTGAAGCTCCCGGCCGGGACCTTCAAGGTGATCGTTCCGGCGCTGATCCTGATCGCCTGCGTTCTGGTCATCCTGCAGCCCAGGCTGAATGGCTGGCTGGCCTCGCGCCGCCGTGAGGGAAGCCAGCATGGTGGCCCGGTCCTCTGGGCCGGGGTGTGCGCATCCGGGGTCTACGGCGGTTACTTCGGTGCCGCGCAGGGTGTCCTGATGATCGGTCTGCTCGGCATCTTCCTCGATGAGCCGCTGCAGCGGATCAACGCCTTGAAGAACCTGCTCACGTTCGTCGTCAACGGGGTCGCGGCGATCGTGTTCATCGCCCTCGCTCACGTCAACTGGATTCTGGCCGGGCTGATCGCCGTTGGATCTACCATCGGTGGCCTGGTCGGCGCGCGGTACGGCCGCCGGCTGCCGCCGACGGCGCTGCGTATCCTCGTGGTGATCATTGGCCTGGTCGCGGCCGTCAAGCTGATCTTTTTCCCGTGAGCCCGGCTGGCACCGCCGGCCGCTAGAGCCGCGGCTGCACCTGGACCACACCGTCGTCGGTGATCCGGCACAGGAACGACGGCTGCCGCGCGGTCGCGGGCCCGTGCACCACCGAGCCGTCCGCGACCCGGAACGTGCTGCCGTGCCACGGGCACGTCACGCAGTCGCCGTCCGGGGCGCCGTCGGGGTCACTGACCGTGCGGCCCTGATGGAGCGGGCCGCCGAGGTGGGCGCAGTGATCGGACAGCACGCTGACCTGGGGGCCGCGCCGCAGTACGAACAGGCTCAGGTAGCCCAGCTGGCGCCGCACCGGCCGGCCGTCCGGGAGCTCGTGGATCCGGCACAGCTCATGCCAGCCGAGCCCCGCGAGATGGCCGATGGGCTCGGCATGGCTGGCCCCTGCGCCGAGGCGCAGCGCCAGGTGGCCGCCGAGGTAACCGCCGATCGTCGCGGCGGTCAGGCCGCCCGCGGATAGCAGCTTGCCGACCCGGCCGAGTCCGCTCGCCCTCGCGATGAGCGATGCGCTGAACAGCGTGGCCGCGCAGGCCCCGGACGCCGCGTGGACCAGGCCGACCCGCTGCTGGTGGCGATGCAGTGCGGACCAGTCGGCCAGACCGGTCGCGGTGGCCGGCAGAGAGCTGGCCAGGCCGGCGGCGATCAGCGTCCGGACCGCCCGTTCGGTACCGGGAAACAGGTCGAGCAGGGCGGCCGACATCCAGCAGCCCAGCGGCAGCCGCACCAGGGCCGGGTGGGCCGGCTGGCCGAACGGGACGCCGTGCAGGGCGTCCGCCCGCGGCCCCGGCGGCAGAGCGCGGACCACGCCGTCGGACAGTGACCGGACTGCGGCGTCCAGGGCCGGGGCCCGCTCGATGCGCTCGGCGACCTCGACGGGACGGGGGAACGGGAAGCGCCGGCGGGGGCCCTCTTCCGGCACTGGCTTCACATGACTACCGCGGGCGAACAGTCTGGACAGGGGTCGGCTCACATGTGGTTCGTACCCGCTCCGGGGGCGCGTTTACCTCACGGAATCATGTTGGTGCAGGCAGCAGGATGCCGCGGCGCACGGCGTCGGAGACGAGGCTGCGCGCGTACTGGCCCAGTTCCGGCGAGCCGTCCTCGACCAGCCGGGCCCTCTCCAGCACCTGGTCCGCGGTGATGCCGTTGGCCTGCCACGTCTTCCCGCCCGCCGCATAGTTGGCGATCAGGGGCTGAAGACGGTCGAGGGCGCGGGCGAACCGGGCCTCGGGGGTGATCCGCTGCTCGAACTCGTCCCAGAGCGCGCGCAGCGCGGCGCCCTGCTCCGGGGGCAGCAGCCCGAACAGGCGGTCGGCCGCGGCGCGCTCGGCGATCGCCTGGCGGCGCTGCGCGGCCTCGTCGGCGTACACGTAGAGGTCCCCGGCGTCGATCTCCACCAGGTCGTGCAGCACGACCATGGCGCTCACCTTGCCCAGGTCGGTCCCGGCCGGCGCGTGCTCGCCGAGGACCAGCGCCATCAGGGCCAAGTGCCAGGAGTGCTCCGCCGAGTTCTCCCGCCGCGAGCCGTCGTTCAGCGTGCTGCGCCGCAGGACGCTCTTAAGCCGGTCGGCCTCGAGAACGAAACGGAGCTGGCTGTCCAGAGGGTCCATGTCTCCCATCTGACCAGCCGCACCGCCGGGACGGCAAGCCGCAGCTACCCGGCGGTGCCTTCGGTGATGGCGGCGTCGACCTCGGCCGTCCGCGAGGCGAACTCCGCGGCATACTCCCGCTCCATGCGCTCGGCGACCTGCTCGTCGTCGCGCATCAGCGCCTCGAGGTCCGACTTGGCCGCGTCGAGCACCCCCAGGTCGGCGTAGGCGTGCTGGACCTTCGGGCCCCACAGCCCGATGTCCTTGACGCACGGCACGATCCGGCTGAACAGCAGCGTGCGGAACATCTGCTGAACCGGTGAGTTCTCGGTGAACTCCAGGCACTCGGCCATGTCGAAGCCCATCCGCTCCCATACCTCCTGAGAGCGGAAACGGTTGCGCATCAGGTAGCAGCCCTCGACGACGAATTCCTCGCGGTCGGCCCGTTCGGCGTCGGTGAGCTGCGCGTAGTAGTCGCGCAGCGCCAGCCGGCCGAACGCCACATGCCGCGCCTCGTCCTGCATGACAAAGGCCAGCATCTGCTTGACCAGCGGATTGGTGGCCACGTCGCGGTGCACGCCGAAGGCGGCCAGGGCCAGCCCCTCGATCAGCACCTGCATGCCCAGGTAGGGAAAGTCCCAGCGGGAATCGTTCAGCGCGTCGGCCAGCAGCTTGGCCAGGTCGTCGTTGATCGGGTAGTACAGGCCGATCTTTTCCCGCATGAACCGGGAGAACAGCTCGACGTGCCGGGCCTCGTCCATCGCCTGGGTGGCCGCGTAGAACTTGGAGTCCATGTCCGGGACGGACTCCACGATCCGCGCCGCCACCGTCAGCGCGCCCTGCTCGCCGTGCAGGAACTGGCTGAACAGCCACGAGGACAGGTGGTGGGCGAGTTCGTCGCGTTCGGCCTGGGACAGCTTCTCCCACTGCGCCGAGCCATAGATGGGGATGAGCTCTTCGGACATGCCCATCACGTTGGCGTGGTCGACCGGGATCGACCAGTCGATCCGCTTGGCCGCGTCCCACTGCTTGTCCTTACCGCGCTGGTAGAGGCTCAGCAGCTGGTCGCGGCCCTCGTCGTACTCCCAGGAGAACCGGGTGAAACCGGCCGCCGGGACGTCCCACGTTCCCGGCGGAACGGGCGTCGTGTAGTGATCGTAGGTGCTCACGTGGGCCTCCTCGGCTCCTGGTCTGCGGCGCAGCCGCCCCCGGTTTCATTACTAACCAGTAATCACCCGGCGCGCAATACTCAAGGCGCCGGACTGGCTCGCCGTGGCACCCGCCATTCCGGACGGACA
>PLRW01000046.1:42995-47411 GCA_003164955.1 Actinomycetota bacterium
TCCCTTGCGTAGAGTCATCGTGCTGCCATTCGGCCGCCGCTCCGGCCGAAAATTTATGATCTTGATAGATCCTAACGCCCAGCTCACGGGTATTTGACGGGGTGCTAGCGGATGTCGCCAGGGCCGCCGCTTAGCCTTGAGGGGCCTGCTCGTGGTCACGACGGTCACCGGCGGTCCCACCCGCGCGTGCGGGACGGCGAAAAGCCGGCCTGACGGCAGGAGAGATGGAGGCGGAATCTAGTGGCCGTTCGTAAGGCGGCGGGGCTGCTCGGCGGCGGAGACCGCCTTCCGGATACCTACTGGTACTCGGTGAAGCGCCGCATGCTCGGGTCCCCGCTCGTCAACGACCAGCTCAGCGAGCAACGGCTGTCCAAGACGCTCGCGCTCGGCGTGCTGTCCCCGGATGGCATCTCCTCCTCGGCTTACGGCACCGAGGAGATCCTCATCGAGCTGATGCCGATCTTCGGTCTCGCCGCCTTCGCCGTGCTCATCCCGATGACCGGGGTGATCTTGTTCGTCATGCTGCTCGTGGTGCTCTCCTACCGCGAGGTGGTCATGGTCTACACCCGGGCCGGCGGCTCCTACGTGGTGGCCAGGGAGAACTTCGGGCCGCGGATCGCGCAGGTCGCCGCGGTCGCGCTGCTGATCGACTACGTGGTCACGGTGGCCGTGCAGGTCGCGGCGGGCACCGCGGCCGTCGCCTCCACGTTCCCCGCGATCGGCCCGTACAGCAAGGAAATAACGATCGGCATCATCCTGCTGATGTGCTTCGGCAACCTGCGCGGCATCCGGGAGGCGGGCAAGGTCTTCGCGCTGCCCACCTACCTGTTCACCGCCTCGATCGTCCTGATGATCGTGGTCGGGCTCATCCGGGCGGCGGCCGGCACGTTGCACCAGCAGAACGTGCACCAGGTACACGGGCTCGTCACCGTCGGCGCCGGCCCCTCGGCCTGGACGACGTTCGCGCTCATCTACGCGCTGCTGAAGTCGTTCGCCAACGGCGGCTCGTCGCTGACCGGCATCGAGGCGGTCTCCAACGCGGTCAGCGCGTTCAAGCCGCCCGAGGGCATCAACGCTCGCCGGGTCCTGGTGACGGAGGGCCTGATCCTGGGCACGCTGGTGGCCGGCATCTCCGGGCTGGCGTACCTGACCCACGCCGCCCCGCACACGATCGGCTACCCGACCGTGATATCCCAGGAAGCGAACATGGTGTTCGGCTCCGCCGGGCACTTCATGTTCTACGTGGTGCAGGCGGCCACCGCGCTGATCCTCTACACCGGCGGCAACACCAGCTTCAACGGCTTCCCGTTCCTGACCAGCTTCGTGGCCGAGGACTCGTTCCTGCCCCGCTGGATGATGAAGCGCGGCCAGCGGCTGGTCTTCTCCAACGGCATCATCGTGCTCACCGTGCTGTCGGTGACGCTGATCGCGGTCGTCGGCTCCAACGTGAACGCCCTCGTCCCGTTCTACGCGATCGGCGTGTTCACCGCGTTCTCCATGGCCGGGTTCGGCATGGCCAAATACCACACCAGGCGCAAGGAACCGGGCTGGCGGCGCAAGCGGGTCATCAACTTCTCCTCCGGGGTGCTGACCTCGATCGTGGTGGTCATCTTCGCGTGGGTGAAGTTCACCTCGGGCGCGTGGCTGATCCTGGTCATCTTCCCGATCGGGGTCTTCGCGCTGATCCGGCTCAACCGGCAGTACCGTGCCGAGGCCTCGGTGCTGGAGAACATCGGCGACCGGCGGGCCGCCGGGGTGGCGCCGCGCCAGCCGAACTACACCCGCCGGGTGGTGCTGGTGTTCGTGGACAGCATGGACCTGGCCACGCTGGCCGCGCTGCGCTACGCGCGGAGCCTGCGGCCGACCTCGCTGCGTGCGGTGCACTTCGTCATCGACAGTGCGCACGCGGAACGGCTGCGCGAGCGCTGGGTGCGGTTCGGGCAGGACGTGCCGTTCGAGATGATCGACACGCCGGACCGCAGGCTCACGCACGCCTCGCAGGAACTGGTGCAGCGGGAGACCGACCAGCCCGGCACCCAGGTCACCGTGGTGCTGCCGCGGCGCAGTTTCGCCCCGCTCATCGGCCGGCTGCTGCACGACCATACCGCCGACAAGATCGCCGCAGCCATCAGCCGGATCCCGGACGCGGCCGCGACGATCATCCCGTTCGACGTAGAAAGCCGGGTCCGGATCCTGCAGGAACGGCACGTTGCCCGGGGCACCGCGACCACGGACGCCGACGCGGCGAGCGAGCAGGCCACCGCGGCGGGTAGCGGCCGGAGCGTGACCACTGCGCCCGCCGAACAGGCCGCCGGCAAGAGCCCGGACGGAGCCGGGCGGCAGCCCGCCCCGGCCACGCCGGGAGCCAGCGAGCCGGTGCCGGTGCCGGCGTCGGCGGACGAGAATGCGGGCGGGCAGGCCGGCGGAGGTCCGGACAGGAACGCGGGCGGTCCGGCCGGCCGGACCACGGAAGGCCAGGCCGCCGGCAGTACGGAGGTCACGCCGATCGGCTCGCTGCGCGGGCCAGGCAAGGCCACCGTGGAGGGACGCGTTATCACCATGGCCATCCGGCCGGTGGAGCGGAACTCCGTCCTGGCCTGCGAGATTGCCGACGAGACGGGCACCCTGACCGCGCTGTTTTACGGGCGGAAGCAGATCCCGGGAGTGGACTGCGGCGGCAGGCTGCGGCTGCACGGCACCGTGGGGATGCGCGCCGGCATGCCGGTGATGATCAACCCAACCTACGAACTGCTCAGATAGGTCGCTCCTGCGGTGTACGCCGACGACGAGATGCCGTCCCACCGCCCGGAAGTGCCGGAAACGCGCGGCGTGAAGTGATGCCCGGCGGTCAGCCACCTGATGTTCACCTTGAGCTGCCAAGGTGAAACGGAGCAGCGGGCGTCCATACCCCGGATGATCCGAATAACGCTGCGCATGGACCATGATCGTGGGGGGAAACCACGATCCCAAAGAGGAACGGCGATGACGACAACCCCGCCTGCCGCCCCAGCGCCGGGAGCGCAGCAGGACACGGTGCGCCTGTCCGGACTGCTCGGGCGCCCGCTCGTAGACCGGAGCGGGCAATCCATCGGGCGCCTGTCCGACGTGATCGCCCGGCTGCGTGGAGACGACTATCCGCTGGTCACCGGTCTGGTCGCCTCGGTCGGCGGGCGCGAGGTGTACGTGCCCATCGAGCAGGTCGGCAACTTCGACGCCGACGTGCTGCGGCTGACCAGCGCCCGGCTGGACCTGCGGCGCTTCGAGCGGCGGCCCGGCGAGGTGCTGCTGAAGCGTGACGTGCTGGGTCACCGGCTGATCGACGTGGAGGCCGCGCGCCTGGTCCGGGCGGCCGACGTCGAGCTCGAGCGCCGGAATAGTGACCGGGTGGTGGTTGGCGTGGACACGCGCCGCCGTCCCCCGCGGCTGCTCAGGGCCCTGCACGTCGGCGGGTCCGGCGCTCAGGACGCGGGCGGCCAGGAACACTTCCGGGACTGGAAGACCTTCGAGCCGCTGATCGGTCACGCGAGCAGTGCGCTGCTGCGCGGCCCGTTCGGCCGCATCAGGAGGCTGAAGCCGGCCCAGATCGCCGACCTGCTGGAAGATGCCTCCAAGGACGAGGAAAACGAGATCCTCGGGCAGGTTCACGCGGACCCCGAGCTGGAGGCGGACGTCTTCGAGGAGCTCGACGAGGACCGTGCGTCCAAGCTGCTCGGCGCGCGCACAGACCGCGAGATCGCCGATGTCCTGACCCGGATGCGCGCTGATGACGCGGCCGACGCGATCGCCGAGCTACCGCAGAACCGGCGCCAGCCGGTCATAGACCTGCTGCCGCCCGGGGTGCGCACCAAGGTGCTGACCCTGATGGGATTCAACCCGACCAGCGCGGGCGGCCTGATGGGGGTCGACTTCCTGGCGATGCCGTCCGATACCTCGGTGGCGGACGCGCTGGCCGCCGTCGGCGCCTCCCGCACATTGCAGCCCGAGGCGCTGACCAGCGTGCACGCCGTGGACGAAGACAACTGCCTGCGCGGGGTGGCCCGGCTCGTCACCCTGCTCCAGTCCGGCCGCGAGGCCCGTCTCATCGAGGTCTGCGATACCGACCCCATCCGGGTCGGGCCGGACACGGACGTCGTCGACGTCGCCGTGCTGATGACCGACTACAACCTGATCACCATCCCGGTCGTCGACGATCACAGTCGGCTCCACGGCGTGATCACCGTCGACGATGTGCTGGAGGTCGTGCTGCCGGCCGACTGGCGGCGCCGCGAGGCGGCCGAGCCGCCGGACGCTCATCACGGGGATTCCTGATGGGCCGGACAGGACCGTGACGGCGGATCACGGCGCTCCGCCGCCGGGGGAGGCACTGCCGGCGGAGGCACCGCCGCCCACCTCGCCGCCCGCTCCGCCGCCCGCTCC
>PLRW01000188.1 GCA_003164955.1 Actinomycetota bacterium
CCGCCGGACACGCGCTGTTCGCCGGCCATCTCGATCCGCGTGACGTCAGCAACGCGGAGAGCCGGCCAAACGCGACCGAACTCGTGTTCCTCGATCCGCACACCCGCGAGCTTTACGTGGACTGGCGGGAGAAGGCCCTGGCCAGCGTCGGCCACCTGCGCATCCTGGCCTCCGAGTACCCGAGCGACGCACGCCTGCTCGCGCTGATCGGCCTCCTGACCGTGAAAAGCGCCGAGTTCGCCGCCATGTGGGCCGCCAACACAATCCGCTCGTCCCGGTCTGCGGTGTACCGGATGCAGCACCCAGTTGTCGGGCGCCTCACCATCACGCAGCAGCTGCTCACAACAGCTCAGGCACCGGGCCAGACCCTCGTGATCTGCAGCGCCCCCAAGGACTCCCCCTCCGCGGAAGCCCTTTCTCTCCTGGCACGGACGGTCCGGGAATGAGCACCAGCGTGAGGTGACTGCCGTGCACAGCGGTCAGGCGCTCGTCGCCATGGACACGGGACGTGGCCTGTCCTCCCAGTTCAATAGCCGTATATGCGAATGCAGGCACGGTCCACCGAGGTTGCGATAATGTCACAGGTTGTCCGGACGGCTCCTCGAAGGAGCCGAGATGGACGAGGACAACGACGGCCGGTTCCCCGACGACAGCCCGGTAGAGGTCCGTTACCCGCGCACCCGGCAAGAACAGCTGGGCGACCGGTCGGAATGGCCATGGCTGCTCCCCGGCGTAGTACAGACCGTCCAAGTGCACCGCTGCGGAAACCCGATCAACTCACGTCCGGCCGTCATCGAGCCACGGCTTGTGACCGAGGTCCCCGCTGACAGTGACCTTCGCCCGTGATGAACTCGGCGAAGGTGCGATATCCCCCGGCTAACGACCATGAGAGGGGGCTGACGACATGACACAAAGCGATACGCACCGTGATGCCATGCCTCATCACCTCGGGGCTGCATCGCATGAATCCCGCCCCGGCAGGACTACGGAGTTAGACCGCACACCGCAGCCCTCGGCAAAGCAGGCTGCCACGGCCTCTTCCCCGGCCATCGGCCCGCATGTCCGCGGTGGGGAAAAACAGTATCACGGGCGATCGCACCATCGGGTCAGGGACGTCATGACGACGCCCGTGGTAACCGTCGAACGGATGACCCCCTACAAGGAGATCGTCACCCTGATGACCGAGCACAAGATCAGCGCCGTGCCGGTACTGATCATGGGCCGCCATGTTGCCGGGGTGGTATCCGAGGCGGACCTGCTTGGCATCCTGGACAAGCGCGCGCGGGCCGCCCAGCCCGAATCGGGCGGCCGCCTCCATCGGTACGCCGACGATGAAAAGCGCGTGGACCGCACGGCGGGTGAACTGATGACGTCGCCGGCCGTCACGATCCACCCGGATGCAACGCTGCCGGCCGCCGCACGGCTGATGAACAACCGCCGGCTCAAGCGGCTGCCCGTGGTCGACTCCCGCACGGTGTTCGGGGGCGGTGTTGGCGGCAACCTGATCGGGATCGTGGGCCGCCGTGACCTGCTGAGCGTCTTCCTCCGCCCAGACGAGGACATCGCCTGGGAGGTCCGTGAGATGCTCACCGAGATCCTGCTCGCGGACCCGGCAAGGGTCACCGTACAAGTGCGGAACGGCATCGTCACCCTGGCAGGCCAGCTCGGGTTGTCTGAGCAGCATGACCTGATCCGGATAGCGGTCCGGCTGACCTGGGACATTGACGGCGTGGTGGATGTCGTGAACGAGCTCGGCACGTCGATCACGCCGTCCATCCCAGTGCCCGGCCTGCCGTACAGCGACGCGCTGCTCAATCCCCAGGAGTTCGTGGCCAGCGCCTACGACTTCGCGGAGCAGCTGCTCACCTCCCAGCGAAAGTTCGCTGAGAAGATGGCCGAGGCAACCAAGCCGCTGTTCGACATTAAGCAAGATGCGGCGGCGAAGGAGGACGACACCAAGTAGCACCTCGCCGGCCGGCAACTGACACAGGCTCGGGACGTGGCACGCCCGGCTCTGGTCGTGGCCGGGCCCGGCAACGGCGAGTCGGCGGATGGGCGGCGGGTGCCGAACGTCAGTCATCCTGGTGGCGTTCGGCACTTGCGCGCAGGCTCGCCTCGCCTGGATTGAAAGTGAGAGTGGCGCCGCGTCTTTGCGCGGGTGCCGCCTGGCCTGACGGGGCGGGCTGTGATCGGCGGGAGGCGGCCCCCGTCGAGGGGGCAGGGTTCCCGGGGCCGACCGGGTGATCACAGCGCCAGGCACGTTTCCGCGCGGCCCCGGGCAGAAGGAAGGGACATGCGATGCATACCCGCATCAAGTACCCGATCGCGGCCGCGATCGTGGCCGCCCTGGGCCAGGCCGCGCCAGCCTCGGCGACCGCATCTGCCACGGCAGCCCGGCCGGCGGACCGCCCGGTGACCGCCTACGTGCTGCAGACGCCGCCCTGCATGAGTAACACGGTGAGCGTGATCAACACCGCCACGAACACGGCGCTCAAGCCGATTACGGTGGGGATTGGCACCAGCGCGATCGCGGTCACCCCGAACGGGAAAACCGTCTATGTCTCCAGCGGTGCCAGCATCGTCAACGGGATGGTCTGCGGTTCCGGAGGGCCGCAGACGGCCGCCAGCACGGTGACGCCCATCAGTACCGCCACCAACAAGCCCGGCAAGCCGATCAACGCCGGGAAATCCCCGGGCCCGATCGCGATCACGCCGGACGGGAGGACCGCCTACGTGCTCAGCCAGCGTGGCGTTGTCCCGATCAGTACCGCCACCAACAAGCCCGGCAAGCCGATCAACGCCGGGAAGGACCTGACCGGCATCGCCATCACTCCGGACGGCAAGACCGCTTACGTCGTGAGCACCTCCTCGGCAACAGTCACCCCGATCCGGACCGCCACCAACACCGCGCTCAAGCCCATCAAGATCGGGAAGCCGCCGGCCGGGTACGAGTTCCCCGATCAGATCGCGATCACCCCGAACGGCAGGACGGCCTACGTCAGCACGACCGCGGGCGTGGTCCCGATCCGGACCGCCACCAACACCGCGCTCAAGCTGATCAAGGCCGGGAACGGCCCCGGCGCCATGGCGATCGCCCCGGACGGGAAGACGGCCTACGTCAGCACGACCGCGGGCGTGGTCCCGATCCGGACCGCCACCAACACCGCGCTCAAGCTGATCAAGGTCGGGAACGGACAGCCGGCTCAGCCGGGACCCAGCCCCATCGCGATCACCCCGAACGGCAAGACCGCCTACGTCGTCAACCTCATCGCGGGCACGGTGACCCCGATCAGCACGGCCGCCAACGCCCCCGGCCGGCCGGTCGCGGTGAAGTCCTCCCCGGGTGTCATGCTCGACGGCATCGGGATCGCCCCGGACGGCAGGACGGCCTTCATCCTGAACGAGGTCTTCGAGCCCGCCTCCTTCCCCGGGACTGTGATCCCGTTCCGGACCGCTACCAACACCCAGGGCAAGCCGATCACGGTCGGGTCCGCTCCGTCCGCGATCGTGTTCGCCCGGTGACGATCTGGCTGAGCCCGAGACCGGACTTATCCGCCGGGCTCAGCCATACCGCCGGCGGGCTGGCCGTGGTTTACATCCTGCCCACCGTGATCGCCATCGCCCGCCAGGTCGAAGGTCTCGGCTGGGTTATCTGCCTGAACGTGATCCCGGTCGGCTGGCCTGCGGCGCTGATCCTCGCCTGCCCGGTGCCGCGTAAGGAGATCAGCCACGCTCCTCAACGGCAGCGGCCACGCGGGCAGTAGCGGCCGCCGACGCGGCGACGTCGGCGAGGTAGCGGCGGGCGGCGCGGCGATTGCGAGGACGACCACCTGGGCGTGGGCCGCGTGGCTTTCGGTGAGCTGGCGGACGCGCGGGGCCATCTGCCTGCGGTATCCGCCGATGTACCGGGGAGTAGCCGGGGTGAGGGGGTGGCAGCCGGCTGCCTCGCGCGCTGACGCAGATCTTCGTCGGCATGGGCTCCGGCGGGATAATCGGCGGGCGGGGCGTGTCGAGAACCGGGGCGTGGCTCCGACCGACGGGTGACAGCGACCACGTGAACCCGCATGGAGGGATACCGAGATGAAGTACCTGATGCTGATCTACGGGAACGAGGAGAAGTGGGCATCGTTCCCGGCCGAGGCCTGGCCGGAGGCGATCGCGAAGCAGGACGCGTTCAACAAGAAGTACCAGGACACCGGCGAGCTGCTCGGCGCCTACGGGCTGGGCACACGGGCGCAGGCCAAGCTGGTGCGGCGCGATCAGGCCACCGGGCTGCCGGCCGTCACCGACGGGCCATACCAGGAAACCAAGGAATACATCGCCAGCTTCTACCTGCTCGACGTGGAGAGCGAGGAGCGCGCGCTGGAGATCGCCGCAGACATGCCATTCGCGGACCAGGAGCCGGTCGAGCTCTGGCCGGTGCCGCACGAGTCGAAATCCGATTTTTGACCAGCCCAAGCACAACCGAGGACCTGCTGCGCGAGCTCGCGCCGCAGGTCCTCGCCGCGCTGCTCCGCCGGTACGGATACGGCCAGTTCTACCTGTGCGAGGATGCTACCCAGGAAGCCCTGCTCGCCGCCGCGGTGCAGTGGCCGGCCGACGGCCAGCCGGGCAACCCCCGCGGCTGGTTGGTCGCCGTCGCGACCCGCAAGCTGCTCGACCAGGTGCGCAGCGAGCAGTCACGCCGCCAGCGTGAGGAACGGATCGCTGTCGCCACACCGCAATCCGAGCTGCTCGCCGCCGCACCGGACGCGGACGCGCCGCCGAGCACGGACGACTCGCTCATCCTGCTGTTCGGCTGCTGCCACCCGGCGATCAGCACGCCGAGCCAGATCGCGCTCACGCTGCGCGCGATCGGCGGCCTGTCCACGGCGCAGATCGCCGCGGCGTTCGGGGTGCCAGAGGCCACGATGGCGCAGAGAATCAGCCGTGCCAAGCAGGCTCTGCACCAGGTGGACCTCGCGCTGCCGACAGGCGTCCGTGACCGGCTCGCGCCCGTGCTGCACGTGCTGTACCTCATCTTCAGCGAGGGCTACACCCCGTCCGATGGTGACGCGATCACCGTGCCCGCGCTCTCCGACGAGGCCATCCGCCTCAGCCGCTGGCTGCGCCGCCTGCTGCCAGACGAGCCAGAGGTGGCCGGCCTGCTCGCGCTCATGCTGCTCACCGACGCGCGCCGGCCCGCACGCATCGCTGAGGACGGTGTAAGCCTGGTCCCACTCGCCGAGCAGGACCGCTCCCGCTGGGACCGGGCCAAGATCGATGAGGGCACCGCACTGATTACCGCCACCCTCGCCCAGGGCAGCACCGGCCCGTATCAGCTGCAGGCGGCGGTCGCCGCCGTGTATGACGAGGCCGAGACGATGGACGACACCGACTGGCCGCAGATCCTCGGGCTCTATGACCTGCTGGAACTCGCCGCGCCGAGCCCGTTCACCAAGCTCAACCGGGCCGTCGCGGCCGGCCTGGTGCACGGCCCGCGAGCAGGCCTCGACCTGCTGGACACGCTCCAGCAGGACAAGCGGATGGCGAAGCACCACCGGCTGTTCGCCGCCCGGGCGCACTTGCTGGAGCTGGCCGGCGAGCCGGCCGAGGCGGCGAAGGCCTACGCACAGTCGGCCCGGCTGTCCACCAGTACACCGGAACGCCGGTACCTCGCCACACAGGCGAAGCGGCTTAGCTCAGGGGTCGAGCCGATGCCGTTATGAGATGGGATCTCCGATGGGTGCGGCTCGTTGCAGTGAGGGCTTAGACACTGAGCGTGTACTCGGCTTGGGCTGTGCCGGGGTAGAGCCGCTGGTGCTCTTGGTCGAGATGGTAACGCCAGTACTCATCGAAGTCGCCGTTGCTGATCACCGCGCGCAGCAGCAGTCGGCCGTCTGGACCGTGCCGCCACCGGAGACTGATCCGCGCGACGCCCGCCTGGAACTCGCGCGCCGGTACCTGCACATCTACGGCCCTGCCACGCCCGAGGCCTTTGGCCGGTGGGCGGGGATCGGTCGGCGGCACGGCATCGCGGCGTTCGAGGCGCTCCGCACGTCGCTGACGCTGGTGCACACCTGTCGGCGACGCATGGATCCTCACCCAAGATGAGGCAGCCCTCTGCGCCGCGCCCCGGCCGGCGGCATCCGCGCGACTGCTCCCCAGCGGCGACGCCTACCTCCTCCCCCAGGGAGCCGACTCTGCTTGGCCATTGACACTGGGTCAGTGTCCACGTGCCAACGACGCGCTCGCGTCGCCCGGCCTGACGCACGGTGTATCAGAACGACAGCGGCTGCCTCCGACCAGGTGGAGATCTGCGGCGATGACAGCGCCGCTGCACCTGACGGTAGCGGGGCATCCAGGAGAACGCATGAGTGAGACGAATGAAGCCGCCCGGACAGCGCGCGCCAAGGACGAGTTCTTTTCCGCCGACATGCACATGTTCCACGTCACGGGCTTCCCGCAGCAGCCCGGTGTGCTGACAAGCAAGGCAGAAGCGCCGCAAGACGCTCGGCTGGATGTATGCCGTACCGATCCGGCCAGCAACCAGCACGCTAGCGGCCCGGACGCCGAAGGCGTCGCGTTTGGCACCCAGAGCTTCTCCCTCATCAACAGCGGCAACCGGACCCTGCACGCCCCGAAGAGATCATGGAAGATAACCCTCGAGCACGGCGCCAACCGCATCGCCGGGATGACGCGCATCAACCTCAAGTCGATGTACAACGATCCGTCGCAGATGCGGGAGGCGCTGGCCTGGCGTCTCTTCCGGCACGCGGGCGTGCCCGCGGCGCGGCACACCTACGCGAAGCTCGTGTTCGACGCGACTTACTACGGCCTGTTCTCCGTTATCGAGCAAGTGGATAAGAGGTTCCTGAAGGATCACTTCGGCGACAACGACCGCGGCAACCTGTACAAGGCGTATTGCGGGGACGTCGGATGCGCCACCCTGGAGCACCGCACCGGTCCCGACGGCGATGACAGCGGCCGGCAGTACTACCGGGCCGCCGACGACGACCGCACCTACCGGCTTAAGACCAACGAGGACGACCGCGACGCCAGCACCTACGATGACCTGGCCCAGTTCATCAGGACGATCAACGGCACGAGGCTTGGAGGCGGAGAGGGACGCTTCGACACCGATGCGTTCCGCGAGTCGGTCGACGGCATCATGAACGCCCGTGCCTTCCTCAGATGGGCCGCCGTCAACGTGCTGCTCGGCAGCTGGGACAACTACTACGCAACCCCGTCCAACTACTACCTCTACAACTCCGGGCTCCTGGGCGCCGAAAACGACTTCATGGGCTCTCCCTATTTCACGTTCATCCCGTGGGACTACGACAACTGCCTGGGTATCGACTACTTCGGCACGAAATGGCAGTACACCGACATCCTCGACTGGGCGGGCAACACCAGGCACTACTGGCGGGAGCACGCGACGTCACGCATTCCGCTGGTGCAGAACCTGCTGCGCAACCGTGACTACCGCCAGTACTATCTCGATTACCTTGAGCTCCTGCTCGATACTCAGTTCAACCCGGACGCGTTCAGCGAGCAGATCGCGGCCGACTCCAGCGACGGCCTCTGGGGCCGCATATGCCAGGCTGCCTACCTGGAGTCAGCCACGCCCTACGGCCAGCCGTTCACCGGCCGCCAGTTCACCAACGACGAGGTCTACCTCAGCGGCTGCAAGCAGAACGAGCTCAGGCACGGTCAGGAAAAGGCCGACGGCATCGTCCATTACGTCCGCATGCGGCGCGACAGCGCACGCCAGCAGCTGGAGCAACTGCGGAAGGAGACACCGCGCGCCACCGACCGGGCGAGCTTCCCGGCCATGATGGAACCGCTGCCGCCGAAGATGTGACCGGACCAAGCCAGGAGGCACGGCCGTGGCCGACACGCATACAGCGATGCAGCAGCTCGAGCTGGTGAGGGAAGCGAAGATCCTCGACATCCTCGAGGGCTCGCTCGATCCGAGGCTGGAAGCCAGCGGCGTGCTCGCTAAGGACGGGCTGTTCTACGTCATCTTCGACAACCTGCCGCACATCGCCTGTATCGGGCCCGACCTAGCCCGGGCAGCGGCCAGGGACAATCACATGATCATGCAGGAGAGGGGCCACCGCCGCGGTTTCGAGGACATCGCGTACGACCCGTGGTCTGGCCGCTTCTACGTGCTCATCGAATCGCTGCGCCGCGGCCGCGCCACATACATGGCCGCGGTGCAGGAATACGACGCCGACTTCCGCTATATCGGCAGCGCCTGGCTCGACTTCCCGCTTGACCGGCCGAACAAGGGCCTGGAGGGCCTGACGTGCGTGCAACGCGAGGGGCAGACCTACCTGCTCGGGTTGTGTGAGGGCAACAGGTGCAAGGGAGGCGCGGAGGGCCGTATTCCCGGAGGCGGGCGGATTCACGTGTTCCGGCGCAGCCGCCGCAACTGGGATCGCGTGGCCAAGATCCGGCTGCCGGAAACCGTGCTGTTCGAGGACTACAGCGGCCTCGCCGTGACCGGCGACCGGATCGCGGTCGTATCCCAGGCATCCTCGGCGCTGTGGCTCGGCCACCTGACGCTGGACGGCTGGCAGGTCACAGGCCCGGGCACCACCTACGCGCTCCCCACCGACGCTGACGGCAACGTCGTCTACGGGACGGCCGAGGGAGTGTCCTGGATATCACCGGACCGGGTCGTCACGGTCTCTGACAAGGCCAAGCCGGAGCAGGACCCCAGGTGCCGGGCCAAGGACCAGTCAATCCACATCTTCCGTATTCCCGCCCCGGCTCGCCCCTGAGCCATGAGACCAGCCGGCCGCTACATGCTCCCGGCGAGGCGCTGAGATACGAGCAGCGCATTTTCACCCAGCACCGAGAGCCAGTAGTTCATCCGCTCGGCGTTGGTGACGTCCCGCCAGCGGGCGAACAGCCGCGAGGCGTCTGCGAGCGGCAGCCGGCCTTCCACCTGGTGGATCTCAAGCGTGAAAGACACTGCCTCCGGGCGGCACGCCCCGATAGCTGCCGACACGATGGCCGCTAGGCCGCCTGGCCCGTACATCATGCTCAGTGACCGCCGCCCCTGATAGCTGAACGGAACCGGCAGCCGCGTCAAGAAAGTGAAATGATCCGGAAGACCCGGGATGAGAGGATGCCCGTCGTGCAGGTGGAAATGCACGTGCTTGCCGACCGAGCCGATCGAACGAATGACGTCGAGCACGTCCTGCACAGCGCTTCCCACCGCCTCCTGGACATCTGCGACCAGATCAGCCAGCCGGCCATCCTCTGGGCTAAGGCTCCCCAGACTCAGGCCAGGATGGCTGCGCCCGAACCTGGCAGACGCCTGCCGGACGCCGAGGTGGCCGACGTCGATGCAGCAACTGACTCGTTCAGCATCGCGGAGCCGCTCCGCCACCTCGACGAACCACCCGGGCTCAAGGCCCGCAGCGTACTCGAGGAAAACGAGGGGGCCACCCGGCCGCTCGCTGAGACGCGCATCGAGCTCGCGCATCACGCTAAGCAGGCGGTCTGTCTGTTCCCCCATCTCATATTTGTCATGGACGACGAGACCGGCGATGCGGCCAGCAAATCGGTCGGCGAACTCCCCGACCACGGCGCGGCTAGGCGCGTTCAGCACATTGACGCCGCGGTTCAGGTGGACCACAGGCCTGTACGGGTGAGGGGGCACGAACCTCAGCAGATGCTCAAGCTCCTCTGGCGTGTCGGCATATACCTCGGCGGCCACGCCCATCTGGGCGAAACGGAGCCTTGCCAGCTCGAGCAGCGCATCGTCCCCCGCGACCCGGCGCTGGAACAGGCCATGAACCGGCCAAAGCACCTCTCGGTCCCCCGCACCCAGCTCACCAAGACCCCGACCAGATGGGCGGGCACGATCCATGATCCTCACCCCACAGTGACTTAGATGCTCCTATCCTCCACCAGACGCTCCTGCCTGCTCATCAGCAGCGGCCCAGCGCTCTATACCACTCCGGATCACCGCCCCGGCACCCATGTGGCACGGCTGCGGGCATCCGCGATGGATGCCAGCTCACGGCTCCAGAGGCCGTAGATCGCCGATGCGGCCATGTCGGTACCGCAGATCTGCTCGAGCACGCAGCAGACCATTCCCGCCATGATCGAAACGGCCACCCGTCGCCGCTGATGCCCAGCGACGGGCGTGGCCGAGCCATGGCGAGGCAGGCACGCGGGACGGGCGCTATGGGCGGCCGGCGTCCTCTCAGGGCCGCGTGCACGATCCGACCCGGTCCCGGACCGCGGCTGGCTACACGGCTGCCTCGTGGACGTCGGAGGTTGCCTCTCCGTCGTTCCCCGATGTTGTGTGGCGGTGCAGGGCGGTGCGTATGCCGTCGACGATCAGGTGCAGCCCGTACTCGAAGGTGCCCTCGCCGTTGGGTGATCCGATGCCGTGCATGGCGGCGTCCAGGTGCGGAGTGGGCTGCGGGGTGCGGGCTGCGGTGCGTTTGGTCCCTTGATGGGGCTGCGGCTCGGGTCGTTCCTGAGCGCGGTATAGTTCGGCCTCCTCGTCGAGGACGAAGCCGCGGACGAACGTGGTGAGCGTGATCAGGCATTGCAGGGCCTGGCCAGGGCCGCAGCCGGTCGCCTGCTGGAAGGCGGCGATGCAGCTGTCGAGCAGCGGCAGGCTGTCCGGCAGCGGCCGGGTGCTGGCGACGAGCCGGGCACCGTCGCGGTGGGACAGCAGCAGCGCCCGGTAGGTGCACGCGACCTCGGTGAGCCAGTCCTCCCACCGCCGGCCGGCGGTGGTCGTGCTGATGGTATGCATCCACGGCTGCGTCATCATGTGCGCCATGTGGTCGAGCAGCTGTTGCTTGTTCGCGAAGTGCCAGTACAGGGCTGGTGCCTGGACGTCCAGCTCGGCTGCCAGGCGGCGCAGCGTCAGCCCGTCCAGGCCGGCCTCGTCGAGCAGGCGCAGCGCGGCGCGGATCACCTGCTCACGGTCGAGGCGGGGAACCCGGTTCAAAGAGGCGGTCACGGTTGACAGCTTAACAGCGTTCAAGTTAACTTAACAGCGGTAAGGATTTAACAGTGGTAAGGAAGTGCGGGAAGGGAAGATCATGAAGATCACCGCCATTACCAACGCGCGGGTCTTCGATGGCGAGCAGGTCATTGAGGCGCGCACGGTCGTGCTCGACGGCGCGGGCATCGGTACGGTCGGGGGGCCGGTGCCGCCTGGTGCCACCGTCGTGGACGCTGGCGGAGGGACCTTCCTGCCCGGACTGATCGACTCTCATGTCCACACCGACCTGGACGGGCTTCGCCTGGCGCTGCGTTTCGGTGTCACCACCGAACTGGAGATGATGGGCCACTGGACGCCGGAGGAGCGCGCGGCTGTTGCAGGCGACGACGTCGCGGACCTGCGGTCGGCCGGGATGGGGATCACCCCGCCGGGTGGGCACCCGAGTGAGTACGGGCCGCCGGCTGATGCGTTCCCGGACGACGGCGACCACCCGCACGACGGCCCGCCGCCCGGCTACGCTTTCCCGTTCTGCTCCACCCCGGCGGAGGCAGCGAAGATGATCGAGCAGCAGGTCGCCGACGGCTACGACTACGTCAAGATCATGATCGAGGACGGTACCGTCGTGGGTCACCCCGGGCTGCCGGTCATCAGCGACGACGTCCTCACCGCCGCCGTACGGGAGGCACACCGGCACGGCAAGCTGGCCATCGCCCACGCCACCACCATCGCCGGCGCGCGGCGGGCGGTGCGAGCCGGCATCGACGGCCTCGGGCACCTGTTCGCCGACGGCCCGGCCACCCCCGGCATCGTGGCGGACATCGCCGCGGCCGGCACATTCGTCATCCCGACCCTGACCGTCCTGTCCTCCGCCACCGGCCACACCGGCGCCCGGTTCGCCGCCGACGAGCGGGTGAGCTCCAAGCTGAGCTCGCAGTGGCTCGACGCGCTACGCGCCAGCATGAACGTCTACCCGCAAGGCGACCTGAACGATGCTCTGGGCGCGGTGGCGGCGCTGCACGCCGCGGGCGTGGACATCCTGACCGGAACCGACGTATCGGAACCCGACCCGGCCTTCGGCGGCATGGCCCACGGCGCCAGCGTGCACCACGAACTCCAGTTGCTGGTCACCGCCGGCCTCACACCGGTGCAGGCCTTGCGGGCGGCCACCTCCACCCCGGCGCGCCGATTCGGCCTCACCGACCGTGGCCGCATCACCCCGGGAGCCCGCGCCGACTTGCTCCTGGTCGACGGCGACCCCACCACGACCATCGCCGACACGCTGTCCATCCGCGCGGTCTGGCGCCGCGGCGTCCGCCAGACCCCGGCCTGAGATCAGGTCAGTCCGGCACATGGCGAACGTCGGCTCCGACCCCGTCGGCTGACAGTGCCGCAGATCCGGAGCTGGCCGCCCACCGCTGACAAGGAGCGTTGCCACGTCCGCGTAAAAGAGAGGCAATGATCGACGCCGGCACCCTAGGCAAGTTTTTAACCTGCGCATATCGGCACGCTCCACCGAGGTTGCGATAATCACAGGTTGTCCACGCGGCTCCCGGAATCGGCGAAGCAGCGGCTCCCCTGCCGGTTCTGGGCCAACCCTAGCGCGGCAGGCAGGTTTGCCAGGGCGCTGAAGCGCAGGCTACGTACCATGACCGCACAGCCGATGGAGGACCCCTCCGATCCGCTGGTGATCCTGAGAGATCTTCCCGAGCGGGAGCGTGAAGAGTTCCTGTGCCAGTACCACCTGGCGGTGGATGCTGCCCACGACCCGGCCGGTTATGAGCAGTTGCGCCGCATGCTGCACGTGTGGAGCCTGACCGTCGTCGCGGCCAGCCAGCCGGGCTACTACGAGGAACTCGCAGCCGCACGGGATGGAACGGCCCCGACAGTCCCGGTCACTGAGGCGATCCCCGATTGGGCCGGGCGAGTGGCTGCTGTCCGGGACCGGCGGCGGTGACTTACCGGGCCGAATTGAGCGCCCGGGCGCTCAAGCAGATGCAGGGGCTTCCGGGTGTCCCCGAGGTCTTTCAGCTCGTCGTCGGGCCCGGTGAGGCCGAGGCGGCGGTGCAGGTCGGTCGAGGACAGGTCGCGGGCACGAGCACCGTGTAGCAGGATGAGCACATGCTGGTCGTTCATGTTCATGCGCGGATCCGGCCTGAACGAGTCGAGGATTTCCTGGCCGCCACCCTGGTAAATGCACGGGCCTCGCTGGCCGAGCCCGGCGTACTGCGTTTCGACGTCATTCAGGATCAAGCCGACCCGGCGCACGTGGTCCTAGCGGAGGTCTACCGTGACGACGATGCCTCGGCTGCGCACAAGCTGACGCCGCACTATGCCGCCTGGCGGGATTCGGTAGCCGAGATGATGGCGGCGCCGCGGGACTCTACCAGGTACTCCGTGGTGTTCCCGGCGGGCAGCGAGGGCTGGGCGAGCGGCTCGCCGTGACGACGATGACCTTCGAGTTCGCCACCGCTGGCCGCATCATCGTCGGGGCCGGCCGGGCGGCGGAACTACCGGGCGTTCTCGCCGGGCTCGGATCCCAGGTGCTGGTCTGCACAGGTGCGGACCCCGCCCGTAACGCCGGCCTGCTGGCCGGGCTGGGGCTGCCAGCCACAGTGTTCCCGGTGGCGGGTGAGCCCACGGTCGAGCTGGCCCGGGCCGGTACCGGCGCCGCGCGCGAACACGGCGCTGACGTTATCGCCGCGATCGGCGGTGGCAGCGTCATCGACACCGCCAAGGCCATAGCGATACTGCTGGGCAACGGCGGTGACCCGCTGGATTATCTGGAGGTAGTCGGGCCCGGCCGGAAGATCACCCAGCCAGCCGTACCCTGCGTCGCGGTGCCCACTACCGCTGGCACCGGGGCGGAGGTAACCGCCAACGCCGTGCTCGCCTCACCAGCGCACGGGGTCAAGGCGAGCCTGCGCAGCACGCTGATGATCCCCCGGGTCGCGCTGGTCGACCCCCAGCTCACCGTATCCTGCCCGCCGCGGGTCACCGCCGCCAGCGGCCTGGACGCGCTCACCCAGTGCCTGGAACCGTTCGTCTCCGTCCGGGCCAATCCGCTGACCGACGGCCTGGCCCGCGAGGGACTACGCCGCGCGGCGGCCGGCCTGCGTGCCGCCTATGCCGATGGCAACGACCTCGGCGCACGGACGGAGATGGCGCTGTGCAGCCTGCTGGGCGGGATCGCGCTGGCCAACGCGAAGCTGGGTGCCGTCCACGGCCTGGCCGGCGTCATCGGCGGCACCGCGGACGTGCCGCACGGCGTGGCCTGCGCCGCGCTGCTGGCTCCCGTCATGGAGGCAAACGTGCAGGCATTGCGGTCCGCGCAGCCGGATCACCCCGCTCTGCACCGCTACACCGAAGCGTCTCAGCTCGTCACCGGGAAACCCGCCGCATCCATCGAGGACGGCCTGGCCTGGATACACGAGACGACCACGCTGCTCGAGATACCCGGCCTGGCTGCATTCGGCATTCGGCCGGAACACGCCGATGACGTTGCCGTCAAAGCGGCCAGATCAAGCAGTATGCAAGGCAACCCCGTCACCCTCAGCCACCGCGATCTGCGTACCATCCTGCTGCAGGCAATCTAAGCGAGATAGACCCACTTCGCCACGGACGGGGTGCGGATCATTAAGACCCTGTCCGGGTGCCGCGCGCGATCGCCGAGCGGTGGATCGCCAGCGTTCCGCGTGAGCGTTCACGGTGACTTCAGATCATGGTGATCAGTATGAAGGCCATGGTGACGCCCGTCGCCACCCGGCACCCCTTCACCACGGCGGGGGAAAGCAGCAGGCGCTCCCCGGTATACGCGGCGGGGTCGGCCCGCGGGGCCGACTCTGCCGCGTCCGCGTGAGTCGGCTGGCGCAGGGCGACGGGCCCGGCCGCAGCGGCAGCCAGCGCGGACCCTCCGGGCACGAACCGACGTGAATCCGTCGGCTTGCGCGGCCTTCGCGATGAGCGCAGGCAAGTCGTCGCCGGGCTCGATGAGCGGTATCCCGGGCAGCGCCCGGAACTGCATGTCCCATCTTGCCTTTGTCAGGCCAGCTTTAGCTGCTCGTCGCCGAAGTCGGCGATGAGCTTGAGGGTGCCGCCGAGCGCGGCCACGAACCGGCTCAGCACGTCCTGGGTGGACTGTCGGACTTACCCTCGGGCTAGCCTTCCTCCATCTTCCTGGCGGCCCATCCACCAACGAGAGCCACTGATTCGAACGAGTGGATGAAGGGCCTGCTGTCCTGCGATCGGGTCTTCGCCGACATGAGCATCCCGTTCAACGGCCGGTTCCGGGACGATTTCCTGGCCCGCCGCCTGGACCGGACGCACGGATGCAGGTCAACATGGAACTGTTCGAGGTGCTGCACATGATGCGGGCCGAGCGCCGACGCGGCGCGACCGGCGATGGTGCCGCGTTCCTCCTTCCGGCAAGGCACACTTGAGTCGTGACCGCTGACCAGCTGGAGATGATCTCCACTAACCCGGGGGTGATGCACGGCCAGGCCGTGATCGCCGGAACCCGCGTGCCGGTCAGCGTGATCTTGGACTGCCTGGCCGCCGGCATGACGGCCGAGGAGATCACCACCGAGTACCCTACGGTCACCGTGGCGGGCGTACGCGCTGCCGCCGCCTATGGTGCCGCGCTGGCACGCGAAGAACTGCTCCCGCTGCCGCAGTCACGGTGAAGTTCAAGCTCGACGAGAACCTGCCCGTCTCGTCTACCGCGATCTTGACCAGCGCCGGTCACGATGTCGATACCGTCACTCAAGAGGGCCTGATCGGCGCACCGGACCGAGACGTTGTCACCGCAGCCACTGCGGCGGGACGGATCCTGATCTCCCTGGACCGCGGGCTGGGTGACATCCGCGCCTACCCGCCCGGCAGTCATGCCGGCATTGTCGTACTGCGCCTGACCGACCAGTCCGCCGCAGCCACCAAGGCAATCAGCGACCTGGCCTCCCTCACCAATCCTGACAGCCTTGCCGGGGCGGTAGCGGTCCTGCAACGCGGACTACTGCGTATCCGCCACCCATAACCAGGCACCCATGCTGCGATTCGGTTGCACACCATGGCGACCCGGCAGCACGCTAGCTTCATGACCGAGGAACTTCATACGGATACGAAGCACAATCGCAGTTTTCGTACGCATAACGGATATCTCGCCGCATTCCGTTACCTTGCTTTCGACGGGAGACGCTTCGGCGCCCTTGACTATCACTTGGGCAAGCTAGCGGACAGAAGCCTTGGCGTTTACGGCGATCACATCAAGCCTGTAAAAATCGCTGTCGATAGAGAGGCTGCCTGCGGGTGCCTATATCCCCATTACCCCTCTTCCTCGTCTCGCGTCGGAGGAGAAGGCGTCAGTGCGCTCGCAGGTACGCGCCTTCACGATGTTTGATTACCTATACCGGCTACGCATCAAGGCTAACTACATCGACGACGAACTCTTCAGCCAGGGACCAGAAAAGGACTCAGACGCTGAGGAGTTCACAACTCGCATGCAGAGCATCGTAGCCGCCACCCTGCTCGTTCACGAGTTGCGGCTTGGCAAGCTCCTCGGCCCGAGATGGGTGCTCAACCAAGCGGATGGGTGGCTACAAAGGAACGCCGCGAGATCGACTGCACACGGCCTAGCTGCCAGGCGCCAACTTTTGGCGAACGCTTGACGGAGTTCTGATCACGTGACGTGAAGAGTGGACTCTGGCCTTCATCCCGGTTCAGCTGGACGGTCAACGCCGACTGCCACGAAGCTCGTGCGCAATCGGTTCTCTACCGCCGCCTGAACCGCGTACCCCGTGGCCGACTGCAGCCCGACATGCCCGGCTTCGAGCTATGCTCTCGGACCTCCTGCTCGGTGTTCCCAGGAACCCTGTGGCACCCCGAAGTAGAGCGTCCTCGCCATGCCCGCGGCGCTTTACCGAGGCATCCTGCATGGGTGCTAGCGGGAACCTTTTGCTCCCTATTACTCTTCGTGACTAGGGCAGCATTTCGAATAGAACCTCTGACCTGGTGGGCGAAACTAGGCTCGAACCAGTGACCGGGACCCCGCCGTTACGCAATTTCCTGTGGGGCTGCTGGAAAGTGTTCACATAGTCCTCAGAGTCCGCCACAGTATGTCCCGACGGTAAATGTTGGGGGCGCGGGAGGTCAGGTGGCAAAGAGCCGGGGTCTGTGGGCTGAGCTTCAGCGCGAGCAGGCTCGCCGCCAGCGACAGCGACAGCAGACCTTGCGGATGGAAGCTCAAGCCGCGGCACGAGCCAGGAGCGAGCACCTAAAGACGGCCGCGCGGCAAACCACCGCGGATGCGAAAGAGCGCAAGCGGCTTTACCCCGAGGCACGGAAGGCTGAGGCTGCCTCGATGACCTCGGGGGTCCAGACTCGGGTCGCGGAGCTGGATTCGGTACTGAACGCGGGTGTTCGGCAGCGCCCACTTGTGACGTTCCCTTCGCTCAAACGCGCGCCGAGCTACCCTCCGTTCGACGCGGGCGGGTTAGACCGGCCACTGCCCGGACCACGCTGGGAACAGTTCGCTCCGCCACCGCCCAGTGGGCTGGGCAGGCTGCTCGGCGGCGCAGCGCGGTACGAACGTGAGGAAACCGCAGCGCGGGCGGCGTTTGAGGCCGAGCAGCAACGGCATGCCATGGCGGACGCCGAACGTCGCCGCAAACTGGCCGGACTCCGCGCGGCCTACGATCAGGGCGCCGCCGAGGCGCTCGGTGCCACGCAGAATCACAACGCAAGCGTGGACCAGTTCGAGCGGGATTTCCTGGCTCGTGAGCCGGAAGCCGTGGCCGAGTTCTGCACCCTCGTGCTGGATTCCTCGATCTATCCAGAAGGTTTCGCGCACCGGACCCGTGTCCTGTACCGGCCCGAACCC
>PLRW01000170.1 GCA_003164955.1 Actinomycetota bacterium
GGCGCGGTCGGCAGCGTGCCCGCCGCAGCCCAGGTCGAGCCCGCCACCCCCGTCGGCAGCGCGTTGGGCGCCCGGGCGCCCAGCACGGCAGCGCCCGGCCTGCCCGTGCCGGGCGCGGCCGGGACGTCCCCGCCCGGAATGCCGCCCACCCCCGTGCACGATACGCCGGGTGACAGCGCGCCGAGCGCGCCCAGCAGGCCGGCCCGGCAGGCACCCGGCCTGGGCAGCCGGCCGGGTGACGGCATGCGGACCATCCGCACGCCGGCGGACGGCGACCGCACGGCGTCCGGGCTGCCATTGCGGACACCCGGGGTGAACCTGATCCCCAGCTCGGCCGGCGGCCCGAGGGCCAGTGGCCCCGCCGCGGACGAGTCACAGCCACCCGGCTGGCAACCCGAAAGCCCCGGGACGGGGGGACAGGCAATTCCCCCGCGCCAGGCACCGCCCCCACGGCGGTCACCCGAAAGGGCACGTAGTCGCCTGGGCGGGTTCCAGCTCGGCAGCCGTGAGGCTGAGACCGGGACGCCGAGCGCAGCAGAGGAAGGCAACCGATGAGCCAGCCCTACCGCCAGGACCTGAACTGGCTTGTCACCGACTTCACCACACGGGTCGAGGACGTCGCGCACGCGATCGTGGTATCCGTGGACGGAGTGCCGCTCGCCACGTCGGCGGGCATCCCTGAAGACGCCCTTGAGCAGTTCGCAGCCATCATCGCCGGCCTGGCCAGCCTGGTGGAGGGGGCAGCGCGGATATTCGAGGGCGGAGCACCCATCCAGGCACTGGTGGAAATGGAGGACGGCCTGATGCTCGTCAAGGCGGTAAGCGACGGCTCGAGCCTCGCGGTCCTCGCCGCGCCGGAATGCGACACCCGGCAGGTCTCCTTTGACATGACACGGCTCGTCGGGGCGGTCGGCGAGTTGCTGACGCCCGCTGCCCGTGCCGAGTTACAGTTCCGCGGGCAACCCCCAGGTGGCATTAGGTCCGCCCCGGCCCGCACCGTTGTGCTCGTCACACTGCAGGCACGACGGGCTGGGCAGGTCCGGTGGCCGCCGACGCCCGCGGCCAGACCCTGGCTGCCGCGCCGTAGAGGACCGCGGCGACCACCCCGCCCACTACCGGCAGGGGCAGCGTGTTGTAGAAGAAGCCAGGCAGGAAGTGGTCTCCCCAGTAGCTGATGATGAAGCCGACGATTACCGCGGCGATGGCGCTTGGCACGATCCGGCCGGCGCGGCCCTGGGGGCGCTCGAAGAACGCCTCGGCCGCCGTGCGGCGCCGTTGCACGTAGATCCAGTCCATCAACATCACGAACGTGAAGGGGATGATCAGGTCCCCGGCATCGTTGAGCAGGGTACTCACGTGTTGGACGATCCCGGCGACCGCCAGTAGAATCCCGCCGATTCCGAGGATGACAGTCGCCAGTGGCTGCTCCCACCGCGTCCGCTTGTGCACATTGTTGAGCACGACCAGCAGGTCCACGGTGGACGGATAGAGGTTCATGGCGTTGGTGTGGAGGACGGCCAGGGCGGCGCCCAGGGCGGCCACGAAACCCCATCCTGAGATGTGGGCGCCGAGCAGGGCGATGTTCCAGCTGCCGGTGGCCTGCTGGGAGTAGGAGCCGAGGACGCCCATGACCAGGACCGCGAGCATGATGCCGACCGAGGGCACCAAGAAGTACGAGGCTTTGGTCCCCCCGGTCTTGGCCGACGGCACCGCGAACCGTGAGGTGGTGGACAACTTGTAGGTCCAGGCCAGCAGCGAGAACGTCAGCACCGTCGTGAGCGCCGTTCCCCAGTTCATCGGCACGGTCTGCTTCGGGTAGTGCAGGGTGTAGTGCGTGACCAGGTAGATGGTGAGGGCCAGGTAGCAAACGATGAGCACGCCGCTGGTGTAGCGGTAGAAACGCTCAAGCCACTTCATGCCGTACAGGACCAAGATGATCTCGACTCCGCCGACGATGACGTCCCACAGGTAGGTGGACGAGTGGGTGATCGCCGCCAAGATCGAGGCGCCGATCTGCGTATTCAGCCCGAACCAACCCAGGTTCACAACGGTGAACAACGACGAGAAGAGCAGCGAACCATCCCACCCGAAGCTCTTCCTCGCAACCACCAGCGCCGTCAGCGGTACCTGCCGGCCCATCTCCGAGAACAGCCCAGCCGGAATTACGCCGATCAGGAACGCCACGACGATGGCCGCGATCATGTAGGCCAGCCCGTAATGGAACAGTAGAAATCCGATCAACGGCGTCGTGGCTGAAGCCGAGGCCATCAGCCAGACGATGAACATCTTGCCCGGTGTCATCGTCCGCTGCTTCTCGGGGACAGGGGCCACGCCGACGGTCTCGATGTCGGCACCCATCCGTTGCCGCAGGGAGCGTGGCTCAGGCACGGGATTCTCTCGCTGTGTGGAGTCTGCAGAGGCCATGAGTTCTCCAGTTTCTACGCAACACCGTCGCCAGCTGCTCCCAGCGCCGCGGCTGGTGGGAGCGGCTGAGCGCTGAGGCCGGGGCGATCGTCAACGGGTACGGGTTCATGGCATTGGCGTGGATGACCGCCAGGGCGGCCCCGAAGGTGGCGATCAGACCCCACCCGGAGATGCCCGCGCCGGGCAGGGTGAGGCTCCAGAGCCCAGCAGTTCACCGGTTTCGACATGCCATCGCTCCTCGACTCGGCACCCCGCCTGTGCAAGGCGCACCGGGGATCGTCACGTCGAGGAGGCGTTCGCCGGGGTCTGGAACGGCGTCACCAAGGCGAATACACGACCGTCTTGACATCGAATGTTACGCGTGCCAGCCATGTCACTGCAATGCCAGGTCAGCCGGAATGCCTGGTCAGCCGGGGAATGCCGAGAGCAGCCGTGGCCAGCGAAGGGTTGCGGTCGCCGCTTGGGCGGGGTGCGGCTCGCCTGAAGGGACGCCGGGACCTCCGGTGGCCGGGGAGGGCCGACTGGAACCGCCCGGGCCCGGAGGGGATCAGGCCAGACGGACCTCAGCGTCATCGACGACGTCGTAGATGAGGGGGGGCGCATCGACGGGCCGGTCCGACCAGCCAAGCGCTCCGAGCACGGCATCTTCGCCCACGCGAGCTTCTTCTTCGCTCCGGGCCAGGATTGTCCCCATCACCTCGCCGCGCCGGAGCCGGTCGCCGATCTTTGCGTGGAGGGCGAGGCCGACGGCGGGATCGATGACGTCGTCCAGCGTTTCCCGGCCGGCCCCGAGGGCGCCTGAGCCGCGACCGATCGCCTCGGTGTCGACCGTGGCGAGCCAGGCGTCTTGCTGGGCGTGGATGTCGTGAACGATGGGTGCCATCGGCAACAGCGACGTGTCGTCGACGACGCGCGGGTCGCCGCCCTGCGCCTCGATCAGGCGCCGGAACCGGTCAAGCCCAGCGCCACTGCGCAATGCGTGAGCAGCTCGTTCCTGTCCCGTCTCAACGTCTGCAGCAGCGCCTGACAGGGCGGCTAGGTGGCCGACGAGGGCAAGGCAGAGGTCCACGAAGCGGGACTGGCGATTGCCCCGTAGCACCTCGATCGCTTCCCGGACTTCGATGGCGTTACCTACCGTGTCCGCCAGCGGCTGGCTCATGTCGGTAATCACCGCCCGGGTAGCGCGACCGCGGCTCTTTCCGAGTGCCACGCATACTCTGGCCAGCGCTCGGGCGTCGTCAGTGGTCTTCATGAACGCCCCTGAGCCCGCCTTGACGTCCAGAAGAATCGACTGCGCTCCGCCGGCAAGCTTTTTGCTCATGATACTGGAGGCGATGAGAGCTATGTTGCCGACTGTGGCGGTAACGTCGCGCAATGCGTACATGGCCCGGTCGGCGGGAACAAGGTCGCTGGTCTGGGCGCACACGGCAAGGCCGATGCGCCCGACCTGAGCGATCAGCTCATTGGTGGTGAGCTGGGTGCGCATGCCTGGAATGGACTCAAGTTTGTCCAGGGTTCCGCCTGTAAAGCCCAGCCCCCGGCCTGACAGCTTGATGATCTGCATGCCTAGCTCCGCGGCTAGCGGGGCGACGACGAGGGTGGTGCTGTCACCGACGCCGCCGGTGGAATGCTTGTCAACCGTGGGCCCTGAGAGTGGGGAGAGGTCGAGTTGGTCACCTGAGGCGAGCATGGCGTCGGTCAGGGCAGCTGTTTCGTCGTAGGTGAACCCGCGCAGGTAGCCGGCCATCAAGAAAGCCGCCATCTGATAATCCGGGATATCGTTCGCCGTGTAGCCGAGGATCAGCTGGTGCAAGTCATCAGCACTAACGGCGTGACCGTCCCTTTTGGCGGCGATGAGATCCACGATGTGCATCGCTACACGCGCCTTCCTGATTGGTCGAGTTCGGTGAGGACGGCGGCGGGCGATAGTCCGAGGCGGGTAGTACCGGCATCGACCAGGGCCAACGCGGCCTGGGCGGTGCGGATGCCCCCAGACGCCTTGAGGAGCGTGTGGTCGATCATGGCTGCCAGCTCGCGGCGCGTTCCGGTCATCGGGGCTCCGCTCAGTCGGGGTCGAGGACGGCGTGCAGGTCGTGCCTGAGGCGGCTGAGCTCGCTGGCGGCCGTCTTTCTGGCGGCGGGGACGTCGTTGAGTTCTCCCACCGGGAGGACGACCTCAAGGTAAACCTTGAGTTTTGGCTCGGTCCCGCTGGGCCGGACAACCACGCGGGCGCGTTCTCCACTGTGCCAGACCAGCACATCGCCGCGTGGCAGTCCCAGCGTTGCCTCGTGACCGTCGGCGGTTCGCCGGATCCCGGTCGCGGCGTCGTCGATCTCGGTCACGGGATGGCCGAGCAGTTCGGCTGGCGGCGACGAGCGCAGTGCTGCCATGATCCGGCTGATTCGCTCTCGTCCGGCCTCTCCGGGAAGCTCGAGGAAAAACTGGTCGGTGGCGTGGAGCCCGAAGCGGCGAGCGATGTCGTCGAGCCGGTCGGCGATAGTCCGTCCCTGACGTTTTGTTTCTGCGGCGATCCCTGCCACGACCAGAGCAGCGGAGATGCCATCCTTGTCGCGTACGACGTTGTTCACTGCGTAGCCGATCGCCTCCTCGTAGCCGAATAGGAAGCGGATATCAGGGCGAGCGGCCGTCTCGTGCATGATCCATTTGAAGCCGGTGAGCGTCTCGGTGTAGTACGCCCCGGCGGCCTGAGCGAGCAGGCGGAGCAGGCTTGACGACACGACGGTGGTGGCGACCTGGGCGTGATGCCGGTTCGTGGCCCGGTCGAGCAGGTAGTCGCCGATGAGCGCCCCCACCTCGTCGCCGCGCAGTACCCGCCAGCCGCTGGGCTCGGCGCCGGAAGGGATGGCCATGGCCAATCGGTCCGCGTCAGGGTCGTTGGCCAGAACCAGATCGGCGCCGACCGCACGGGCTTCGGCAATGGCAAGGTCGAGAGCGCCTGGTTCTTCGGGATTGGGTTTGGGCAGGGTTGGGAAGTCCGGGTCCGGTTCGGCTTGGAGCGGCACCACGTGCGGGGCGGCAAAGCCGGCTCGGTCGAACGCGGCGAGGAATACCTTGCGGCCGACACCGTGAAGGGGCGTGTACACGACCCTGATGTCGTGGGTATCGGTCGCGGGCAGGGCGGCGACGACGGCGTCGAGATATTCGTCGACGATGTCCGCGCCCACCGGTTGGCCGCAATCACCCAGCGGGACTAGAGCCAGCGGCCCGACCTTCCCGATCGCGGCGGAGATCTCGTTGTCGGCCGGCGGAACGATCTGGGCTCCGTTCCCCAGGTAGACCTTGTAGCCATTGTCTCGTGGCGGGTTGTGACTGGCGGTGATCATCACTCCTGCCGCGCAGGCGAGGTGTCGGACGGCGAACGCGAGCAGCGGAGTTGGAAGCTGACCGGGGAGACGCAGGACTCGCAGTCCCGACCCGGAGATCACTCTGGCGGCTTCGTCGGCGAAGCGCTCTGAGCCGTGGCGGGCGTCGTAGCCGATCACGACCCCCGCCGCGGCTGCCCGGGGAACCGAGGCCGCCAGGTAGGCGGCGAGCCCGGCGCTGGCCCGTCGGACGGTGGCCACGTTCATCCGGGTGGGTCCGGCACCGAGGGGACCGCGCAGTCCGGCGGTACCGAACTGCAGGTTTCCCCGGAATCGATCGGCCAGCTCGCGGTAGTCACCGGCATCAAGAAGGGCGCGCAGTTCCGCTTGGCACCGAGGGTCGGGATCGTCGGCGATCCATGCCTCGGCGACCTCGGCCAGGGAGCTGCCGATCGTCTGGTCGTCCGGCACGCCGGAAGCGGCCGTCATGGCTGTACCGGTGCCAAAGACGGACCGCTCAGATCGGCCCGGCGACCGTGCGCGCCCGGCAGCCCGGGAATGGCCTTGACCCCGACGGTTTCGAATTCGTCGGACGGTCTTCGGTGGCCGGCCCGCGCCGGATGTGTGACTCCCGGCATAGAACCCCCTCCTTGGCCACTCAGAAGTGGTCCCAAGATCCACATACTCTCACCCGGATCATTCATCCCCGAAGCGCGCTCTGCGGCTGGCGAAGCTCAAGCGACGGCCGCCAGGCCCGTGGCGGCCGCTGGAAGAGACCATATGCGAAGTCAAAGAAGTGGCTGGCGCACGCGGCCGGGGATGACCGCGGGGACCTGGTCGGACATCGCCGCGCACCATCGCGATCAGGCGGTCCAGCACGGCCCCGCGGCTGGCCCTGTGCCGCTCGAATAATCGATTGCGTGGGCATCGGGCAGCGCGTCCCCGACGGCGAACATGACGCTCCCCGCGCCACCGTGACCGACGTCGACACACAACAGATCCGCCGAAAACCTGTCCTGGGCGGCCTGATCGACGGGTACACGCACGCCGCCTGACGCACGGATGACCAGCAGGTCACCAGCCGAATCCTATTTTCGAGCGGGACAGCGTCAGCCGGTGAGGCTGAGCCCGTGTCCCGCCGGTTCGCGCACCGCTGAGCACCGCCAGCGGCGCTGGTCGTGCGCCAAGATGGAGGATGCGCCTCCGGTGGGTCCCGGCGACGTTGCGCGGCTACCGGGCGTCGTGGCTGGGCGGCCGATGCGCTGGCCGGCCTGACTCTGGTAGCGGGGGGTTCTGCCGGGGCAGATGGCCACTGCCCGGCTGGCGGCCCGTGAGGCGAACCACGCGGACCGCGTAATCGCGCTGACTCCACCGCCCCTGTTCGCCGGAGCCGGCGGAGCGTACGTTAAAAGTACTGCTCCGGTCCCCGGCGGCTGTGCCCGCGATGTTGCGGCTGTGTAGCAAGGTTCCGGAGTTTTTTGTGCGCCGGCCGGTCCCGGCCAGGCGCCAGGTCAGGGATGGTGAATGCCATGGGGCCGCCGACCTGTCACCTGCTCACTAGCCCGGGTAACGCTGGCCGCACCGGGCGGCAGTCTGGCTGGGGGCACCGGTGAGTACGTCCAGCCGACGGGTCCGGCCCGGGCCGCGGGCCCGGCGGAACGTGATGTCAACCGGCACGGCCCTCCTCCTGATCGCGGTCGGGGCAATCTTGCGGTTCGCCGTCGCCGCCACATCCAGCCACGGCCTGAACGTGCACGTCGTGGGCGTCATCCTGATTCTGATCGGTGTTATAGGCCTGGTGCTGTCGCTGGTGATGAGCAGCCCGCTGAACCCGCGCCGCGTGGGCCCGCGCCTGCCGAACGCACGGCGCCTGAGCCCGCGCCCGCTGAACGCGCGCCGGCTGAGCCTGCTGATCCGGCCCCGCGGCCGCGGCAACCCGGGCCTGGACGAGATCAAGGAGGCTGCAGCCGAAGACGTCGCGACGATCCAGGAGGATGACAAGTTCTTCCGTCCGGCCGGGCCCGGCGCCGGGGAAGATGATCTGTGAACCGCTGGCCGGCCATCGAGATGACTATCGAGTGGAGACGGCCCTATGCCCTGGTCCGGCTGATCGGCGGGCGCTGGACTCCGGGGGTGCTCGGGGAGCTGGCTGCTGGGGGTCTCCGCTTCCAGGATCTCCATGACGTACTGGATGGCGTCTCGCACAAGGTGCTCACCGACACGCTGCGACGCGCCGAGTGCGACGGCCTCATCAGGCGGCATCTCGATTCCGGGCGAATGGGCACGGCAACCCTGTACTTACCACCTCTTCCCCGCGGCAGAAGGGGGCGGTGAACACTGCCAAGCGGGGGCGGTGTCCAGGCTGCACCAAGTGGCCTTCGGCTGGCTTGACACCGTCCTGGCAACACCAAATATGCCGTCGCGGTCCGTGTCATGACCGACGTCACGCTCTTCTGGTCCCTCTATAACGCAGGCTTGAATGGGGATTTCGGCGCCGCGGCGGACATGATCGACGGTGATTGTGGATACGCGATGCTGCCGACCATGGAGGTCTCAAGAGGAAAGCCGGATGTCATGCAAGCGATGGGGCGGGGCGCAGAAGCGAGTTCTGAAGCAGTACAGGATCGTCCCCGGCAGCTGCCGTAATAGGAATTCTCGCCCAGCGTGCCTTGATCAGGCGTCCAGCGCGGTGATGATCAGGTCGCGCGCGCCGCGCGGGCTGCCCGATCTGCGGACGTGGGCGAGCAGTCGCGCGTGGTGGGCAGCAGTGACCGGGGTGTAGTCCAGCGGGAGTCCGGTGCCGATGATGACCCGGGCCAGGGCAGGCCCGCCTTGCGGGAACAGATAGTTCCCGTCGGCGGCCAGGACGTGGCGCGTACCGCCATGCCCCGTTGAGCGTAGAATCGGGGTAGGAGCTGCCCTGATCGCTAGAGAATCGTTATTTCAGGGCAATCCCTAAAATGTTGCTCCGGACCTTGGTGACTCGGCCGAGTCATGCGAGGAACGATCTGATGAGCGTCTATGACCCGCCCGGCCACCGTTCTCGGTGCCGGGAAGCCTGCCGGTGCGGCCTTCTTCTCGATCGCGGTCCTGCCGGGCGGCCCGTCCGGGAAGCTGGCTCCGGCCCTGGTGAATGCCCGATGCGCGCGGGCGGATGCGCGGCGCGATGGACGGGTGAAGACCATGAGCACCGTTAAGGAAACAGGCGCTGGCCTGCCCGGGGCTCCCGGATCGGAAGCGGGCCCGGTGCCGGATGCGGAGGATGACCTGAAGTCCCTTCCGGTGCCGGAGGTGGAGAAGCGGCTGTCATCGTCACCGGATGGCCTGAGCCAGGCCGAGGCGGGAAAGCGGCTGGCCGCATACGGTCCTAATGAGATTGAGGAGAAGAAGGATAATCCGTTCCTGAAGCTGCTGACGTATTTCTGGGGCCCGATTCCGTGGATGATCGAGGCGGCGGTGATCTTGTCGGGGGTGCTGCGGCACTGGCCGGATTTCTGCATCATCTTGCTGCTGCTGGTAGCCAACGCCACGGTCGGGTTCTGGGAGGAGCATCAGGCGGGGAAGGCGATCGACGCGCTGAAGGCCCAGCTGGCGGTCAAGTGCCGGGTGCGGCGGGACGGGACGTGGGTGACCCCGCCGTCGCGTGAGCTGGTGCCGGGTGACGTGATCCGGATGCGGATGGGCGATATCGTGCCGGCGGACGCGCGGCTGCTGGCAGGTGACCCGGTGCAGGTGGACCAGTCGGCGCTGACCGGGGAGTCGCTGCCGGTCACCGCGGGGCCCGGCGACGCGGTGTACTCCGGGTCGATCATCAAGCAGGGCGAGATCGGCGCCCTGGTCTACGCCACGGGTGCGGGCACCTACTTCGGGAAGACGGCGGAGCTGGTGCAGGACGCCCGGACGGTCAGCCATTTCCAGCGGGCGGTGCTGCAGATCGGCAAGTTCCTGATCCTGCTCGCGGTGGCGCTGGTGGCGGTGATCACCGTGGTGTCGATCGTCCGCGGCAACCCGGTCCTGGACACGCTGCAGTTCGCGCTGGTGCTGACGGTGGCGGCGATCCCGGTGGCGATGCCGACGGTGCTGTCGGTGACGATGGCCGCCGGCGCGCGGCTGCTCGCGAAGAAGCAGGCCATCGTGAGCCGGCTGGTGGCCATCGAGGAACTGGCCGGCGTGGACGTTTTGTGCTCGGACAAGACCGGCACCCTGACCCAGAACAAGCTGACCCTGGGCGATCCGTTCGCCGTCGGCAAGGTCACCGCCGCCCAGGTGATCCTGGCCGCGGCGCTGGCGTCGCGCGCCGATGACGACGACACCATCGACCTGGCCGTCCTGGCCGGCCTGCACAGCGACCAGGCGCTGGCGGGTTATCAGGTGACGCATTTCCAGCCGTTCGACCCGGTGGGCAAGCGCACCGAGGCCACCGTCACCGCCGCCGACGGCGGCACGTTCAAGGTGACCAAGGGCGCACCGCAGGTGATCATGGAACTGGCCGGCCACAGCGCGCAGGTCAAGAATGCTGTGGACCAGGCGGTCGGCGAGTTCGCGGCGCGCGGCTTCCGGTCGCTGGGCGTGGCCCGGGCCGACGGGGACGGCCCCTGGCAGCTCCTCGGGGTGCTGCCGCTGTCCGACCCTCCCCGCGTGGATGCGAAGGCGACCATCGCGACGGCACGGCAGCTGGGTGTGGCGGTCAAGATGGTCACCGGGGACCAGGTGGCCATCGCCCGGGAGACCGCCCGGACGCTGGGGATGGGCACCGGCATCCTGGATGCCGC